>CAYYJX010000005.1:0-12995 GCA_964471545.1 uncultured Fimbriimonas sp. | reverse complement strand
GAATCCTTCAAACTCTCACTTCCGGCCGGCACGCACACCCTTGCGGCAACCGTTTGGTCGTTCCGCGACCGAGCCCCCTATGCCCAAATGACGGTAGGCCATGGATTCCTCCTTGGTGTGGAGGACAAGAATTATCGGAGCATCCTGGGCACCGGCTTTGCGCCCTGGGAGGTCTCGGTTTGGCAGGGATTCTCTTTCAACCCTCGATACGGTGCGTTTGCGGTGGGCGATCGCATCGTTCTCGACGCAAACAAGCAAGATCTTGCTGTGGAACTCGGTGAGGGATCCAACTGGGCCCCTGCAATCAAGGCGGAAACTGCCGTTCGTTGGGATGTAAACGATGTCGGTCCAAGGCATCGGTTGAGATCGGCAACTCTGCCGCCGATGATGGCAAGAGCTTGGTCGAACGCAAAGGTCCGCCACGTATCGGTGCCGGCGGCGAATTTCGCGGTGGTCCCGATTGCCGAGAAAGACAACCTTCCCGAATGGGTCGAGAAGTTCCAACGGCTCATGAATGGAGAGAGTCTCCAAATTCCACCTAACACCAAACTCCGCGCCATCATCGACCTCGGTGACTACGTTTGCGCCTACCCCGCAATCAAGACATCCGGGGGGCAAGGGGCAACGATTCACGTTGGCTTTCTGGAAGGATTATTCGAGAAAGCGGGTCCCTGGGAGAAGGGTAATCGCGACGAGATAGAAGGCAAATGGATGAGGGCAATGTGGACCGATCAGCCCGCTTTGCGAGACACTTTGGTCGTGGGCGGCCATCCCGCCGACTTTGAAGCTTTTTGGTGGAATGCCGGAAGATATGTAGAAGTTATTGTCGAAAACCTTAACTCTTCACTGGAAATCCGAGGGTTCCAGCTCATGGAGACCAGGTACCCGATCGATCCTCCGCAGGTCCCGTTCCTAACCGCTCAGACGGACCTGAATCGGATCCAAGAACTGGGGGTAAGGACGCTCCAGATGTGTTCACATGAGACGTTTATGGACTGCCCCTACTACGAGCAGCTCCAGTACATCGGCGACACCAGAATCCAGGCGCTTGTCACGATGATCGTTGCGAAAGACGATCGTCTGGTGCGAAAGGCGCTACAAATGCTCGACTGGTCGCGCACCCCTAACACCGGATTTACTCAGTCTCGTTACCCAAGCAACAGTCGACAGATCATTCCTCCCTTCGGTCTCTGGTTGGTAGGAATGGTTTACGACTACGCTCTCTGGCGAGGCGACAAGTCATTCGTCAAAACACTCTTGCCGGGATGCCGTTCGGTGATCGACGCGTTCGAGATGAACACGGTTGCCGAGGGCTCGTTAAAGGGTTGGATCGAAGCCCCCGAGGGTTGGAACTTTGTGGACTGGGTACCGAACTGGAAAACGGGCGTTCCGCCCGGCGCCGAACCGGGTGGCCTGAATACGGCCCTCAACCTTCAAGTCCTTCTCGCAATGCAATGGGTTGGCGACCTCTCTCGATGGCTTGGATTGACCGACCCATACCAGAGTCGTCGAGACGAGTTGCGAAGGCTTCTGAAGCCGTTCCTAGACAAAGACGGACCCAAAGAGACCACCCGGTCGCTTCATACGCTCTGTCTCGGAGCTTTAGACCGAGAGCTCTGCAAGGCAGTGAAGCCGAGCCAACTCGACCGCGATCTGCCTGGGCGGGAAGTACCCACCATTTACTTCATGCACTACCTCTTCGAGGCCTTGGCCGCGAAGGGTCGAGCAGACGACATCGTTCGATACCTCTCGCCGACTTGGACCGATCAATTGCGCAGAGGCATGCGCACCCTGGTCGAAAAGCCGGAGCCGTCTCGGTCTGATTGCCACGCATGGTCTGCCCACCCGGTCTATCACCTGGTCGCTAGTGTGGCGGGTCTTAGACCGAAAACACTTGGAGGCGACGACTTCCTACTCGATCCAAATATTCCGTTGACAGAAGAGGTCACCGTGCGAACATTCACACGGCATGGTCAAGTCTCGGTGAAACTCACGCCGAAGGGCAATGCCTATGAGTTACAGGTCGAAAAGCCCGACAACGTGCGTCTGTTTTGGCGCCAGACCGAGCGTGAAATCATGCCCGGTCAGCAAAACGTTCGGGATTAGAATCGATACTGGGCGCGGAAGGTTGAGAGCCCGTACTGGGTTTGTCCCAGACGCTGGCGCAGGCCATCCGCTACCCACTCGTGGGTGATGGAGTAGCGCAGGTTCGGATTGACGTCGAGAACCCATCCGAGACCCCATAGGCTGATTGCGTCGGCGACGCCTGCTCGGTCACGGTCGAACATTTCATACCGCAGAACGGCGAAGTGCCCTTTGCGGAGGTTCAGATCGAACGAACCGTGATAGCCGGTGAAGCGAGTCCCTGCTGCGAATCGTGCGTGATTGATCGAGTTTGCAGTGACAACCGGGTTTCGGTCCGTTCCCGTCATGGCTTCGGTGCGAATGACGAACCGAGACTTGGGATCGCTGTAAGTGAGGTCGATGTATTGAAACTCTCGCTTGACGTTCGGCAACGTCACCGTTCCGGTCTCGAACTGCGGTCGGTTCGTGAACAGCGCAGACACGCCTCCCGACCAATGTCCGTTCGTGAAACGAGCACCGCCGACGATGCCGACTTCGCTATCGCCACCCGCAGGATTATTCACCTGCTCAAAATCGTTGACGTTTAGGGCGTTCCAAGGTCCGGCGTAAATGAAGTTCTTCGTATCGCCGGAGTGAATCAGCAGACCACGTCCCCGCTCGCCACCAAAAAAGGCTTGCTCGTACTGAGCACGCTCGGGCCACAAACGCGTTGGAGACGGGTAAGAAATCTCATATCCGAGCGGAGCATTCTGCTGGCCAAAAGTGAACGAAATACCCTTCGGAGTGAAGAATCCATTTGGTCGATACTGGATCAGGGCGTCCCGGACTTGTGCCGTGGTTTGGTTCACACCCGAACCCATTTCCAAACTCACCCGCCCGAGAGTCTTCTCGTTGGCAAGGTGATTGAAGTTCCAACGAACCCGTCGGCTTCGAAACGCATCGTTCGGACCGTTAAGCTGGTCGGTGTTAGTGTATTGATACTGCTGGAAACCGCTGAAGAACGACTTGCCGATGTACGACTCGTTGAGCGTAATCGGAAACGTTCCGTTCAACGCGTAGCCCGTCCTTGGGGTGGCAGCGGGGGGTACTTTGGCGTCTTCCAACCGCTTGAGGCTCGCTCGAATCTCGGCAAGTTCTTGGGTCAGCTTCTTGAGAAGTTCAATCGCTTCGTCAGACGAGTCCAAAACACCCGCTTTGAGAAGATCACCGATTTGTGCCGAGACCGATTCAGCTCGTTTTCGAAGGTCCTGAATACTCTGCGTCGGCGCCTGTCCCGCAACGGCCGAAGCCGAGACCACAAGGAGCGCAAGGACCGAGAGTGAAGTTAAACGGAGTCGTAAATTCATTTCGAAAACTCGCTTAATGGGGAGCCCTCGTATTATCGCATCTTCTTAACATTGAGTTACTTGCGAACCCAAAAAAAGAGGACTCAGCATTCTGAGTCCTCTTCTATGTCTTTCGAAATCGAACTAGTTCGTAACTAGCTCTTTCTCGGTCTCCGAACCGCCCTCACCCGGCTCCTTCTTTCGGAAGACGATCTTCTCGTCCTCTTCCAGATCGGCAACAATCTCGTCGCCTGCGGTGAAGGTGCCAAGCAAGAGCTCTTCGCTTAGCGGATCTTCGATGTACCGCTGAACCGCTCGTCGTAGCGGTCGAGCGCCCAGGTTCGGGTCGTAACCCTTGTCCACCAATAGGCTCTTGACGGCTTCGCTGAGGTCGATGGTGATTCCCGCCGCCTTTGCCTGCTCGTTCACGCGAGTGAGATACAGGTCGGCGATGGTGAGAATCTCTTCCTTCTTGAGGTGTTGGAACACGATGGTTTCGTCCACACGGTTCAAGAACTCCGGTCGGAACAGCTTGCGCATCTCCTCCATCATCTTGTTCTTCATGGATTCGTACACCTTCGGATCCGAGTGATCCTGGCGGGTGTCTCGGAAGCCGAGTCCCTTATCCAGTTCGATCGGTCGGACACCGACGTTGGACGTCATGATGATAATCGTGTTTCGGAAGTCCACGGTGCGGCCCTGGCTGTCGGTCAGCTGACCGTCTTCCAGTACCTGCAGCAGGAGGTTGAACACTTCAGGGTGAGCTTTCTCGATCTCATCGAGCAAGACCACACAATAAGGGTTTCGGCGCACCGCTTCGGTGAGCTGACCGCCCTCATCGTATCCAACGTATCCTGGAGGCGCTCCCACCAGTCGGGAGATCGCGAACCGCTCCATGTACTCGGACATGTCGATTCGGACCATGTTGGAATCCTTGTCGTACAGGTAGCTCGCAAGAGCCTTTGCCAACTCGGTTTTTCCAACGCCCGTTGGACCAAGGAAGATGAAGCTTCCCATCGGTCGCTTCGGATCCTTCAAACCGCTTCTCGAACGTCGAATGGCTCGGGACACGGCTCTCACCGCATCCTCTTGACCGATGATGCGCTTGTGGAGGTCGTCCTCCATACGAAGCAGCTTTTGGCTCTCCGTTTCAACCAACTTCATCACCGGAATACCGGTCCAAGACTGAACAATTTGAGCGATCTCGCCTTCGGAAACCACCGGTTCAATCTTCTCCCGGTTGTTCCACTCTTCTTCGCGGTCGCGAACGCTCAGTTCAAGCTCCTCGAGCTCCTTCTCCATCTGCTCCAGACGGTCTGGCTCTTGGTTCCTCTTTCGAAGATGCTCGACGTCGGTCTGCATCTTGTTCAACTTCACTCGGTCGGCTCGAACATCTGCGGGCGGCAGGCTTTGCTGCAATCGCACACGAGAAGCCGCTTCATCAATGAGGTCGATGGCCTTGTCTGGCAACGACCGATCGCTGATGTATCGGTTGGAAAGTTGAACCGCCGAAACGATGGCGTCGTCGGTGATCTCGACATGGTGGTGCGCTTCGTATCGCTCGCGCAGTCCCTTCATGATCTCGATCGCCTCGTCCTCGCTCGGCTCCTTAACCTTGACCGCTTGGAAGCGTCGTTCCAAAGCCGCATCCTTTTCGATGTACTTTCGGAATTCGTCTTGGGTGGTGGCGCCGATGCATTGCAGTTCGCCACGTGCCAGAGCAGGCTTCATGATGTTGGAAGCGTCGATGGCGCCCTCGGCGGCACCGGCTCCAACCAACGTGTGAAGCTCGTCGATGAAGAGGATGACTTGACCGTCCGACTTTCGGACTTCTTCCATCACCTTCTTCATGCGCTCTTCGAATTCGCCGCGGTATTTCGTTCCCGCAACCAATCCGGCAAGATCCAAAGCGATCAGTCGCTTGTCTTTGAGCAGATCCGGAATGTCTCCGGAAACGATGCGCAGGGCCATGCCCTCGGCAATGGCGGTTTTGCCCACGCCCGGATCGCCGATCAGACACGGATTGTTCTTCGTGCGTCGGCAAAGGATCTGCATCACGCGCTCGATTTCAGATTGCCGACCCACGACGGGGTCCAGCTTGCCTTCTCGAGCAAGTTCGGTAAGGTCACGACCGAACTCATCAAGCGTTTGAGTCTTGGCATTCGAAGTCTCCTTTTGAGATCGGCTTCCGCCGGAAGGACTCTTCGTTTGCGTCTCATTGTCTTGGAGCGCCATTACCTCTCGGCGAGCCTTTTCTAGCTCGACGCCGAGTTTGGCAAGAACTCGTCCTGCCAGCCCATCGCCTTCGCGAATGAGACCGAGCAAGAGGTGCTCCGTTCCAATGTAGTTGTTGTTAAGATTCCGCGCCTCATCGTAAGCCAAGTCGATGACTCGCTTGGCACGAGGCGTCAACGTCATGTCCTGATTGGGCCGAGCGTCGCCACGAGGAAGCTGCTTTTCAACTTCTCCCCGAATACGAGTGAGACTGACGCCCAACTTTTCGAGCACACGAGCGGCGACGCTGTCGGATTCTCGAACGAGACCCAGAAGCAGATGTTCCGTGGAGACGTATCCCTCACCGAACTTCTGAGCTTCTTCTTGCGCGTAGAAAACAACTTTCCGCGCTCTTTCTGTAAAGCGTTGCCACATAGTCTTTTTCTTCGTTACCTTCGATGAGAACTCTTCGCTCTCACCGCTCTACATACGCCCAATCGACGTCCGACATTCGATCGCCGCTGCGCTACTGTTTTCGGAACCATCGCGGAATTTGAGTCCGCGCTCTCCCGACATAGCTTAGACGGAGGAAGGGCGTTTTCCGAATCGACGAATGTGGTGAAGTTTACCGTCAGCCCAGTTTTATCACCGGGTACCGAAATTGACTTCCTTTGAATCGTCGGTTAGATCTGCCCAACCGATTCGGTTTTTAGGCGAATCGACCGTTTGTTTCTGGTTGGACACTCAATCCGAGCAGTTCGTTCCTGAACTGGAGCTTTCGACCCGTTCGGACCTCGTGCCTAGGCATTGGGTGCGCCTTCCACCTTTACTACGAATATCGGCGGCGGATGGTCTTTGTGGTAGGTCCCGATGGTTCAAACCACTCATTTGAGCGAATCGAACGGCATTTTCGGACCCCATCTCGATCATCGATCCGAAAGGTTCTTCCTCGAAACCGGCGGTTCGTTGGACTCATCCTACTCGTAGACTTACCGGCTTCGGCGGTTTAAGCGGTTACAATGATCCGATATGAACGCGGCGGCGCGAGTAGGAGCCCTTGTGGTGGTGTTCGGAGGGTTGACGTACGGTGCTCTCTCCTTCCTAGGCAAAGGGATGTTCGGCGCAAAAACCACGCCCCTCAGCATCGAAATGGAAGATGCCACGGGAGTGACCGCCGGCACGCGCTTGTTGATGGCAGGTGTGACCGTTGGAACGGTTTCCAAAGTCGAGCTGAAGTCACCTACCGTCGCGCGCCTCTTGGTGGACGTTAAGAACGAGATTCCTCGCGGTACGGTCGCCGTTCTTCCCTCTTCGCTCACGGGCCTCGGCGACACCTATATCAACCTCATCCCGCCCTCCGCCGCTTCTGGCGTTCTCGCTGCCGGCGAGGTGATTCCGGGTCGCAAAGCAAAGGCGCTCGACAGCTTCCTCCCGAACGGAGAGAAAGCGGTCGACGAAATGGTGGCAACCATGCGCGCCTTTCGAAAGCTCATGGAAGACGGCGAGTTGATCGGCAGTGTGAAGTCGCTCATGGCGAGCATGGACAAGACCATTGCTGAGTTCGGGAAGACCGCCCAGGGTGTGAACGGCCTCATGGCAGACAATCGACTCGCAATCAAAAAGTCGATGACCGAAGCCGCCGCGATGATGACCGACGTGAGCGCCATGACCAAGGAGATGGCCAAGTACGTTCAGTCGGGCAAGTTCCAGGGCAATGTCGATGAGATGATGAAGACGCTCAACTCGACAGCGAAGAAGGCCGATGACATGGTTGCTTCCATGAACGCCATCATCGGCGATCCAGCCTTCCAAGAAAACATCAAGACCAGCACCAAGAACGTAGCCCTGATGACGGACAGCGGCGTCAAGATGGCTGGATCGGGTGAGAAGATGGCGATCTCTGGCGAAAAGATCGCCGCCAACATGGAGGTCATCACTTCCGATGGAAAGGAAATCTCCAAACGCACGATCGAACTGATGGATCGCCTCAACGAGGTGATGAAGAAAGCCAGCGAGATCGAAGACCAAGTGAAGGGCGCGATCGACAAGGTGGGCGGCACGCTTGGGAAAGGCGCACCGAATCCCCTGGCTGGAATGACGTCTCGGATGGACGTGATGCGGGAGACCAGTCCGGACTACTATCGAACTGACGTTACCTTCAATATTCCCCAGAAAGACGGTTACCTGAGCCTTGGCGTGTTCGACGCGTTCTACAGCAACCGGTTGACGGCCCAGATCGGCAAACCCCTTGACAGTAATTGGGGATTGCGTTACGGGGTATTTGCATCTAGGCCTGGGCTTGGGGTAGATTATCGGATTGGTTCGACTTGGTCCTGGCGAGGTGACTTCTGGGATATCAACGACCCTCGGTTTGACTTCCGATTCAGCCACAACTTCGGCAAAGGAGTCTTAGGCTGGGTGGGCATGGACCGCGTATTCCAACAGAATGCGCCAACGATCGGAATCGGCATTGTGAAGTAAGTTCGCGCGCCGCCAGGATCGAAGAACTGAGACGAAGCGAAGGTTTGTAACGATGAAAGTGATTCTCAACCAGACGGTTCCGAAGGTCGGAAAGGCCGGTACGGTCGTGACCGTTGCCGACGGATTTGCCCGGAACTACCTGTTCCCTCGCGGATTGGCGATCCTTGCCGATAAGACCCAGGTTGCCGCACTTGAGAAGCGACTGGCTCGACTTGCAGAGAAGTCCGCAGGCGAGAAGGCAAATGCAGAAGCTTTGAAGGCCAAGCTGGATGGCACTGTCCTTAAGATCGAGGGCAAGCTTGGTGCAGACGGTCAACGACTCTTCGGTGCGATCACCGCGCAAAACGTTGCCGACGCTCTGAAGGCAGCCACGGGTGTGGAACTGGAGAAGAAGCAGGTTGCTCTCGTCGAACCGATCAAGCGACTCGGAACGTTTGACGTTGAGCTCGACCTTCACCTTTCCGTCGATGCAAACATTCAAGTCGTCGTTTTCGACCCCAACGCAATCGTTGAGGAAGAGGCGACCGAGGACGAAGAAGAGTCCAACTAAGGACATCTTCGTTCACTTCGAAAGAGCCGAGCGTACCGCTCGGCTCTTTTTTGTTTTCGGAACGGTTGCAAGAATCTTTCCGTAGACCCCCCAGAGATGCCAGTCACCGAATGGACCGGAGTGAGCGACACCCTTGAGGCGGCCAAAATCGTTGGCGCCAGGCTGAAAAAGATTCGAGAGAACCGCGGGCTTACCATCCGCGATCTTGCCGAACGCGCCCAGATCAGCAAGAACACCGTTCTGCGGATCGAGCAAGGACTACCGATCAGCGAAGCCAACCTTACAAGGCTTTGCGACTGTCTGCAGACGATCCTGCCCAACCTCCTGATACCGGAGAGAAAGGACGACTCCAAGGTTCGCGTCCATCGGTACGCCGAAGATCAATGGCGCATCGCCTTCCGTCGTAAGAGCGCCCCGAAGACGATTCAAGACTTCGACGTTGTCGAAAACCCGGAGGAGCGGAAGCGACTTTCCGGCCTCCGCTACGTCTCCGGCTTCGCCATCAACCACGAGTGCTTGCTGGAAGGTGGGAACATTCAGTCTGCTCTGATGGAGGTGCACGGCGACCAAGAGATCCCCGGTTTTAGACACTCGGGCGAGGAGTTCGTTTACTGCCTCCAGGGAAGATTGCGCTTGACCGTTGGCAAAGAACAGTTCATTCTCAATCCTGGTGACGGCGCAAGTTTCTGGTCTCGATACCGACACCGGTATGAATCCGAGATGCCCGCCGACTCTCCCACCCCCACGAGAATCCTCATGGTTTGGTTCGAGGCAACCGAAGAACCGCAAGCAAGAGCCCACGACGAAGAGTGCGAAACAGACTAAGTTGGGACAAATGAGACAACCTGTCCCAACTTCAATTTAGTTTCATCTGCGCGCAGGAAACATCAGTGAGTGGCTGATTGTATACCTATATCGTATTCGCGCCTCGGCGCTGAGGATAATCGAATGAACAATCTGACTTCTCGCTTTCGCTTCTCACTCATTGCGATTGCTGCACTTGCATCGGCATTTGCCGGAGCCCAAACCGTATTGCCCACCCTTGGAAACGGCGGCCTCGCCAATGATGCCAACAACGCTGGAGTTATTGTAGGACTCGTTAGCGAAGTAGAAACCTTCCGATCCCGCCCGGCTGTCTGGAACAACGATGTTCTCAGCACCCTTAGCACGGGCAGCTTTGGAAGCGGTTACGCATCCGCCATTAGTGACAATGGAATCATCGGAGGCGTCCTTCTCCCAGAGTTCGGCCAAACGAGTCGGGCAGCCATGTGGCAAAACGGGCAGCTTCAAGTTCTTCCCGATCTTGGATTTGGCAGCGCGGTGCATGATGTGAACAGCGCCGGAACCGCTGTTGGATGGGTGAAGACCGATGAATCCACCAAGCGTGCCGCAATCTGGAAGAACGGCGCGCTCTCGTTGCTCCCTCTCCTAGAAGGGCCGGAGACCAACTCGTACGCCACATCCATCAATGAAAGCGGAAAGATCGTTGGCCTGACGTACAACCCGACGAACACCGACAAGACCGCCGTCGTCTGGAACGACGAGTCGATTTCGCCGATCATCTCGAACTTCCTTGAATCCAGATGTTTTGGAATCAATGAATCGGGAACGGTCACTGTTACGGGCTACGATTCCGTTACCGGCAGCCTACAGCTGGTCGTGGTTGATTCAAACTCCAATCCCACCGTTTTGGGCTCCTTTGATAATCAGTTTTACGGTTTCGTATCGCGAATCAATGGAAAGAATCAAGCCGCTGGGTGGGCTTATCGAACCGGCGAGGACGTCTATGCGCAACTTCGACCGGTGGTCTGGACCAATGCGCAGCCCGAAGAGTTGCCCACCACCGAATCGCGGTTTGTAGGCTTTGCTCAAGGATTGAACGACAACGGGATCGCGGTTGGATATCAATGGGATATTCGAACGGGCGAGAGTATGCCCGTGAAGTGGGCTATTCCAAACGTGGATGGAACGGGCAGCAATCCTCCGGCTCCTGCCCCAGAGCCCACTCTTACCCTGACTCCGCTGGCAGCCTTCCCTGGTGAGCAGGTCACTCTTCAAGCCCGAGTTTCGGAACCGGCGTCTCGAAGCCAACGATCCTCGAGCAGCACACGGAGCCAACGACGATCCGTGAAGTTCGTACTCGATGGACGAACGGTGGGAACCGTTCAAGCCGATGCAAACGGGAACGCACGCATGATGTATACGGTTCCGAAGGACCAGGAAGCGGGTGGAAGCGACTTCATGGCATCGCTAGGCGGCAGCCAGTATGTTCAGGCTCCGTTCGAGGTCAAGGAGATCGCGACCTCTATGCAGACCCGCAACGCCTCGGTTCGACCGGGTCGAGCGGTCACGCTTACCGCGACCTTGAGCAGTTCTCAGCGATCCCAGTCGATGGCTCGCCAGAGCGTGACGTTCAACGTAAACGGTCAAAGCATCACCGGTCAGACCAATGGTCGCGGCGTGGCAACCGTTCGATGGACGGCTCCACGAACCGCCACGGCAGGTTCAACGGTGAATTTCTCGGCCCAGTTTGCAGGCAACAAGAACCACAGTTCTTCTCAAGCAAGCGGTACGGTTCGCATCCAGTAGATCTTTCCCCTCCAAATCCCCAAGCCACGGCCCGGTCGGACTCTGTCCGCCGGGCTTTTTCATGCCTCTTCTGCGATCTCGATCACTCACTTTTCGCCGCGTGCCGTGATTCCGATTACCAAGGGAATGTCTCACCCACCCCACCATGATTGTCGTGATGACACCACCGACATACGATCCGAACAACTCGCCATCTGCCTGAGTGCAGAGGGCCCTCAACCGGCTCGAAGGGCGCTCTACAGAGCTTCCCTGAACCCAGACCGTTTCCATCAAATCAGAACCATGAACTTAGCAACTGCAACCGTGTCCCTCATTGGAATTGGGGGAGTTCTCTCCGCCGTCGGAATCGGTGGCGCCCAGCGCTCACCTGTTACCCTGTCGCCCAAAGCCCAAGCCGCTTTGGAACTTGCAAATCTTGCCCCGGGTCACCAGTGGCTCTATGAGTACTCGTGGCCGAACGGCAAGAAGCACGAGTTCATCCTTCACACGTCTCGAAGGATCGAAACCCCAACGGGTCCCGTCTTCGAACTGAAGAATTTCAGCAACACCCTCAAAGGGCAACTGATCGTGAGCTATGAGTATCTGGAGGCTCGAAACTCAGGCGTCTTCCAAGCCGAGAACTCGACGGGTAACAACACCAAGCCTGGTTTCTCCGTATCGCATCAGGGAGCGACCTTACCCGTGGATCTCTCGCCGGGAGCGACTTGGCGCTGGACCTCGGGTGCGGAGGGTCCGGCAAACACCGGAACGCCGACCTCGAGGTCCGGGTCGGTTTTCACTGGAAAAGTGCTCTCTCCCAAAGTGGTGGAAACTCCTCTAGGCAAGAAGACGGCAACCGTCGTTCAAATCTTCGAGAAGGTGCAGTGGCTAGAGACGACGAAGCGCTCTTACTATGTGCCCGGCCTGGGCAAAGTTCGAGAGGATCTTCTCGACGCGAAAGGCAATCTGATGCAACGACTTCAAATGAAGAAGTTCATTAAAGAGGGCAGCGAACTCAAGCTCCCTCCGACGATCGACACCGGCGGCTAGAACGTCCAAATGTCTGTCTCTCCGTCGCCTAGGCGGCGGAGAGACCTGTTCATTTCAGTGAAATCCCTTGTGAGCCTTATCCGACCTGAACAATCATCAACGAAGTTGGGGACAATCTAGCGACCACACCCATATTTGCTATGTGTCCGACCACAAAGGCGCATCTGGGGCGTTCCCTATCTCACCATTCTCGATCCACTGATGCTTGGCTGCTAGGTAGTCACGGATTCCCTCAAGATGGTCGATCTTTGCCCGGACCTGGGTTAGCTTCTCTCTAATAATCTGAAGCTTCAGTTCCGTAGTCAGGTCGCCCGTCCGATACGCGTCGAGACCAGCGCGAATTTCTGCTAGCGAGAATCCCAGGGCTCTCCCCACACGAATTCCCTCAGCGACTTCAAGATCTTCTTTGGAGAAAGAACGGTACTTCGATGCCTCGTCTCGCTGAGGATGCAGCAGCCCCTTTTCTTCATAGAAGCGAATTGTATCGACCGACCATCCCGTGACTTCGGAGAATTCTTTTATGCGCATCTGCCCTTGACTCTGGATCATACTCCAGAGTTCAAGATTGGCAATGATGAAGTCAATCCTTGTAACCGGAACAAGTTCCGGCATCGGCCGGGCGACGGCAACCGCCCTCGCCGATCGTGGACACCGAGTGTTTGCCGGGGTACGAAGACTGAACGACGCCCCCACCCACACAAACATCGTGCCTCTGGCGCTAG
>CAYYJX010000004.1:42555-69300 GCA_964471545.1 uncultured Fimbriimonas sp. | reverse complement strand
ATGCGATGAGTGAGATGACCCAACACGCCAGTGCCCTGGCATGGGACGATGAGGCTCATGTAGAAGCCAACCGCGCCGCATACCAAGAGAAGTTTCATGCACTCACCCCGAAGCTGGCGGAAGTTCTAGACGTAGATCTGCCCGATGCGGCCTTCTTCCTGTGGGCGCGCGTGCGAAACGGCGCTCAGGATGGACTCTCTGCCGACGAGTGGTTCGCGAGAGAGCTCTTCCGGAAGACCAACGTGACGGTGCTTCCTGGTACCTACATCGGTCGAGATTTGCCCGGTGGGAATCCTGGAGAAGCCTATGTTCGGCTGGCGCTCGTCGCGGAGATGAAGGAGTGCTCGGAAGCGGTCGATCGCATCGTCGAGTTTTGCCAAAGTCTGTAACGGGAATTCGTGTGTTTTCCGGTCTAAACCGCACCCGATTCGGTACAACCATAGGGTCCTATGAGCCTAAATCGAACCCTGATTGAAGAAGCCTGGGAGAACCGCACGCAGTTCTCGCCAACCAACCATCCAGCAGAGGTGATGGCAGAGGTCGTAAGCGTTCTGGATGCGCTCGACGCAGGAACGCTCCGGGTAGCCGAGAAGATCGATGGGAATTGGGTGACCCACGAGTGGGTGAAAAAGGCAGTCTTGCTCTCGTTTCGCCTTCGAGACAACGGCGTGTCCAACTCTGGACCGATGACGTTCTTCGACAAGGTGCCGCTCAAGTTTGAGAATTACACCGAAGAAGATTTCCGTGCAGGTGGAATGCGCGTTGTCCCCCATGCGGTGGTGAGAAAAGGAGCGTACATTGCTCGCAACGTTGTTCTCATGCCCAGTTACACGAACGTAGGAGCCTTCGTTGACGAAGGCACGATGGTAGATACCTGGGCGACGGTTGGTTCGTGTGCACAGATTGGAAAGAACGTTCACCTGAGCGGTGGTGCTGGAATCGGCGGTGTTCTCGAACCTCTCCAGGCAAACCCCACCATTATCGAGGACAACTGTTTCATCGGCGCTCGATCGGAAATCGTTGAGGGTGTGATCGTTGAGGAGAACTCGGTGATCTCGATGGGTGTCTTCATCGGTCAAAGCACCAAGATTTTCGATCGCGAGACCGGCGAGGTGCATTACGGACGAGTTCCGGCAGGATCGGTTGTCGTTCCTGGAACGCTCCCGGCAAAAGAAGGAAACTGCGGTTTGTATGCAGCCATCATCGTGAAGAAGGTCGATGCCCAAACCCGGGCCAAGACCGGTCTCAACGAGCTGCTTCGTCTCGCCGACTAACTCAAGAATGGACGTCGCCGAACTCACTGCCAAATTGGTCGCTTTTCCGAGCGTCACGCCCAATGGCGACGTCCTCACTCAGTTCCTAACGCCACTCTTGCAGCAGTGGGGATTCCGTTGCACTCGAATTGAGCGCGGCGGCGTTGAAAACCTTTGGGCGGAGATCGGAGATCCAAGCAAGCCCGCGCTCGTTCTCAACGGTCATTGCGATGTCGTTCCTCCGGGCGACGTGACTCAGTGGACTCATCCGCCATTCGAACCCACGCTTGTTGGTGACCTTCTTTACGGGCGGGGAACCTCGGACATGAAAGGTCCCTTGTCGGCACTTATTCTTGCTGCCGAAGGGATCCGCCAATCGAACGACGAACTTCCGTTCAGCCTAGCGCTTGCCATCACCGCCGACGAAGAAGGACCCGCGAAAGATGGAACCGTTGCCATTCTCGATTGGGCCGAGTCGGAAGGGAAGAAGATCCTTGGCGCACTTGTTGGAGAACCCACCTCAGTCGAGACTTGTGGCGACACGGTAAAGGTCGGTCGAAGAGGCTCCATCACCGCTAGGATCACTATTCACGGAAAGCAGGGGCATGTCGCTTATCCTCATCTCGGGGTCAACGCAGTCCACGAATCACTCCGGGCCTTGGCTGAGATTGCTGATCTGCGATGGAGCGATGGCGACGATCTTTTCCCGAACAGCTCGCTCCAGGTCGCCAATTTAAACGCGGGAACGGGAGCGACCAATGTGATTCCTGGCACGCTTCGATGCGACGTGAACGTGCGGCACACCCCTGCCACAACGCCGGAACAAATTAGGTGTTCGATCGCAGACTGTCTATCCACCGTACGGATTCCGTTCGAGGTCGAATGGATTGACGGGGCCAACGCCTTCCGGACCGATGAATCAAGTCTTTCGCGATGCCTGCTTGGGGTTGTTCAGGAGGTCACGGGAGTCACTCCGAGGCCGGACGCGGGCGGTGGAACTTCCGATGCTAGATTCTTTGCGGCCCGCGGAATCCCGGTTGCAGAGTTCGGACCGCTGAATGCGACGATTCACCAGATCGACGAGTGTGTCTCCATCGCCGATCTGCAAACCTGCCAAAAGGTGTACGAAGCATTTATTCGCGCAATGGCGAATCTCGCTACTTAACGATTAGCTTAAGAACCTTGGACTTCTTCTGCGTAACGTTGAGAACCTTAATGGTCCGAACGCCCGCAGATTTCAAGGGAAGCGGGGCATCCCACTTACCTTCGGCGGAGGCCGTGGATTTCATGCGCAGCTTTCCATTCACGAACGTGTGAAGCTTATCGCCCGCGTTAGCCGATCCCTCCAGAACCACCCGCCCGGGCTTAACCTTTTCGCCCGTCTTGTGTGAAGAGACATTGAACTCCCCAGACTCAAAGACACCCGACATATCGGGTTCCGGTTCAAACTGGGGTTCGGCCGCTTCTTCAAGCTTATCGGCCACATAATCCGTCATTCCTGGAACCGCTGTAACCTTTGCTTTCTTGACGATATCCAGGTGGAAGTGTGCGGGTTCACCGAGAGATTTTCCATTGAGGAATGATTCAGCCGAGATTTCTCGGACCCCCGGGTCATCAAATTTTAGCGATGCCTTCCAAACGCCTTTCTGATCGGCTCGGAACGCCTTCACACGAGTGCCATTGGAGCGCAAGACGATCTTTGCCTTGGGCTCTGTTGTGCCTTGGAAGACGTACGTACCGACCGGACCCGCGTCTCCTTTGAGGCTCGGAGAGAGCAACCGGATGGCAGAACTGGAACCCGTCTCGGCAGTTTTGGAATCCGAAGATGGCTTTTCTGGAGTCGAAGCCGCACTCTTGGTGGAGCGGTCAACCAGCAGAGACTCCGGCTTGGCAACGGCGCTCTGCTGAACGGAGAAGGTGTATCCGGACAGGCCGAGTAGCACCACCACTTTTAGCGCCAGCCACACCTTTCGCTCCCGCGGATCGACCACGGCACGCTTTTGAGCAATCGACGGTGCGTTGAAGTTTGCCGTCATGAATTAGCCCTCCGAGGAGATCCTCTTCGCCTCGTCAATCCAGACTTCGGCATCGATGTGTTGCCATTCCTTCGGCTGGATGATCTCGATCACCTGGTGAGGCGTGAGCGCCGCCAAGTCGGAGAACCGGTGAACACCGGCTTCCCAGAGCTTCGCTTGATAAACCGGCCCGATCCCTTCGATCGATTGGAGCGGATCCCGGCCGACTCGGGCGAAGCCCGACTGTCCTGCCGCAGGTGCGGCTGGAGGCTTCGCACCTCCGGCAAGTTGTTGCGCCAAGGTCATCGCCTGCGTTGCCACCGCTGTTGCAGCGGGAGCGGGCGTTGCCACAGGCGTGGCCACGCTCACCGTTGCGGGTTCAGGATCTGAAGACTCCGGTTCTTCAATTGGGGCAGGTGCTGAGGACGGCGTCGGCATCTCGCCATCGTAAAAGCGTTGCGCATCCTGCAAGTCTCGCTTCAAACGAGAGATTTCATTTTCCCGGGTGTTCAACTGAGATCGCAGGGTCACCAGTTCGGCGTCGAGCTCGGCAAGCTTCCTCGACCCGCCCGCATTGGACGCCTCGTGGGCATCGGCGAGTTTCTGTTTGAGCCCAGAAAGCTCTCGATTCTTGGCCTCGAGTTCGTCTTCAAGATCGGCGATCCGCGAATTGAGAACAGGACTCGGTTCGCTCGGGGAGGAAGTCGACGGTTCCGCCGATTCAAGCTCGGAGATGCGCGCATCGCGGTTTCGAAGCTCCTCTTGAAGGGCATTCACCTGCATCTTCAAGACCATGAGCTCCTCGGGGGAGATACCGCTGTCAATGGGCGCCGCTTCGGTGGAGGCGGGTGACTCTGCGCTCTGAATTTGCTGAAGCAGTTCTGCCACTCGATCTTCGAGCACGCGAATTTGGACGTCGCGTTCCTCGATCTTCGAGGCGAAGTCCATCGTTGGATTCTGCGCCGCAGAGAGCTCATCAACCTTCTTTTTGAGCGTGTTGATGGCGGCGTCTTTTGCCGCAATGATTTCTTCGTAGTCGACTGCCGGGGTTGCAGCGGATGGCTCACCACCCGTGACAATCTTCACAAGCTCGGCTCGCGCGCGCTGAAGTTCGTCTTTGGCGGCTGCTAAATCGGTCTGAGAAGCTTCAACGGTTGCCTTTGCCTCTGCCAGTTCGCGTTGGAGGGCAGCGATCTCTTCTTGTTGCTCAGAGGCAGCCTCATCGGTCGTGGAAGGGGCTGATGCCTCCACCCTTTCGGATTCCAACTCACGGAGACGCTCTTCTAGCTGGGCAACGATCAGTCTCTGATCGGGCCATTCGGGTTCGCCGGTTGAAACATCGATCGAATCACTGGAAACGGACTTAGCAGACTCAAGCTCACGTTGTAGGTTTTCAATTTGCTGCTTTGCCAGTTCAAGATCTTTCTCTAAATCTGGATTGGAATGAATAAATGAAGACGGTGTCGCAATATCTGGAAGGGCGTTCTTGCCTCTTCGATAGAAGAAGAAGTCCGCAGCGATGACAGCGGCCATCCCCCCGATCAGACCGTACAGAAAACTCAGCGTATCCATTCTTATTGCCCGTGCAGTCCCCCACCGCACTCTTTGGAACTCCCCCGGTGCATTTGCCGGTCGGAGTCACTCTGTAAAACGATTATCGGCAACTCTCATTCAGAAACCCACCTTCTTCGTTTTTAGCGGAAAATCAGCGATAATCCGGCTTTACCTTAGGTAAAAGCCCAGTGTAGTCATGCGTTTATCGTCTCTCTTTCTTGCCACGCTCGTTGTAGGAGCGGCAGGCACCGCTTACGGACAGAGTAATCCTTTTGATTCGGGCAGTGGAAAAGCGTCTGCGCCCGCTCGTCCGGCAAGTGAAGGCCCGCTCGCTTCCTTCCTCGATGCTCTCCAACCGCGACAACTCGGTCCCACAAACATGGGTGGTCGGATCATGGACTTTGCGGTCTATGAGAAGCGCCCCGAGCTCTTTTACGTTGCAACCGCTTCGGGCGGTATTTGGAAAACCGAAAACGCTGGAACCACCATGTCCTGCGTCTTCGACACCGGTAATTCGGTGAGTTCCGGTGCAGTTGCAATCTCTCCTGAGAATCCAGACATCGTCTATGTCGGAACAGGCGAGCAGAGCAGCCGAAACTCGGTTGCCTGGGGCGACGGCGTCTACAAGTCGACCGATGGCGGCAAGACTTGGAAGCACATCGGTCTAACCGAGACGCGACACATCAGCAAAATTGTTGTTCACCCGACCAACCCGAACATCGTTTGGGTCGCGGCACTAGGCCGACTTTGGGGTCCGAATGAAGAGCGGGGGCTCTTCAAGACCACCGACGGTGGTAAGACCTGGACGAAGGTTCTGTATCTTGATGATCGCACGGGCATCATCGATCTCGACCTTGATCCCCAAGATCCAAACGTGGTTTATGCAAGCGCGTGGGAGCGACTGCGAAAGCCGTGGGTGTTCTATAGCGGTGGCTATAACGCGGGCATTTATAAGTCCAAAGACGGCGGAAAGAGCTGGAAACGTCTTGGTGGCGGACTCCCGCAGGCTCCGCTCGGACGAATTGGCCTGAGCCTGTACCGAAAAGATCCTAAGATCATGATCGCGACGGTGGAGTATCGACTCCCCGGTTCAGACGGAGCCGCCGTTCGATTCCAGTCGCCTCCTCCCGGACAGGGTGGTGCCGCTTCCGGTGCAGCCGCAAGTGGTGCTGCGAGACCGGCCGGTGCAACGGGTTCCGCTCAAAGCGCGGGTGGAAACCGCAACAACATGGGCGGTGTCAATTCCGGCCAAGCAGGCAGCCCCCAGCCTCCGCGCGACCCTCGCTTCCAGGTTCCTAGCGGAAGTCAGTTCAACGGCGGCGGCATCTTCATGTCCAAGGACGGTGGCGACACCTGGACCTTCATGAAGCAGCTGAACCCACGACCGTTCTACTTCAGTCTGCCGCTTATCGATCCCAACGACTACAAGACCTGGTACATCGGTGGTCTCTATTTAATGCGTTCCAAGAACCTTGGCAAGGACTGGGAGCTAGTCGCCCAAAACAGCATCCACGCGGATATGCACGCGCTTTGGGTGAACCCGAAGAACTCGAACCACATTCTGGTTGGTCACGACGGCGGCGTCTCTCAATCGCGCGATAAGGGCGGTGCTTTTGAGCACCTTAACCGAATGCCGATCGGTCAGTTTTACGCGGTTACGCACGACTTCCAGCGCCCTTACTGGGTGTACGGCGGTCTGCAAGACAACGGTAGCTGGGGACTCCCCACCCAAACGCTCCGAGGCGGTCCAACCTTTGCCGACGCCTTCAGCCTTTACGGAGGAGACGGATTCTATGTCCAAGTCGATCCGAAGGAGCCAGAGTGGGTTTACGCCGAATCGCAAGGTGGAGCCGTCGGACGTATCAACGTCCGAACCGGCGAGCGACGCAGCATCCGACCGGTCGATAACGAGGCTCTTGCGGATCACCGAAAGCTCATCGATCGCATTGAGAAGGAGCAAGGTAAAGACGCTCCGAAGCCCGCGGCCCCGCGCCTTCGGTTCAACTGGAACACTCCTATTCTGCTCAGCCCCCACGACCCCAAGACAGTCTTCGTTGGCTCCAACAAGCTGATGATGTCCACGGATCGAGGAAACACTTGGAAGGCGATCTCGCCCGATCTCACTACTGAAAGTGTGATCAAGACGAGCACCAGCGCGATCTCGCGCCGCATTAGCGTCAACGAGGAAGCGACGGGTGCCGAAAACCATTGCACGATCGTCACGATCAGCCAGTCCCCCATCGATGCAAATCGAATCGTGGTCGGTACCGATGACGGCATGGTTCACGTAACCGCAGACGGCGGAAAGACTTGGTCCGATGTTGGATCGAAGCTTCCTGGGCGACCGACCGACGTTTGGGTGAGCCGAGTTCTCCTCTCGAAGTGGAACAAGGACCGCATCTACGTCACGCTGGACGGTCACCGAACCGATGACTTTAAGCCGTACGTGTACGTGAGTGAAGACCTTGGAAAGACCTGGACCTCCCTTGCGGCTGGGCTTCCGGATTACGACTCGGTATACGTCGTTCGCGAAGGCGCGCACAACCCGGATCTGCTGTTCCTTGGTTCTGAAATGAGCCTTCGGTTCTCGCTGGATCGAGGCAAGACTTGGTCCCGATTGCGAGGCCAGTTCCCGACGGTTGCGGTGCACGACCTGAGTGTTCACCCGGAAATGAAGGATCTCATCGTGGGCACCCACGGCCGATCCATCTGGACCATTGACGTAAGCCTTTTGGAAGGCTTGACGGCTGAGAAGGCGAAAGCTCCGGTGGCGGCGTTCTCGCCCCAGCCCATCATTCGACTAGGCTTCGTCGCCGGCTCTAGCTGGGATGGGGACCAGGTGTATCAGTCGCGAAACACCCAACCCGGCACCTTCATCTACTACCACCTCGCAAAAGAAGGCAAGGTCGGTGCCGTGAAGATCGTGGACGCAAAGGGTGAGGAGAACATCGTCCTTTCTGGCGAGGGCGTGCCTGTGAAAGCAGGTGTCAACCGCGTCCGGTGGAATGGACGACTCGGCGGAGGCATCGCCCCCGCAGGGAAGTACAAGCTCATCATCGACGTTGACGGAGTCACCTCCGAAGCGACGATTGAAGTGCTCGATCCCACACCTCCTATCGGCTACTGATCGAGCAAAGAATCCCCCTTCTCCAGAGTGTCCTCAATTCTCTGGATAAGGGGGATTTTTGCGTTTTTCCCGCCTTAACGGGCGTAGAATCGGGGCGAGGGAAACATGCAGTACACCCACCTTGGCCGAACCGGATTACTCGTTAGCCGCCTCTGTTTAGGCACCATGAACTTCGGTGTGGATACGTCGAAGGAAGACGCTTTCCGAATCATGGACCGAGCCCTGGAACTGGGCATCAACTTCTTTGACACCGCCGACATCTACGGTTGGAAGCTTGGGGAAGGCATTACGGAGAACATTTTGGGCGAGTGGTTCGCCCTTGGCGGAGAGCGACGAGAGCGCGTCGTGCTCGCGACCAAGCTCTACAACCCGATGGGGAAGGGACTTCAAGAGAAGTGGCCCAACACGGAAAAGGTGAGTGCGCTTCACATTCGACGCGCCTGCGACGCCAGTCTGCAGCGGATGCAAACGGAGTACATCGACCTCTACCAAATGCACCATATCTATAGAGACGCCCCTTGGGATGAAGTTTGGGAGGCGTTCGAGGTGCTTCGGTATCAGGGCAAGATCCTTTACGCGGGCAGTTCTAACTTTGCGGCGTGGAACATCGTTCAGGCGAACGAGACTGCGAAGAAGCGCAACTATCTTGGCTTGGTCAGCGAGCAGAGCAAGTACTCGCTGGTTCAACGAGAAATCGAGCTTGAGGTGGCCCCCGCATGTGAAGCGTACGGGGTGGGAATCATCCCTTGGTCTCCGCTCGGCGGAGGTGTCCTGGGTGGTGTGATGAAAACCGAAGAAGGCGTCCGGCGAAGAGGCGATTGGACGAAGGGCCTGATCGAGAAGCAAGGCGATCAGCTTCTTGCCTGGGAAAATCTTTGCGAAGAGATTGGCGAGAAGCCTGCAGACGTCGCCCTTGCATGGACTCTGAGCAAGTCCTACGTCACCGGGCCGATTATCGGTCCGCGGACCATTGAGCAATTGGAGGGTTCGACGCGGGCACTCGAGATCAACATCGATGCTGACCTCAATGCCAAGATCGATGCGATCTTCCCGCCGTTCAAGACCGCTCCCGAGCACTACGCTTGGTAAAAACAAAGCCCCCACTCGTAGGCGAGTGGGGGCTTTATTGTTCTTGAAGAGCCGGAATTAGGCCTTGACGCGAGTGAACTTGGTGTCACCCTTTGCGCCTTTCTGAATCATGGTATCACCGCCTT
Organism: uncultured Fimbriimonas sp.; assembly: GCA_964471545.1. GTDB lineage: Bacteria > Armatimonadota > Fimbriimonadia > Fimbriimonadales > Fimbriimonadaceae > Fimbriimonas. Next base: position 60,137 of record CAYYJX010000004.1, on the reverse strand, counting down.
CAAAGGTGATTCCTTGTTGGCCGGACATCTTTGCGGCGAGATCTTCCTTCTTCAGCTGTGCCTCTACCAACGGCCGAGCCATTGCAGGAAGCTTGGAGGTATCGACGTCTACCTTCGCGAACTTATGGTCCAGCTTGGTGCCATCGAAGGTGTACGTTCCCGTTGCGATCATCTTGAGAGCAATCGGCTTTTGCATGTCGAGCGTTGCGGTCACGTTCGAACCTGCGTATTCGACGATGAACTTCGCTTCCGCTCCAGGAGGCAACCCTTCTACGTTAGCCGCGCTGGATTCCCATTTTCCTTCAACAGACGGCTTGGAGCAGCCGACCAAACCGACCGCAGAGACAACAAACAGTGCAACAGCGAGCTTTCGCATACGATCACTATACAAGGAAGGTCCTAGGGCCGTTTCGTGATCTCCGTCACATTTTCTTCCGGGTTCTCGTTCGGCTACCGACGGACGCGAGCCACAAATCCAGCTTCTCGCCCACGAAAGTGTCCAAAACCGGTGATGAACCACTCGCTTCGGGTGGCCGCAACCGAGGTGACCGACTCCAGCGACCAGCCCGCTATCGAAATCCCGCTCGCCTGCAGCCAGGTTACGAGGAGCGTCCCTTGATAGCCCTTGGCCGTTTTTAGCCACACCATTGCCTTTTCGCCAACGGAGCCCCCAACAAGCGATTCATCACGAGAGACGCTTTTGGCGAGAACCGCCTCGCTCGGCTTCGTGCCTTCCGGATTGGGAAGGAGCTTGGGAAGCTTTTTGATCCAAGCAACCGCTCGAGTTTCTTTGCCGTTGTGCGCAAGACCAACCACGAGGTTTCCAGAAGCGTCGATTGCGTTTGCGGCACCCTCTTTCATCCCGTTCGGCAGCTTCAGTAAGGAAGTTTTGGAGAGCGTGCCCGCGAAGGGCATGGTTTCCACACCATCGGTAGCAATCCCGCAGACAGTTCTGCCCTTTGAGTCGATGCCGGTGGGCATCAGTCTCTCGTACAGATCGATGGGTGGCAGGAACTTTGGTGATTGACCGGGACTCCAGATAAATGCTCGGGTTTCTTCCTCGCCCTCGGCGTATCCCGTGACCACGGATCCATCGTCCGACACTCCGTAGGCGAACGAGTCTTCAACTTCCCTGAGCGGAGGGAAGAGAGTCAGCTTCCCACGCGCAAAGGCGTAGGCTCGTCCGGCTCGACCGACAATGACGCTTCCACCGACCGAGACCGCCTGGGCATAAAAGTCGTCCACCGCGTTGGACGGTCGAAAGCGCGTGATACCTCCCGCTCGGTAGATGAACGGATTCCCCGGTGCAAAGTGGCCGACTACCGTTCCGCCATCTGGCGAGATGGCATAGGGGTGTGGCGCAGGGAGTCCGCCAGATCGCGGAATCGCGGTGAGACTGCCACCCCGCCCCGATCCCAGCGCACCACTGGATAGGACAAGGAGGGAAGTCAAAACCGCGCTCATGGCTGTTCATTATCGGGCGGAGCGGCCCGGGAATGCACAAAAAAGTCCCCGAGACGGCGGACGCCTCGGGGACCTGCAAGTTCCTAGCGACGAGCCAAGTTGAGGCTGCTGAGCACGAATGTGTAAAGCTCAGCAACTTCCTTGTATCGCTCGTACCGACCTGAAGCCCCGCCATGTCCGGCGTCCATGTTGCAGCGAAGCAGCAGGGCGTTGGAATCGGTTTTGTTGGCGCGGAGCTTGGCGACGTACTTCGCCGGCTCCCAGTACATGACCTGCGAGTCGTTCAGCGAGGTGTTGACCAGGATGTCCGGATACACCTTCGGAGCAATGTTGTCGTAAGGCGAGTACTTGATCATCCAGTCGAATTGGGACTTGATCTTAGGATTGCCCCACTCGACAAACTCCCCAACGGTCAGCGGGAGAGTCTCATCCAACATGGTGTTGATCACGTCTACGAACGGAACGTCAAGCACCGCTGCCTTGCAGAGAGTTGGTCGAAGGTTCAAGACCGCACCGATGAGAAGACCGCCTGCGCTGCCTCCGTTAATCGCCATGCGGCTAGGCGAGGTGTATCCCTTCTTGACGAGGTGATCGGCACAGTCGATGAAGTCCGTAAAGGTGTTCATCTTCTTGGCCATCTTTCCGTCTTCGTACCACGGGAGTCCGAATTCACCGCCGCCTCGAATGTGTGCGATCGCGAAGATGAACCCTCGGTCGAGCAGGCTGAGTCGTGCGTAGGAGAAGAACGGATCCGTCGGAGCCCCGTAGCTGCCGTAGGCATAAAGATACAGAGGCGTCTTTGCCGACGGGACGGTGGATTTCTTGCGTACCAGGGAGATCGGCACACGCGTCTTTCCGTCGCGAGCCGTGGCCCAAACGACCGACGAAACATAATCTTCCGGCTTGTATCCACCGAGAACGGGCGCTCGCTTCAGAAGCTTTGACTTACCGGACTTTACGTCGTAGTCGTAGGTCGATTCGGGGAGGCGAAGAGAACTGAACTCGTACCGGATCGTCTTGGTGTCATATTCGGCATTTGCACCAAGACCAATCGTTCCGGGGGTGTCCTCTGCCTTTAGAGGCGAAAGCTTGCCCGACTTGTAGTCTCGAATCGCCAACTGAGTGAAGCCGCCCTCTCGCTGGGCGACAACCATGAAGTCCTTGAAGCACGAAACCCCGGACAAAACTGAAAGCGGTCGATGAGGAATGACTTCTCTCCAGTTGCGAGCGGTCGGGTTGGAGATTGGCGCCCGAACGAGCCTAAAGTTGGGACCCTTGTCGTTCGTGTTGATGAAGAACTCGTCTTTGTAGGCGTCGACCTGCAGCTTCGATTTCGTTCCGCGCTTGGCGATCAGAGTCGGCTTTGCCGTGGGGCGATTGAGGGGAACGTAATGGACTTCGTTCGTGTCCTTGGAGCCGATGTCGATGAACAAGAACCGCTCGTCGGTGGAAGAGCCAAGAGACACCCAGAAGAGTTCGTCCTTTTCCTCAACGACGAGTTGAGGCTTTTTGGAGCCCAGGGTATATCGCCAAACCTTGTTCCATCGCTTGGCTTTGTCCTCGGTGACGAAGAAGAGCGTTTTTGAATCCGCTCCCCAGACAATCTGGTTTGCCTTGCCGAGCTCGTCCGGCAGGTTTTTGCCGGTCTGAAGGTCCTTGATCCGAACGTAATACTCTCTGAATCCGGTGACGTCGGTGGTGTAGGCAAGGAATCGGGAATTAGGAGAAACCTCGGTTCCGCCGATGCTAAAGAACTTCTTGCCCTTTGCCAGAGCGTTCCCATCGAGCATGACTTCCTCCTTTCCTTGAAGCGACCCCTTTTTGCGGCAAATCAAAGGGTATTCCTTGCCCTTCTCAAATCGCGAATAGTAGTAATAGCCTTTGCTCAGATAGGGAACTTCAGAGTCGTCTTCCTTGATTCGACCGACGATCTCTTTGAACAAGGACTCTTTGAGGTCGCTAAACGGGCTCAGAACGGCGTCCGTGTACGCATTCTCGGCATTCAAGTGCGAGAGGGTCTCTTTGGAGGCCTTATTGCGAATCCAGTGATAAGGATCATTTCGCTTCTTGCCGTGAAGAGTCGTGATATGGTCGACTTTTTTCGCGATCGGAGCGTCTGCAATCGTCGCGTCAAGCTGTGCCGATCCGATCGATGCTAGGCCGCCGAATAAGGCAACAGCTGCCGAAAAGTTGAGTTTATACATGCTGGAATCCACAGTTTAGTCGGAGACGTGAGCTTCTGTCGGAGCCAATTGAGCGGTATCTTCAAATCCTGTTGAACACTCTTCCCCAAGCGCTGATTACTACTTTGGATCAATGGGAGGTTCCATACGATTCCGAGGTTCTGGAGCGTTGGGTTGCCTTCGAAGAGGCTCTCTACCGGGTGAACGAAACCACCAACCTCACTCGCGTTCCGAGAGAGGAGGCGTGGGCAAGACATTTGCTCGACTCGCTAACCGTCGTTCCGTTAATTCCTGTAGGAGCGCATGTTCTCGACTTAGGGTCCGGACCGGGCTTTCCAGGATTCGCCATCGCGCTCTTCCGACCAGATCTCACGGTGACCTGTATCGACTCGGCAGGGAAGATGATCGGGTTTTTGAAGCAACAGGTTCTGACCAATCTGGAAGCTCACCAATTGAGGATTGAAGAGTGGGACAGCCGAGAAGACTTCGATTTTGTCACCGGCCGAGCGCTTGCCCCTCTTCCGGTGCAGCTTGAACTCAGTGCCCACCTTTGTCGAAAGGGCGGAATGGTTGTTCCGCTCCGCACTCCAAACGATGTGCTTTGGGACGATGCCTTCGCGCAACTTGGCCTCAGCCTGAAAGAGACCCGCACCATTCCGGTTCCTTCTGGAGATGGACAAGAAGTGCTTCGTGTCCTTCCCGTCTACGCAAAGATAAAATCGACTCCCGCAAAGTTTCCCAGAACCTGGGTGCAAATGAAGTCTAGGCCCTTAGGTGGGTAGCCGAATGCGGTTCAAAATCGTCTAAACGGCGTAGATAGGAACACCCATGCAAAAGCCCCACGAGCGGATCTTTGGAGTCGAGACGGAATTCGGCTGCTTAGTAGCCGATGAATCGCTTGGAAATCCGGCCGGGGCGGTGGAGGCGATCAAAGACTACGCCTTCTATGACATGAAGGTGGGGGCCCTCGATCTGCATTCACGCGACGAAGTTTTTGAACCTGCCGAATCCGGTGGATTCCTCATCAACGGAGCGAGACTCTACATCGATGCGGTCGGTTCGCACTTGGAATACGCGACTGCCGAGTGCCGTTCGATCAAAGATCTCATCGCCAACGATCGAGCTGGGCATCGTTGGATTGTGCGAGCCCTCCGAGAACTTGGCCTGGACGATTCGATCAGCGTTTACAACAACTCGGTCGACCACTTTGGCGGTCATACGTTCGGGTGCCACGAAAACTATCTGGTGAAAGCAGACGAAGAGCTGTTGGGCGGTCGTATCGACCTGCTCTATCCCTTCCTGGTCACTCGGCAGATCTTTGCCGGAGTCGGACGCGTGGGTGGTCACGTGCTTGTCTCCGGTTTTCGCCCTTCTTACCAAGAGATGGTCGAGAATCCCATCGACTACATCTGGGTGAGCAACGTTTACAGCGTCATTCCTGACCCGGACGTCAAGTTCCAGCTTTCGCAGCGCGCCGATCACATCCTCAAGACGGTGGCGTCTCGTGTGCGTTTTAATCGGGCGCTGATCAACCCCAAATGGGAGACGTTCTATTCGTACAACGGCATGACCCGATTTCATGTGTTGTTTGGTGAGAGCAACCAGAACGAATACGCCTACGCCTTGAAGGTTGGAACGACGCGCCTGGCGATCCGCACGTGCGAGGATGGCATCGCCCCGTTCGACGTCCAGTTGGCTTCGCCGCTAATTGCGATGCGCCAAATCTCGCGCGACGAAAGCTATCGATGGCTTGCCGAGCGCCTGATGGGAGGCACGATTTCCGCCATCGACGTTCAACGCGCCTACCTGGAGGCGGCTCAGGTTTACCGAGGCGAGTCGGAAGAGATCAACTGGGTATTGGACGAATGGGAGGCCACCCTGAACGGCCTAGAGAAAGATCCCATGGAGATGGGCGATCGTCTCGACTGGGTGGCGAAGAAGAAGATCGTCGAGAGCTACATGGAGTCCGAGAATCTCGACTGGTCGGATGATGCGCTGCACTCCGTCGATCTCGAGTACCACAACATCAACCCCGAGCTCTCTCTGTATGGCGCCTGGTGTGAAATGCACCCGGTGCGCAAGATCGTCTCAGAGCTAGACGTCACAATGGCAATGACGGACCCTCCATCCGATACGCGGGCAAAAGGGCGTGCCAAGTTGATCGAGAAGATCATGGAGCGCAAGAGGCCCGGCCAGTACGCGATCGACTGGAACGGAGTGCAGTTCGACAAAGTGCGCTACGTTGAGATGAACGATCCCTTTGAAACCTACGAGTCCGTTCAGGACCAGTGGGGCAACGACCTCTAACTTGAAACGAGCCTGGCCAATCCCCTTAGGATTTGGCCATCGCAAGTTGAATCAGGTCTCGAGACGGCTTAAAGGTGACGTCCTCTCGAATGGTTTCCAGAACTTCCACCGGGACATCCGACCGACCGCTCATGAGTTCGCCAATGATCGCCTCGACTAGGACTTCAGGAGTGGACGCTCCAGAAGAGATTCCAACCGTTGCATAGTTCGTTTTCCACTCTGCCTTGACCTCTTCGGGAGACATCAGCAAGTGAGCTTCCGTGCCGAGTTGCTCGGCGACCTCTCGCAATCGATTGCTGTTGGAAGACGTTGTCGAACCCACAACGAGAATCAAGTCAGACTGCTTTGCCAGGTCGCGAATTGCCATTTGGCGGTTCGTTGTGGCGTAGCAAATATCGCCTTTGGGCGGCTTTTCAATGTGAGGAAATCGTCGCTCAAGAACAGAGAGGGTTGCGTTAACTTCATCCACGCTCAGCGTGGTTTGGGTCAGCACGGCGAGCTTCTCGTAGTGGGGAATCTCGAGGTTCTCGGCGTCTTCAGGGGTCTCGACCAGAACCATGCGGTCGGGCGCTTCTCCCATGGTGCCCTCTGCCTCTACGTGCCCTTCGTGACCAATGTAGATCATGAAGTAGCCCTTTGCCGCGTAGTGCTTCGCCTCGTTATGGACTTTCGTGACCAGCGGGCAAGTGGCGTCGATGATGGTGAGATCGCGCTCCTTGCTCTGTCGACGCACTTCGGGCGAAACGCCGTGGGCGGAGTAAACCACCACGGATCCAGATGGGATATCGCTAATATCCTCGACGAAGACCACGCCACGAGACTCGAAGCTCTTGACGACCCACTCGTTGTGAACGATGGCATGGCGAACGAACAACGGTGCGCCGTGAATCTTGAGAGCGAGGTCCACAACTTCAATGGCGTAGGCGACGCCTGCGCAGAAGCCTCGGGGTGCGGCAAGGAGGATTCGATCCACTGTTAAAGTGTATCTAACCCGTGAGAGGGAAAATCGTTCCGTTGTTTACCAGGCAGGGCGGGACCGAACTAGATGAGCGACTGTCCACCGTCGACAAACAGCTCAGTGCCCGTGATGTGGTCGGCGGCGTCGGACGCCAAAAACAAGATCGCCTTCGCCACCTGATCGGGATCGGCAGGTTCCCAGCCGGTGAGCGGGATGTTGCCTTCTGGGTATTTCCGGGGGATTCCAACCGGGCGATCGCTCAGCCATGTCGTGCTCTCCCCGATGTTCGTCTTCACTCCGCCCGGGCAGACGGTGTTCACGCGTATCTGGAACGGTCCGAGTTCATGGGCAAGCATCTTGGAAAGGGCGGCTTGACCTGCTTTGCTCACCGCGTAGACGGACAGGCCGCCTCCTCCGAAGTAGCGCGTTCCGTTGATGGACGAGGTGATGACGATCGAACCGCCCCGTTCCTTCATGTGAGGAACCGCCGCTTGGATGCTGATGAAGGTTCCGCGCAGATTGATCGCCATCGTCCGATCGAACTCTTCAATCGGAATCTGCTCGAGCGCTCCCCACATTCCGTTGATTCCGGCGTTCGCAATCAAGATGTCTAATCTGCCGAGTTCTTCCACAACGGCGTCGATCGTTCCTTTGTGCGCTTCGGCGTCGGAGACGTCGACTTGCCACGCTCTTGCCGAACCGCCGTGCCGATGAATTTCGGCAACCACATCGTTCGCCCCAACGTCGTTACGATCCAAAACCGCCACAACCGCACCTTGTGCTGCGAGGTGACAAGCGGTTGCCCGTCCTATGCCCGATGCACCTCCGGTTACAATAGCGACGCGTCCTTCTAGACTCAAAAAATTGGGGGTGATCATGGCACAAACGGCTTGCCGTTCGCCCTATAGTTTGACCGTTTTCTCCCAAGATAAAGGCCGAATGTGCTAAACTAGCCTTACAGTAAGGGCGCCGATTGAAGGGTGGCTTAAGGCCGCCTTTTTTATTCACAACCCTTGAGAAGTTAAGGAGGAGTCGATGGACATTTTGCAAGAGCTCAATCAGATTGCGCAAGAGCGCGACCTGCCGTTAGCCGAGCTGCAGCGCGAACTGGAAGAAGCGCTGGCCGCCGCGTATCGCCGATACGTGGGTGCTCGTGGGGAAGTGAGCGTGAAACTCGACCCTAAGAAGGGTTGGACGGTTTCGGTAGAGAAGGAAGTTGTTGGAGTGGTCACTGATCCTTCCTTGCAAATCAGCCTTGCCGAAGCTCGACGCCGCAAGCCGGACGTTGAAGTGGGCGACTTTGTGGAAGTCGACGTCGACCCGAACCGATTTGGTCGAATCGCTGCGCAAACCGCGAAGCAAGTGCTTTCGCAAAAACTGCGCGATGCAGAGACTCGACGCATCCACGATGTCTTCGCCGAGAAGCTGGACGATGTCGTAACCGGACAGGTCAGCCGAAAGGACGGACAGAACGTTTACATCAACGTCAACAAGGTGGAAGCGGAGCTTCCGAAGCGCGAACAGGTGCCTACCGAGCCTTATCGATTGAATGATCGGGTCAAGGTGTTTGTTTACAAGGTGGACGACTCTCAGCGCCGATTGCGCGTGATCGTTAGCCGAACGCACCCGAAGCTTCTCAAGCGTTTGTTCGAACTGGAGGTTCCGGAAATTGCTTCTGGAGTCGTGGTGATCAAGAACGTGGCTCGCGAAGCAGGGCAGCGTGCGAAGATCGCGGTTTACAGCACCGATGAGCGAGTCGATCCGATCGGCGCATGCATCGGGCCGCGAGGCGTGCGTGTTCAGGCAATCACCGAAGAACTTTACGATGAGAAGATCGACGTGGTCCTCTTCAAAGAGGATCCAAAGGAGTTCATCATCGAAGCCCTCTCTCCGGCAAAGGTCAACTCTATCAAGTTGAACCCAACCGAGAAGAGCGCTTACGTCATCGTTCCCGATGGGCAACTCTCGCTAGCCATTGGCAAGGGCGGACAAAATGTCCGACTCGCCGCCAAGCTTACAGAGTGGAAAATCGACATTCGAAGCGAAAGCCAAGCCGCTTCTGAAAAGGGTGGAGCAAGGTGATGTCCACCCAATGCCGATTCGAACTTGCATAGCATGTAAGCACAAAGCTGATCCATCTGGCTTTTTGCGCGTCTCTCGAGGAATCTCGGGAGGCGTTGCTTTGTTTGCGGGTCATGGTCGCAGTGCGTACCTATGCCGCGCCGAGACCTGCATCCAAGAGGGCCTTAAGAAAGGTCGTCTCGACCGCGCTTTGAAAAGCGCAATCACAGATTTTGAACGCCTGGCGCTCAAAGACCAACTGTTATGTCAACTGAGGTAAAGAAGAAAGCAATGACCGCGAATATCGCCGAACTGGCTAGCGAGTTTGAGATCAGGCCTGGACAGGTGTATCTCGTGCTCAACGACTTAGGAATTGAGCACGATGGAGTCTCCTTTGAGGTCGATGACGATACGCTCGATCTCGTTCGAGCGGGCGCTCTCGAACAACTGGAATCCAAGCTGATCGCACTCAAACCGGGCTGCACGCCGCGAGATATCGCGCTCGCACTTGGTATCGGTCAACCCGAGATTCAAAAGGCGATGATTTCCAAGTTCCGCATCATGAAAGCGGTTGGAAACGCGCTGACGGACGAAGAAGCGACGAAGATTGTTGAAAGCTATGGCTTTGAACTCACGTTCAAGGAAGCCGCAAAGCCGAAGCCCAAGGCCGCCGAAGCACCCAAGAAGGGCGGCGCCATCAAGCGACCGCCGGTGGTGACCATCATGGGTCACGTCGACCACGGTAAGACGAGCTTGCTCGACTACATCCGAAAGGCGAATGTTGCGGCAAAAGAAGCGGGTGGCATCACCCAGCACATCGGTGCGTATCAGGTTGAACTTCCGGAAGGCTTGATCACCTTCCTCGATACTCCCGGTCACGCGGCGTTTACCAACATGCGGGCTCGTGGAGCGAAGGTCACCGACATCGCGATCCTCGTGGTTGCCGCAGACGACGGAATCATGCCGCAGACGGCGGAAGCGATCCAGCACATTCTTGCGGCGGATTGTCCGATGATCGTCGCGGTGAACAAGATCGATAAGCCCTCGGCAAACCCAGACCGAGTGCTACAGCAACTTCCCGAATACAACGTTATTCCGGAAGCCTATGGTGGTCAGGTGATCACCCAGAACGTTTCGGCTCATACGGGCGAAGGCGTTCCCGAACTGCTCGAACTCATCCTTCTCCAATCAGACGTGATGGAGTTGAAGGCAGATCCGAAGGGCGAGCTCAAGGGCGTTGTCATCGAAGCGAAACTTGAGAAGGGAAGAGGTCCGGTCGCGACCCTTCTAATTCAGAACGGCACCCTCAAAACGGGTGATTCCATCGTAGTGGGGAACACCTACGGCCGAATCAAGGCGATGACCGACTACCGCGGCGACAAGCTTACGGAAGCGGGTCCTTCGGTTCCGGTTGAGATTCTTGGTCTTAACGACGTTCCCGGTGCGGGCGACACCATGCAGTGGTTCCCCGACGAAAAGTCGGCACGCGAAGTGGCAGACAAGCGTGTGGAGGATCTCCGCATCAAGTCTCTTACCACCGCAAGCCGAGGCCTGACCCTCAGCAAGCTCCGCCAGCGGATGCAAGACGATGGTCTGCGAGTCCTCAACCTCATCGTAAAGGCCGACGTTCAAGGTTCGGTGGAAGCGGTGAAGGGCATGTTGGAGAAGGTGCGCAACTCGGAAGTCGAGTGCAAAATCATTCTCAGCGGCGTTGGCTCCATCAATAAAGCCGACGTGGACCTGGCAGCGGCCTCTGAATCCATCATCGTTGGCTTTAACTCCAAGCCGGAGGGCGAAGCTAAGAAGGAAGCTGAAAAGCGAAAGGTCGAAATTCGAACCTACTCGATCATTTACGAACTGATCGAAGACATCGAAGCCGCTGTGAAGGGCATGCTTGCTCCGAAGTTCGAAGAGCAAGAGCTTGGAACCGTTGAGGTTCGCCTGCGACTCTCCTTCTCCAAGAAGGGTCTTATCGCCGGTTCGTACGTGCAAGAGGGCAAGATCACCCGAAACGCGAAGGTACGAATCAAACGAGGTCGAGAGACTGTCTACGAAGGTTCGGTGGCTACGCTCAAGCACCTTAAGGACGACGTTCGCGAAGTCACGATGGGAATGGAGTGCGGTATCACCTTCGATAACTGGGAAGACTTCCAAGAGGGCGATATCGTGGAAGCCTACGAACTCGTCCAAGTTAACGAGTAACGTTTAGGCAATCTCGTGTATGGGACCTAGTCGTGTAGACGACTAGGTCTTTTTGCTATACAATGCCCGCGTGGAAAACAACTATCCGCCAACAAATCCTCAGTCCAACTACCAGCGAGGCGGCGCTGGGGGTACCGGATGGGTTCGACCGCCCGGGGTTTATTTCGAACTGATCGGTGAGTCTTTTAATCTAATCAAGGCTCAGCTTGGCGTTTGGTTAACCGTCAGCTTCATTACCGTTCTCATCTCGTACGGATTGTCGATCGGCTTGAATCTAGGAGTCAACGTAGCGTTCTTCGGGAGTGCGTTAGGTCCGAGTGAATCGCAGGGGGCAGACCTGGGCAAAGTGATTCTGAGCTCGATTGCTTCGATCCTAGGAGGGACAATTTCGTCGGCGGTCATGATGAGCTTCTTCTGCGGTTTTGGGCGAATGGCGATCCTCCAATCCCAAGGGCAGACGCTCACGATTCGTGATGCCTTTGTGCCGTTTCGGAACTTTGGTGCCGTGCTCGGTACCTCGCTCATTTACTCGATCGCGACGACGTTTGGATTTGTTTTCTGTCTCATCCCCGGAATCTATCTGACCGGAAGACTTTGCTTAGCGACATACTACGCGGGGATTCGCGGCGATTCAACCGGAAGTGCCCTCACCGAGGCGTGGAACGTTTCGAAGCCACACGCATGGGGTCTCTTTGGGCTCTTCTTAGTTGCAGGTTTGGTCAGCGGCCTCGGCGCCATCCTCTGCGGAGTTGGAATCTTCTTTACCTTCCCAATTGCGGGCATGGTGATGGGCTTAACCTACGCCACGTTTGCTCAGCAACAGAATCCAGTCACTCCGGCGTAGGATAGATTGCCGCAACGCGGAGGATCTGATCCATGTACGAACTCAAACTATCGGGCGAGAACCGCGAGGCTCTCGCCCGAGCTCTTCAAGGAACACTTACCGACCTCATCGCGCTCGGTCTTGCGGTGAAACAGGCGCACTGGAACGTCGTGGGTCCTTCGTTCAAGCCCGTCCACGAGCACCTCGACCAACTCCGCGATGATCTTGACGGGTTTGTGGACGAAATCGCCGAGCGAATGGTGGCCCTTAGCATCTCGCCGAACGGACAAGTCAGCGACGTAGCCGCCATCACTCGGGACGATTTGCTTCCGCGTGGATGGATTCAAGACGCTGATGTCGTGCGCCTCGTAGCTTCGGCCCTCTATAACACCAACCTGCACGTCCGCGAGTTGATGGCAACGATCGAGGAGATCGACACGGTGACCGCCGACCTCATGCATGAGGTTGTGGCTGGGTTGGAGAAGCAATTGTGGATGTTCCGGGTGCAGGTGCGCTGATCGCGTGCCTCCACACCCGGCGAACCCCTTGACGGGCTTTTAACTGGACTGCTTGAGCACGTTCAAGACGGCTCGAATGCTCCAGTCGTTCTGTTCCAGAAGGTCCAGAGCTTCGTCTTTGGTTGCGTTGGATAGCTCGGTGACGATGCGTGCGCAGCGGTCTTTGAGCTTAACGTTTTTAGCCTTGACGTCCACCATCAGATTTTCGATCACCTTGCCGCTGAGCACCATGCTCGCCGTGGAGATGCGGTTCAGGGCCAGCTTCTGGGCCGTTCCTGCCTTCAGGCGGGTGGAGCCCGTGAGCACTTCCGGACCGGTATCCAGGAGAATGCCCAGATCGGCTTCTAGGAGAACGGGGGTGTTCTTGTTATTGGCTATCCCGCACGTCCAGACCCCCTTCTCACGGGCGTGACGGATTCCAGAAACCACAAAGGGGGTGCTACCGCTGGCGGCGAGCCCAATCACTACATCACGGGTTTCTAGTTTATGAGCGTTCAGCTCCAAAACGGCCGCATGAGGATCGTCCTCGGCGTCTTCAACAGCCACGTTGGTGGCCTTGTTGCCACCGCTCACAATGGCGATAAATCGGTCGCTCTCAATGCCAAAGGTAGGGGGCATTTCTGCCGCATCGGCAGTGGCAATCCGACCCGACGTGCCCGAGCCTAGGTAGAAAATCCTTCCACCCGCAAGAAAGGCCTCTGAGACCTTTGTGGCCGCAATCGCAAGGGCGTCCTCAACCGCCTGAAGCGCTCGAAAAACGGCGTGCTCTTCCTCGTTCATTAATCGAACGATGTCTTTCGCGCTCATTTTGTCGAGCCCGTACGATCGGGGGTTTCTAGACTCAGTTCCCATGATTCATTTCTCTCGCGAGCTCCACCGCACCGCGCAGTGGCGGTTTAGTGAGTTTTGCGATGTGGAGTTTGCGTTTCGGCAAGTATTCAGAAAGCTTTTCTTCGAGGGTGATTTTGAAATGGTTACCCGCCTTCCAAACCCCACCGCTAAGAGTGATTCTCACCTCTTCCTGGTCGGTATGGAACCGAAGGATGTGCCCAACTATCACCTTTGTGAGCGCATCCATATTGCGTTCGATACTCTGCAAGGCGTAGTCATGACCCATTGCAGCATCGTTGCCCACCGCTCTCGCCAACTTGGCCAGGACGGTTGCGGGGCTGGGTCCCCGATACACGGCGGCGACGATATCGGGTTCTTCCAAAGATCCAAAGACTTCTTGAACGGCATTCACCAGGTAAGGCGATGCTTCCGACCGTCGATTGAGAAACTGCACGAGGGCGTCTCGCCCAAAGTAATAGCCGCTCCCTTCATCACCTAGGATGTAGCCGCGACCGCCGCTTTTAACGATCTTGCCCTCCGACCGTGAACACACTAGCGAACCGGTGCCCGCAATCACGCAGAGATCGGTTCCAGGAGCCGCATAGAGCGCAGCGGTGTAGTCCGGCTCGGCGCGTAACTCAGCCTTGGGAAAAAATTCTCGCAAAAGCCCGATCGCCTTGTCTCGAATTTGCTCGTTGATCAGACCTGCAAAGCAGCCGCAAACGTAGTCCGGCTCCGGGCAATCCTTAATTGCGTGAGTTAGGTTCCGCCGAATGCGACTTTCTGGGGTGCTTACAAGGTTGGCGGCACCGCTTTGACCTTGATAGAGAATATCATCAGGATCAGAGCCGACGGCTAAAACTCGACTCGAGGAACCCCCGCAATCCAAGCCAACAAACACCGCCATTCCGACTAGATATGATACCGTCCGCGATTCTGGGAGACTGTGCGCGCTGGGGCCACCGGTGGGTCCGACTGTGGTGGATTCTTTGTTTTTGCTTAGCGTCGGCGGTCGGGTACAGCGCTCCCACCCAAGAATTAGGGCTTGTCCTTATCGCGCCAACCGCGGCAGGTACTCCCAACATTGCCCTCAACGCTCGTCACCCGCTGTGGGTGAAGTGGCCGCCGGTGAACGATCGCTCCGGAACCGAGCACATGCTTTTGGTTCGGTTGGGGAGGCTCCTGGACGTGTCGGAAGGGCTGTTCAATGTTCGAGAAGATCGTGAGGCTCTTGACCGGGGGTACCCGTATCGCCCCCTTTTGCCCGAGCGTCTCGACCAAGTCCTCGGAGCAGGGAAAAGCGATCACCCCGCGCGCCCTCGCACGCCCTTTCGAATGCGCACGACCATTGTTGGCGAGGGACCCAACAAAACGCTCAATCGGCTCTTGCTCCCACTCACTCTAGGAGAGCGCCCGAGCTTGCCGAACTCCTTGAACGTTTGGGTCACCGAAGCAAAGGATTGGGATGCGGTCGCACGGGAAGCCGCGAGGCTTGATCGTGTACTGATTGTTGAATACCCGCCGTTACAGAATCGAGACCACTCTCGACTTTGGCTTTGGAAGGGATTTGCATTCGGCAACGCGGCGAAGGTCGATGATGTACCTGCTTTGGACTCTTCAATCCCAGGGCTCCTTCCTCCGGAAACGCTCCTAACCCTGCTGATCGAGCCGGAGCGCATCTCGACGTCGCCCATGATAGCCGGACCGGACGACGACCCATCGATGTGGGTTCAGTTTTTAGCGGAACGTGGAAAGGCTCTCACAACGGGGATGCTCGTCATTTGGGCCATCGCCACCCTCGTTGGGTTCGTGCTGATCGCGAGGGAAGTGGCGGGAGGCATCGCCGTAGGCATGCTTCTTTGGGCGTCCGCGCTGCCGGCTCTGGTGTTTCTTGCCACGCAAGCGCACCGCGTGGTGGAAGTGACCGGTTTGCCGATGGTTTTTGGGATTCTGACCGTCATTTTGGTTGGGGCGGTGGCGCTCCTAATGCAGAGATTGCGGCTGCTAAATCGCCCGACCGAAGACGGCATTCTAGCCGCCATCTTTTGGATCGGGTGGGGCGGCACGGTCGCGATGCTCCTTGCGGATCCGGTTTACTCGCTCTTCTCGCCGTCGGCACGGCCCTGGGCGGTGCCTTGGCCAACCGAATTTTCCGCGGGATTGGTTGGCTACTCGTGCCTCATTCCGCTTTCAAGACCCGTTTGGACGCCTCTCCGATTGGTGAGCGCAGCGGCGTTAGGAGGCTGCGTCCTAGGGAAGCTCTACTTCTTGTATGGGTCATCCCCCATGCACCTATCCTTGCTGGGTGCCTGCACGATCTTGAGTTGGCTCTGCGCGGCTGGAATCAGGGTTTCTGCGGCTTATCTCGTCTTGGTCTTCAATCCGTTCATTGTGAAGCAGGCGTTCGGAGGGTACTGGGCGATCTCAAAGTTTGGGGCGCACTCCGCTATGACGCCAGAGTCCGCGACCGACTTCTTCGGTGTCGTTCCTGGTCTTGGGGCGTGGAGTGTCTTGCTTGTTGGGTGCGTGATCGCCGGATTGGCTCTTTTTTCGAATGCTTACTCCGGTTACAGGCTTAGACGATCAGCTTTTGGGCGAGCTAATCTGCGGTGGGTGCAGGTGACATTCGCCGCCCTAGTCGGGCTCATTTTTTCCGAGCCGAGTTGGATTGGACTCGGAGGAACGTTCCTGATGATTACCGTTCCTCCGGTCTTGGCGCTTGGCGCGCATGAACCCGAGATCTTCTGATCTTTAGAACTTGAGATACTGCTGAAGACTGGCGCGCTGCTCGGGGGTGGCAAATGGGCTCACTTGAATCCGGTAGTCCCCTGCCACATACCTTCGACCCGGAACGGTGAAGCTGAGGGTTTGCCCGCCTCGTTTTACTTGAAGTTCCATGTCATCACCCTTCGCCGAACCCGAAACAATCTGGTCGCCCGATTTCAGCCCCGAATCTTTGATGTTTGGTCCGATCGATAGCACCTTCGATTCAATGTCGAGAGTGAACCAAGGGTCTAAATAGCTTTTGCCGGGCTCGATCAGGCGAAGCCCGAAGTGTTCGAGGACCGAGTAATCGAGCTCGTCCGGCGTTTCGATCATGCTGTTCAGCTTCTTGGTGAGGTCCACGCCGGCGATCTCATTGATCGCGGCAACGAGTTGCTTCTCGGTGAAACCAGACTTGGGAAGACGGTGCTCTTTGTACAGCTTCCGGAAAAGATCGTCCAACGACCGCGCTCCCTTGGAAGCCCGGCGAATCTCGAGATCGAGGAGGAAGCCCATCACCAAACCCTTGTTGTAGTACGAGAGGTCATCGACCCCGAATCCTCCGTTCTCCCAAGCCTTCCTGCCTGCGTCGGCAACAGAGAGTTTGAGGCGAGTTTTGCTCATCTGGAGCGTCTCAATCTCGTTCGCCATTTCCTCAATCAGCCAGGACGCGGGGCGAAGCCCAGATTGATAGGTGTGGACCTTCGCGTAGTAGTCCGTGACGCCCTCTGCGAACCAGAGCGATCCAGTTCTAACCGGTTGCGTGTAATCGAACGGTCCCAACACGTCCGGCCGAATCTGCTTCACATTCCAGGTATGGAAGAACTCGTGAGCGATCAAGTCGTCCATTCCGAGCACCTGTGAGTTCGGCGTTGCCAAAACCGTGCTTGCCCGGTGCTCGAGACCACCACCAAAGTCGCCCACTTCAAGGTGAACGATGTAGACGTACCGCTTGAAGGGGTATTCGCCAAACATCTTCTTTGCCGGAATCGAGAGTTTGCGGAAACGCTCGGTTTCTTCATCGACGAGGCAGCGAATGCGTTCACCAGAGACCCAGATCACTTCAAACGGGGTGCCGTCCACCTGGAAGGTCTTCCTGATGAATCGGCCTAACTGGATGGGATGGTCGATGAACTCGTCATAGTCGGCGGCAGAGTAGACACCTTCACTGGAATCCATGCCCGTTGCCACGTCCCAACCCCCGGGAAGGCTGAACGTGACCCGATGGTTTTCTTTTTCCCGTCCTAGAACGTGGACGAACGCTGCCGGGCCGTTCAGAAATGCCGAGAACTCACGGACGTGAACTCCGAAAAAGCCTAGACCTCCGTCGGTGCCTCGAACCCTGTATTGGAACGAAATGGGAGTTTTCTTCGGGTTCTGGACCTCCCAAGAGCGCTTGTCCTTAAGGTACGTCATCCGCAAGGCTCGACCCGCCGGATGACGCGCTGCTGCGGGGCGTTTTGGTGAAACAT
>CAYYJX010000004.1:0-42545 GCA_964471545.1 uncultured Fimbriimonas sp. | reverse complement strand
GCCGGTGAGGACCGACCGGATCGAGCGCGCGAACATCGTAAATGGAGTTCTGATAGTTAAGGATGAAATAGAACCCAGGGCACCATGCTGGAATACGGAACGTCTCCTTTTCCTTGGCGTCCGGGAAAGTGACGCCTACGCGCACGGCCCGCGCCGTGGGCTCTACCGAAACTCGATAATCAATTTGAGCGTGGGCGAACGCGGCGAGGAATGGAAGTAAGCCGACGATGGCTCGTTTGACCACTGTGTTAAAGAGATTCATAGGGCAACGGGTTAGGAATACATACGTGTGGAGACCGGGTGGGTTATCCCGCGATCAAAAGCCAGCGGCAGAAACAAGACGATCTAGAACGGGGCGAGCCCGCAAAACTTGGTCCTCGGTGAAGGAGCCTTCCAGGCTGATCTTGCCATCGTAACCAAGCGACTGCAATCGCCTAAGGAATCCAAGAACCATCGGATCATCTTCCGATGGGAGGGTTCGATCAAAGCTAGAAAGGTGGACGTGGCTAGGGAGGTGAGGAAGTTGGGAGGCCCAAAAAGCTTCTGTGGGCACGTCTAGGCCCCCTTCTCGACCATCTGAGTCCCACTCCTTAAGCACGTGATAGACGTCGGCAGTGTAGCCAAGTCCTCTTTCCTTAAGCGCAAGGGCAAGCTTTCCAAGATCGGTCCCGACATTGGTCTCGGTTCGATTTAATGACTCTGGCACAAGGGGAAGATGGGGGAAGGCGTCTTGCATCGCCCGAACAAGGTCGACGAACGCGCCTAATCCAGTTTCCGGACCGTCCGGGTGCCTTCGTTGTCCTCCGCTACCAATCACCATTAACTCGGCGTAGACCGCGGCCGCACAGACTCCTACGATTTCCACGTGCTCAATCGCGTCGAAGGAGCCGTCGTAAAGGTGAATGCCTCCAGGGAAGAACAGATTCGTGGCTTCCACATCTGCCGTAACATAGGGAGCAGGAGACCAACCCTCTTCGCGCATGGGGGCAGCGGCAACTTCGATGTAATCGAAGCCTGCCCCCTTCCACTTCTCAGATTGTTCGATCGACGTGCAGGCTCCAAATCGCATAGGTGCAAGCCTACTTGATTGCGGCGCTATGGACGGCTCGAATCACTTCGTCGGGGGTGGTCCAGCCCGCCATGGCTTTGGCTCGACCGTCATCCAACATCGTTCGGAAGCCTTGTCGGTGGGCTGCTTTGGCAAGCGAATCGTAATCGTGACTGGACGCGATTGCCGCGCGGAATTCAGGCGTGCCCAACGCAAGTTCGAAAATACCGACGCGACCTTTGTATCCGGAACCGCGGCAATCTGGGCAACCCTTGCCAACCATGAACTTCCCGTTCGAAATATCAGCGCGGGTGAGCTTGAGTTGATCGATCTCGTCCTGCGTGGGTTGGTACGGTACGCGACACTTGTAGCACGTCAGACGAACAAGTCGTTGGGCTAGGATTGCAACCGTAACACCGGAGATCAGGTATCGCTCCGCGTTCATATCAACCATTCGGCTAATGGTTTCAAGGGCGTTGTTCGTGTGCAACGTGGAGAGAACTAAGTGACCCGTGAGACCCGCCTGGATGCCGATCGAAAGCGATTCTGGGTCGCGCATCTCACCAACGAGCATCACGTCTGGGTCTTGTCGCAAAAACGAGCGCATGACTCGGCTAAATCCAACCCGTTCGGAAACCTGCACTTGGCAGATGTTTTTCTCGTACTCGTATTCGATCGGGTCTTCGACCGTGACGACGTTGCGTGTAAGGGCGTCGATCTGGTTGA
The DNA here is from genome assembly GCA_964471545.1 of uncultured Fimbriimonas sp. Taxonomy (GTDB): domain Bacteria; phylum Armatimonadota; class Fimbriimonadia; order Fimbriimonadales; family Fimbriimonadaceae; genus Fimbriimonas. The sequence continues at coordinate 40,771 of CAYYJX010000004.1, read as the reverse complement.
TCGAGGCGTAGAGCGTCGAAGTTTTGCCGGAGCCGGTCGGACCTGTGACCAAGATCAGTCCGTACGGGGCTTTGATCGCTCTTCGCCATTTGGAGAGAACGTCGCGCGGCATGCCCAGCTTGGTGAGGTCGACCTTCATGGCGGCCGGGTCCAAAATCCGCATAACGATCTTTTCACCGTTCAAGGAAGGAAGACAGGAAGCCCGACAGCTAAGCCGGCGCCCCATGTACTCCATTTCGATTCGACCGTCCTGAGGCTCGCGCTGCTCGTCGATTCTCATGCCTGCCGACAACTTCAAACGAGCCAATACGTTGGAAGCTTGCTCGGACGGAAGGGAACCCACTGTGTGGAGAACGCCGTCTTGCCGGTACCGAATGCGTAACTGCTCTCGCTCGGGCTGCAGGTGGATGTCACTGGTACGCGTCTCCAACGCGTTCATCATGATGTTGTCCACGATGCCCACCGCGATCGATTGATCGCTATTGCCGCCCATCTCGCGAATGTTCGCGCCCTCGCGCAAAATCAGGCGGAATCGTTTGGCGGCGCCGAAATTCGTTTGTGAGTAGTCGTTAAGCATGTCGGCCTTCTGCATCATACTGTGATCCGATGCCGCGCCCCAACCTGTATTTGATCGTTACGATCTTGTTTTGGGGCTTCAACTTCATTTCTCTCAAGTTTTTGTTTGAGGACTTCACGCCTCCGGGACTGCTTTTCGCCCGTTATTGGTTCACTTGGCTTTGCTTAATTGGCCTATGCGTGCTGCAAAAGAAGGCATGGTGGCCACCCAAGGAAGATCGTTGGAAGCTCTGGTTCTCTGGGTTTCTCTCGATGGGGCTGTACATGGTGCTGTTCTTCGAGGGCACCAATCTGACAACTCCGGCAGAGGCGGCGATTATCCTGGCGACGTCTCCCATCTTCACCGGACTGTTCAGCGTTCTAAAGGGAGACGAAAAACTTTCGAAGCTCCGTTTGGTCAGCGCAGTCTTCTCGTTCGTGGGGGTTGTGTTGGTCATCTTGGGGCGCCCCCTTTCGGTTGAAGGCCACCTTACGGGCAACCTAATCGTCCTCTTGTCCTCCGTGACTTGGGCATGGTCGGTGGTTTCCCTGAAGCCAATGCTGTCGAAGTACACGCCCGTTCAGGCCTTTACCATGGCTTTTGGCGGAGCGGCCCCGCTGGTCTTCCTTTACGGCCTCGGGCCCTTCCTGAAGACGCCTTTCCATCAGATCGATGCCTACAACTGGGGCCATTTCTTGCAGGTTGTGCTTGGAAGTGGGCTCATCGCGTTCGTCTCGTACTACAAGGGTGTCGAGCAACTCGGAACCTCCCGTGCGGTGATGTACCAGTTCCTTGTTCCGCCCCTAACGGTCGGTTATGCGTTCTGGCTCCGAGGCGAGAGGTTGGCGACGATGCAGTTTTTGGGTCTGGCGATTATCCTTTCGGCGCTGATTCTTGGCCAGCAGCAACAGCTTGCCTCGAACCTAAAGCGGTCGATTCTCGGTGGGCCTCGGGATCAAGAAGGGTAGACCCTCGTTGGTACAATAGAGGGGAAAATGAACGACCCTCTGAATGTCGATGTCAATCCTTCGGAGGAGACCTCGGCACAAGCTTCTGGTGCCGAGAAGACGGAATCCTCCAAAGTGAACGAACCCTCTCAAGCCACCTCCGAGGCTCCTAAAGAGTCCGTAGAGAGCGGAAACTCCGATGGGCAAGATCTTCGCCCAGTCGTAGAGAAGCTTGCGAGCGAGTTGGCTCAGAAGCAAGAAGAACTTCTTCGAACGATGGCCGACTTCCAGAACTTTCGGAAGCGGACCCAAACCGAAGCGGCTCAACTTCGTAAATTCGCAGCTCAATCTCTCGTGGAATCGCTCCTTCCGATCTTGGATAACTTCGAGCGAACCTTACGCGCAGCGGAGTCGGGAGCGACTCTTGAGTCGCTTGTAGGCGGCGTAAGCGCCGTCGAGCGCCAACTCAAGAGCATCCTTGAAGCTCAGGGTTTGGAGCGGATCGTAAGCGTCGGTCAGCCATTCGATGCCGAGATTCACGAAGCGCTTGCAGTGGTTGCGACCGAAGACCATGAGCCGGATACGGTGATGGACGAGATCGAGGCGGGGTATCGGATGGGTGATCGCATCATTCGCCCGGCGAAGGTCCGCGTCGCGGGGCAACCATGAGCCGCAAGTATTTCGGCACGGACGGCATTCGGGGGGTAGCCAACCAAAAGCTCACCCCGGAATTGGCTCTGGATCTAGGTCGAGCCGCCGGTCGATATCTCAATGATGTCGGAACCCACAAGCGAGTCGTCATTGGAAGGGATACTCGTCGTTCAGGACCGATGCTGGGAGCCGCTCTTGCGGCCGGATTCAACGCGGCTGGGATCGATACGGTCTCCATCGGAATCGCGCCCACTCCTGCCGTGTCCTTTATCGCCAGAGTAGGCGATTACGACATGGGCATCGTGATTTCCGCGAGTCACAACCCTGCACCGGACAACGGGATCAAACTGCTGGGACACGACGGGAAGAAGCTTGCCGACGAGACGGAGCTCCGCATTGAAAACCTCATGGCGGATTCGTTCGTGCGCCCGATTGGAGCAAACGTGGGCGCGCTGATGCAAGATCCGAGTCTTTCCGAGACGTACCTGCGGTACCTGGAAACGGTTGTTCCCGAGCGTCTGGACGGGATGAAAGTTGCCGTGGACGGTGCCAACGGAGCGGCGCACGCGATGGGGCCCGATATTCTGCGACGGCTTGGAGCAGACGTTGTTGCTATTTGCACCGAACCGGACGGGATGAACATCAACGACCACTGCGGAGCGACGCATCCGGAGCGGATTCAGGAGTTGACCAAAGAATCCGGCTGTTCAGTGGGCGTTGCCTTCGACGGAGATGCGGACCGAGCGGTGTTCAGCGACGCCCAAGGTCGGTTGATCAACGGTGACCGACTTCTCGGGATCGTGGCGTCGTATTGGCAATCTCAAGGCGAGCTAACGCCTCCGGTCGTTGTCGGAACCGTGATGAGCAACGGCGGCTTCGAACAGTATCTGCTGGGCAAGGGAATCACTCTGGAACGAACGCCAGTGGGCGACAAGTACGTCGCTCAGAAGATCGCCGAAACATCCGCACGCCTTGGTGGTGAGCAGAGCGGGCACATCATCTTCCCCGAGCGGCAGCCAACCGGAGACGGTCTCGTGACGATGCTCGAGTTCCTTCGCGTGCTTAAGCGTTCAGGAAGGACGGCCGAAGAGTTCTTCGCCGACTACGACGCTTGGCCGCAGCTCCTCATCAACGTGACAGTTGCCGACCGATCCACCTGGAACGATGGCGAACTGGTCCAGGCTACATTGGCAGAAGCCGAGCGGAAGCTTGTAGGTCATGGTCGGATGAACGTTCGCGCCAGTGGTACGCAGCCGATGGTTCGAGTGATGGTGGAAGCCGACAACTACGCCCTTCGCGATGAGGTGGCAGAGTCTATCGTCGCCGCCATGATAAAAGAGGCAGGCGGAGCGATCTACAGCCGAGTCGATCTCACTCACTCCCTCGGCGAGTGATATATTCGGCTCAGGATTGATTGATGCCTAATTTGCTCGCCATCGACGTCGGCAACAGCCACACCGTGTTCGGTGTCTATCAAAACGGAACTTGGGTTTCGACTTGGAGGCACCGAACCGATATCGAATCGACCGAAGACGAACTTGCGGCTTGGTTGAAGTCGATGTTCGATTTAGCGGGCATGGAGTTTGCCGTTCGTCGAGCGGTGTGCGCCAGTGTTGTTCCAGGAATGGATGCAGTGCTCACCACGCTGGTGAAGCGCTACTTCGGATTGGAACTCAAGTTTCTCAGGGGCGACTCTAATCACGGAGTCCCGGTGGACTATACGCCGCCGACTTCCGTAGGTGCCGACCGTATCGCCAACGCCATCGGCGGATTGGCCATTGCGCCTGCACCGTTGATCGTTGTCGATCTCGGAACCGCGACAACGTTTGATGTGATCGACGCAACGGGGAAGTACACGGGCGGAGCGATCCTCACCGGAATCGGCACCTCTCTGCAAAGTCTTGTATCCCGTACGGCAAAGCTTCCTGCTATCGAACTGAAAGCACCTAAGACGGCTATTGGCAAGACCACTATCCACTCGATTGAGAGCGGCATGATGTTTGGGTACGCCGGGGCCATCGATGCCCTTGTGGAGCGCATTGAACGGGAGCTTGGAACGAAGGCGACGGTCTTAACCACGGGAGGCCTCGGAGGCGTCTTCTTGGATCTCTGCGAGCGTATTGATCGGTACGAACCGATGCTTACCCTGGATGGCTTGAGACTCTACGACGAACGATCCTGAAAAGGACTCCTGAAAAGAAAAGACCCTGGCGATTCGCCAGGGTCTTTTCTTTTTGGATTCAACGGCCTTTTAGAAGCCGCGATCGCTGTCGACGTTCACCGTCATCGGAAGGGTCGGAGTTTGTCGAGTGTTACCACCGGACGATCCCTTTCGGGTCTTGTAGAAGACCTGCCAGCAAAACTCCTTCAGATACACGATCTGGGTTCGAGTCTCAGACAATACATCCGCAATCGAGTTTGCATAGACGCCAACCTGCTTGCCCTGTCGGAAGATGGTCGAAAGACCTTCTCCAGGCATGGTGGAGTTGCACTGCGCGAGGCGACCCACTTGCGGAAGCTCCGAACCGAAGTATCGGTTGTTCATTTCCGGTCGGGGGACCTCGAAGAAGGCGTACGTGTGTGCGCCCTTCGCGCGGAAGTAGCTGTAAAGCTCATCCTTGGGCAGCATCGAAGCGGTGTCGGTTGCAAGTTCCGTATCAACACCTGCCAGGTAGTCCTTACCGTCGATGTTGACGCCTTGCCCCACGAAGTAGACGAACAGCGTCGCATCCTGCGGCATGCGGGCAGCCAGGGCCTTTGCCGTTGCTCGAACCTGGTTCGCGGTTGCGTTGAGCAACACCTCGGTGTTCTCAGGGGCATAACCAGCGTGAGCCGTGAGGGCCTCTCGAATGATCGCGGCGTCATCGGCGGCGTGCGGGATCGCTCCACCTCGAATCCGAGACTCGGATTGTCCAATGATTAACGCGAACTTGGTAGGGACGAACGGAACCGTTCCCGTCAGAGGAATCGTCGGCTGAACCGGATTCGTCGGGTTGGTGGTCGTTGAACTGGTGCCCGTGCCCGTACCTTGCGGATTCAAAACCGCGAGTTCTTCAGGCGTGAACAGCTCGGTATCGACCTTCCAGTTCAGAGCGCCTTTCGAGGACTCAAATGCTGCGTCGACGGCCTTGCGCTTCTCGATATTGCCTCGTCGCGCATAGACATTGCTCAGGACGTAAAACGTCTCTCGCGAGTACTGCTTCTTGTCCAGAAGGGCCTGCAACTCGGTGCCGACTTGATCCAGAAGCTCATTCGCCTCGGGCGAGGAGTTGACCGCACCGAAGCGATAGCCGCAGTAAGCGGCCAAGAAGTTCGGAGAGTAAGGCGAACCGTTGCGCCATCGGCGCTGCTCGGTAGGCGGTCCGGGCAATAGAGTCGGAGCCGAAACATCTTCGGGTCGGTAGGCAACCGCTTGTTGGAAAGACTTTCGTGCTTCAAGCCACTTACCCTCTTTGCCAAGTTTCAGACCCTCTTCGTATGCAGAGGTCCATCCCTGACCGAATGCTGATCCGGCAAGCAGGCCGAGAACGCTTAGAACTAGTGATCGCTTCATTCCTTTCCTTATCTGTCGAATCGATAGGTCAAACCAAAGACCAGGTCATTGCCCCCGGTTCTCGGGAAAGCGTAGTTGATGTCAAACGAATACGGCGCGTTGTTCGGACGATATCCAAAGCCGAGCGTGAAAGCGCTTCGATCGCCGAATCCGTCTCCACCCGAAGGAATGCCGATGTAACCCAATCGGATCGGGAAGGTGCCGGAGCCCTTCACGAGGTTGTATTCGGCGCCAAGACCAAACGTTGCCGTCGTGTTTCGATCCAGCAGCGGGGAAGACTTCCCGCCGAAGAAGTAGTTGAGTTGTGCGGCGTAGACGATGAAGTCGTTGCCTCCTCCGACGCCGTCTCTGCGGAAGGTGACACCACCGCTGATCAAGCCCGGAATGCGATCATAGATCGCCGCCGTTGCCTCGTTTCCACCAATATCGATCGGAGTGCGCACGCTGAGGCCGTAGCTCACGTTCGGGCGCTTCTTATCGATCATCTGCACACCTGCGACCAAGCCGACTCCAAAGCCCGTTTCAGAGTTGTTGGTATTGGCGTAAGGAGTGTTGTTGCTGAGCGTGCCCGTGGCTCGGTTGGTGACCAACTGGTTGGCGAAAACGACGCCGTAGCCCCAACTGGTGTTCTGGTCCGAGGTTGTCCGACCGAGCGAAAGAGCGAAGAACTCGGTCTTGGCTTTGATCTGCTCGACGTAGTTGTTCACCGTGAACGGGGGGCTTTGCAGACCCGTTCCGAAGCGCGTATCGTCAACGAATCCACCGACCGAGTAAGAGAATCCAAGAGTGCCATCGGCACCTTTCTTAACCGCGCTTAGCGGCATGGTGTAACCAAGGTGAGTAATGGCGCTGCCGCCGCGAAAACCCTTGGTGTCCTTGATCGGATCGGCAATGTTGCCTTGAAGTCTCGTGTCCGATCGGGGCAGGTTGCGATAGGAAAGACCGAGGTTGCGACCTCGAATATAACCCAATCCTGCAGGGTTGTTGATCGCAGAGAGCGTGTCCGCTCCCGTGACACCCATGGATCCACCGGCACCGAGCGACCGGCTACCCGCGTCGAACGCGTTCAGTAGATCCGGGATTTGGGCGTGGCCGATCGATGCGCCCGAAACCAGAAGAATTAAACCAAAGACTCGCTTCATGCTTTTGTTCCCAGCGGCTTACCGACTTCGCCCCCGGGTCCCAATGTTGATTGTTTGCTCTTGTCGCGTGGCAACGTTGCCCGCCTTATCGACGGCGGTCACCACAATTTTGAAAGACGAAGGAAGATTGCCACTTCGATGCCGAATTCGTCCAACGTACTGCCACGTATTCGATCCTTGGGCTCCAAACGATCGTCGTGCGGCTCGACCAAGGAAGGTTCCATCGAGTCGTTGGAGAACAACGTCAACGCCGGTGATATCGACCGAATCGCTGAATTGATCTCGAATTGTGACGACCACGTTGATGTCCGTTCGTGGGCGAAGGGGAGTGTCTCCACGAGGGAAGTCGATCGAAGAACTCGGCTGCAGTCGATCGACCGTGCAGTTGATCGAGAAGTTGAACGAGTTATTCGCTTGATCGCTCGCGGTGAGTTGAATCGTTTGCGCGCCATCACGCTCCAGCGTCGTGGAATTCCAATCCACGCTGAGCGCGGTTTCAGTGGTGCCAGAGTTATTCGGAATGTCGGCGTTGTTAACTGTAACGCGCCACGTCTTCATGAACTGCTCAAGAAGATCGAAACGAACTCGAACGGTTCCCTTGACGAAGGCGCCCTGTGCAGGTGCGAAGTTGAGGAGTTTGGGAGTGAGGGTATCGACCGTCACGTTTAGGGAAACCGGCGTGTAAGTATTGTTCGGTTCTTCTACCGTCACGTTGATCGTGTAGGAGCCTTGGGGCGAGGTTTCATTGAAATTGATGGGCAGCGAGCCAGATGCTTCCCCATCGACATTCGGCGTGAAATCCGATCGAAGAATGGTGGTTCCGCTTGGTCCCACAATGGTGGCAATGACCGTTCCCTTTACAACCGCTTGCTTGATGTTATAGGTAAGCGTGTTGTTCTTTCCAAGGAAGTCACCGGTGGTGGGCGACGTTACGGAAAGAGTGCCTGCGCTGGCAAAGGCGGCAGCCCAGCCCGTGGCTACAACGGCAATGGCACGTAATGCTTTTCTCATTCTCCACTCCAATTTCGGGTTTTATCCGAAGAAACTCCTTTACGGTTGTAGCACAAACCGGTTCACGAACTCCGAAAAACCGCCATCGTCGTTGCTCGCAACCGTTACCTTTGCGATGTTTTTAACCTCTGGATGGGCGTTTCCGACCGCACCCGAGAGTCCGCACCACTCCAGCATCGATAGATCGTTAAGGTAATCGCCGATTGCGGCAATCTCTTCTCGATCAACGCCGTACCTCTCCGCAAGGCATTTTAACCCGGTTCCTTTATCGGCATTTGCCGGCAAAAACTCAAGGTATTCGGGTTCAGACTCAGTGGTGAAGATGGGCAAACCCTCCATCAACGGTTCGAGTGCTCGGCGATGGTGGGCAATGTTTTCCGGCGCATCCGTAACCATCAGTTTGTAGTGGTGCAGATCGGCAAACTCTTCCCATCCTTTCATCTCGACGACGGGAATGTTCACGCGCGATGCGTAGAGAGCGCCCCACTTGGTTGGCTGCAGAAATCGGGGACCGTCCGGCGTATAAGCGGTGAGCTGAAGGCCGTGTTCCACGCAGTAGTCATAAGCGATCTTGACGGCTTCGGCCGGAATTTTGGCCGCCCTCACCACCTCACGAGTCTCGGAAAGAACGACAACGCCGTTGCTCGCAATCACCGGACCCTTCACTTCAAGTTCTTCGGCGAAGAGATCGATGGATTGCACGGCTCGGCCACTCGCCAGAATCACCGTCAAACCTGCGTCCAGCGCGCGATGAATCGCCGCTTTCGCTAGGGGATGGGGCCGTCGATCATGCGTCAACAGAGTCCCATCAAGATCGCTCACCAACCACTTGATTGCCATTTTGCCGGTAATTCTGCCAATCCGTAAAGAAGCCGGTATGCGGTTCCGAAAATCCTTCTACGGAGCGCTTTGCGCCTCTACGGACGGAGACCTAATAGTATGGCTACCAACACCCTCGGTACGACCGAAGAACAACTGGTTGTTTTTCGTCTTGACTCGGAAACTTACGGAATTGACATCTTCCGCGTCAACGAAATCATCCGGCTTCGAGAAATCACGCCGATCCCCCAAGCCGATGCCCACATTCGTGGTCTTGTAAACCTGCGCGGAAAAACCATTCCCGTTGTCGACCTTCGCACGCGATTCGGTTTGTACACCGCTGAAGCGTCCGAGCAAGCTCGGATCATTGTCGTGGATACGGATGAAGGAAACGTAGGCGTGATCGTCGACGAAGTGCGCGAGGTCATCACCATCGATAGCTCGAGCATCGAAGAGACTCCGCCGCTTGTTTCCGGCATTAGCAACGACTTCGTACGAGGCGTGGCGAACCAAGACGGCCACCTCGTCACCCTTCTGGATCTCGACAAGGCGCTAGGAGCATAAATTCTCGCCGAGACCTTAGCGACCTCTTTATCTCATGAGCACTGAACTTGATATGACTCAGTACCTCGACCTCTTCTTGCAAGAGGCCGAGGAACAGCTGGAAATCCTGGAACAGGAAACCCTGCTGCTGGAAAAGGACCCTACGGACGATCGGATGAACGCCATCTTTCGTGCCGCTCACACCCTCAAAGGAAGTGGGCGTGCAATGGGGTTCATCAATCTTGCCGACCTCACTCATGAGATGGAGAACGTCCTCGACCTCTTGAGGTCGAAAAAGCTCCAAGTCAGCACCCGGATCGCCGATGCGCTTCTACGATGCTTGGACACTCTTCGAGACGCCACTGCTTCTATCGCAGGAGGAAATGGAGATCAGGTTGAAGCGAAGGAACTGATTCAAGAGCTCATCGCTTGTCAGTCGGAAAAATCCGGCGCTGCAGTCCCAACCGCACCGGTGGAAACCTCGGCTCCGGTCGCACTCAACTTCGCCCCCGATATCGTTGAAGCGCTTAATGCGGCTTCTCAGCAGCAAAACGTGTGGGTTGCCAAGGTGGTGCTCACGCAGGACTGCGTCATGAAGTACGTCCGCGTCTTCATGGTCATTAACGCCTTGCAGGGCGCGGGCGAGTTCCTCGCTTCCAGCCCGAACCGCGAGGATCTCGAAGAAGAGAAGTTCGACTTTGAGTTCTCACTAGTCTTTACCCACGAAGGGACGGACGAGGAGATCGCCAAAACGATCAAGAGCGTTGGCGAAATCGAGTCGGTCTCGTTGAGCCGCTGGGCTCCTAGCACCGAACTCCAACAGTCGGAAACGTCCTCGGCCACTGTGGCAGAGGCACCTACCGATGGTCCAACGGAATCCTCTGCAGCTCCTGTAGATGCGGTAAAGGACCAAACGGCTGAGTCGCCCCGGGTAGATGCACCTACTACGTCTGCACCTGCGGCAGCCAAGGCCGTTGGAAAGAAGACGGAGACCGGCCAGACAATTCGCGTCGATGTGGCCCGCCTCGATGAGCTAATGAACCTTGTCGGTGAACTGGTCATCGACCGAACGCGACTCTCCCAGATTGGGGCGACCCTCGCGGCGAAGTACGAACTCGATGAGAACGTCGAAGGTCTCGCCGAGACAGTCGGACACATCTCGCGTATCACGGCCGATCTGCAAGACCAGATCATGAAGGCGCGGATGCTGCCGATTGAAACGGTCTTAAACCGATTCCCGCGAATGGTCCGAGACCTGGCTCAAAAGATTGGCAAAGAGATCAATCTCCAACTGGAAGGTGGAGAAACCGAACTCGATCGCTCCGTCATCGAAGTCATCGGCGATCCGTTACTGCACATCCTTAGAAACTCGATCGACCACGGTATCGAGGCACCTGCTGATCGAGAATCGGCAGGGAAGACACGAGCCGGAAACGTCACCGTTCGGGCGCGACACCAAGAAAACCACATCGTCATTGAGATCGAAGACGATGGTCGAGGAATCGATGTTGAGCGGGTCAAGGCGAAAGCCGTTTCCAACGGTTTGATCACGGCAGAGGCAGCCGAGCGGATGTCCGAGAAGGACGCGCTTCAGCTGATTTTCGCCAGCGGACTTTCCACTGCCGCTCAAGTGAGCGAGATTTCGGGCCGGGGTGTGGGTATGGACATCGTTCGATCCAACCTGGTCAAGCTCGGCGGAATCATCGATCTTGAGACCAAGATCGGCGAGGGAACCAAATTTAGTCTTCGGTTGCCGCTCACGCTCGCGATCATTCGCGGCCTTCTTGTTCGCGTCGCAGAAGTGATCTATGTCGTCCCGCTTGGGTCGGTCATCGAGACTCTATTGATCGGAAGCGAAGAGATGCAAAGCGTCAACGGGAAGGAGGTTGTCGTCATTCGCGGAGTGACGACACCGATCGTCCGCTTGAGATCTGTTTTTGGGAACAACCTGAGCACTCCCGCCGAGGAAGCCGAACATTACGTTGTTGTGGTCGGCGTTGCCGAAAACCGGGTCGGTTTGGTGGTGGACAAGCTTGTCGGAGAACAAGAAGTGGTCATCAAGTCGATCAGTCGGTTCTGCGGAGAACTGAAGGGGATCAGCGGCGCGACTATTTTGGGCAACGGAAACGTGGCCCTTATCGTGGACGTCAACGGCGTCCTTGCAAAAGTTGGGAATTAGGGAGACATGGGTAAGGCGGAAAACGAATTCTATATCGTCCGGAAGAGCTTGGAGCAGTCGCTTCGAGAGCTTCCGCCGTTGCCGACGGCGGTAACGAAGGTGCTGCAAGAGATGCAGCAACCGGAGCCTAGCTCGGCGAACGTTGAGAAAATCATTGCAGGCGATCAAGCGCTTGCATCCAAGGTTCTCCGCGTGGTCAATTCCGCCTACTACGGAGTCTCTCGCCAAGTCACCAACGTGGGTCAAGCGATCATCATCCTTGGCCTTCAGCAGGTCCGCAATATCGTTCTGAGCGTGGGCAGCATGGCTGCGTTCAACGCCAAAACGCCGCGACAACTGGAAACCATGCAGCGGTTCTGGCAGCACTCCTTTGGCTGCGGCGCGGTCTGCAACCTTTTGGCTCCCCATGTTGGTTGGGATCGAAAGAAGACCGAAACCGCCTTCACCGGCGGCATCTTGCACGATATTGGACGCCTCTTCCTGTTCTGCAACTTCGGGAACACCTACGACAAGCTGATCGACGTTGCGAACGACTTGGGAATTACTTTTGAAGAAGCCGAGGTGAAGATGCTCGGCATGGGGCATGGCGCCATTGGTGGCATCATCGCCGAGAAGTGGGGCTTGCCTGTCGCGCTTGTCGATTGCATTCGCAACCACGAAGGTCCCTTCGAGACCTTGCCAGACGAACTCACCTCGGTTGTCCACTTCGGTGACTGGCTAAACAAGAAGATTTACTTCGAGGGCCGAGACGTTAAGCTCGGCGAACTCGATCCCCTGGTCAAGGACTGGCTGAATCTTTCGGAGGAGCACTTCGAGCAGATCGCCGTTCAGACCTGGAACAAGGTGGAAGAAGCCAAAGAGATGTTTGGAATGTCTCAGGCCGCATAGGAGAAACAAATGAGCGTCGGATCTAGTCTTTCGGGAGTGACTTTCGGAGGTCTCAGCAGTGGGATCGACACCGACAGCATCATCTCGCGTCTTGTTCAGCTCGAGCAGGTCCCGATAAACCGGATCAAGAACCAGGCTGCGGTTCTCCAGCAGCGGTCGTCTGTTTACGGCACCTTCCTCTCAAAGATCCAAAGCTTTGGGCAGGCTGCCAACTCGCTCAACTCGTTTGGAGCGTTCAACCCGATGTCGACCACTTCTTCGGCATCCACGGTTGCGGCTGTCACCGCTACGCCGTCGGCAACAGAAGGCCGATACGACCTTAAGGTTTCTAAGCTGGCCGCCAGTCACAAAATCGGCACGACCGCGCAAGCTTCTGTTGATGCTGCGCTGAGCCAAACGGGCACCTTCACGATCAACGGCAAAGCCATCTCCGTCCAGTCGACGGATAGTCTGAAGTCGCTTGCGGTGAAGATCAACGACGCCCGGGTGGGCGTGACGGCAAGCCTTATCGATGGTGGTAACGGATCGGCGTTCCTGACTCTCACCGCCAACAATTCGGGTGCGGAGAACAAGCTCATTCTCGCCGACGTCAGCGGGTCTGTTCTTCAGGGCCTCGGTGTTCTCACGGGCACGACTTCTGTGGCAAACGCAAGTGGAACCACCGCACAGGGCTTTAAGTTCAGTAGCGCTTCCTCCAACGTACAGTCGATGCTGGGAGCCACGGGACTTAGCAGTCAAAACGTCCAGATCAACGGGACGAACGTCGCGATCGATCTCTCCGTTGACTCACTTCAAGCCATCTCTGACCGAATCAACACTGCAGCTATCAGTGGCGTCACCGCATCCGTCGAAACCATCGTCGATGGATCGAACACGAGCTACCGCCTGAACATTACGGGGGCATCCTCGTTTACCGATTCCGGTTCGACGCTACAGGCGCTGGGAATTGTCCAACGAGCCGCTGGAAATCAACTCACCGCCGCTCAAGACGCTGAATTCACACTGGATGGAATCAGCCTCAAGTCCAAGACCAATACGGTGACGACGGTCGTTCCCGGTGCGACGATCACCTTGATCAAGGCAAATGAGACTACGCCGGAACAGGCGCTCCTAACCATCTCTCGCGATCCGGGTCAGATCAAAACACGGATTCGAGAGTTTGTTTCCTCGTTCAATGACGCGCAGCAGTTCATTCGAGACGCCAGCCAGTTTGATGCCGAGACCTTTGAAGCCGGACCGCTTTTCGGTGACTCCACGGCTCAGCAGTTCGAAGCCGCTGCCGTTCAGCAGATTTTTCAGAACGTTCCGGGCCTAACGGGTACGTACACAAACCTGGCTTCGCTCGGATTCTCGCTGAGCAAAGAAGGTCAGTTGGAGGTCGACGATGCCCAGCTTGACAAGGCTCTCGCGGAGAACCCGGAAGCGGTTCGCAGGCTGTTCCAAAACGTTGGTAGCTCTACGAACCAGCAGCTAACCTACGTCAGTAGCACGGCAAAGACTAAGGCGAGCCCCTCTGCCGGATACGAAGTCAATATCACCCAACTCGCCACCAAGAGCTACCTTCAAGCAGGCACCGCTCAAACGGGACCGAGCACGTCGGTGGAGACGCTAACATTCGGGGGTTCGATGTTCGGTTCGAACAGCATCGAAGTCACCCTCGATATCGGTTCGACGCTCTCCTCAACCATCGCCAAGATCAATAGCGATCCTCGCCTGCGCGACTTCGTGGTCGCGAGCGAAGACGCGGGCGCGCTCAAGGTCGAATCCAAGCGGTGGGGAACAGGCGGTCGATTCACGCTCTTCAGTAACCAAACGGGCACGGGCACCAACTCTGGTGTCGGACCGGGCGGTACGGGCACTCGTTACGACGGGCTTGACGTCGCTGGAACCATCGGCGGACAGGCTGCAACCGGGTTCGGACAGTTTTTGACCGGAGCTTCCACCAACACGGTTGCGGAAGGGCTGCAGATTCAATACACAGGCACGACGACCGGAAGCGTTGGTCGGATGGTGTTCACGAAGGGTCAAGGTCCGCTTCTCTCCGAACTGTCTCAAACGTTTACGGACGCGACCAACGGTCTCGTCGCCTCGGCTCAGAAGTCGCTCGACGCTCAGGTCGAGCAGATGAACAAGCAGATCGAGGACATGAACAAAGCCATCCAACAGAAAACCATCGACTTGCGAACCAAGTTTGCGGCGATGGAACAAGCGATAGCCGCCGCCCAGCAACAGGGACAACGGCTATCGGCAATGACGAAGTAGCGCTTAGCTCAGATCCGAGTTAAGACTTCTTCTTTGTTGAAGGTCCGGATGGCGAAGTAGAGCGCCCCCGCCGAGAGAAGGATGCCCAGCACAATGGTGATCACGATCCCAACCGGGTCGTACTTACCCAACAGAGCTTGACGCAGGGCGTTGGCACTGTTGAGAACGGGCACGAAGCTCACCCATCGAGCGTTTCCAGCTTCAGTGAGTCCAATCACTTGGCTGAATACGGCGGGGAGAACCACCACAAAGCTGGCTTGCGCCAAGTAGGTCTGAGCTTCACGCGTGTTCTTCGCAAAGGAACTCACGGCGAGAAGCATGCTTGCGAAGAGAGCAATGGTGGGTAGCAGCACCAGAAGCATCACCAACGCTCCCATTGCGGAAACCTGAAGGCCGCCCTCCATCAACTTGTCCAATCCCGGCAAAGGCAGTTTTGTGCCTGCAATCAGGGCGATGAATGCGGAGAGCGTCGCCACCGAACAGGCAGCGGCCAGAGCAAGAAGTTTGCCCAGGCAGATATTCAACCGTGAGGTTGGCGAAATGAGCAAGGTTTCCAGTGTTTGGCGTTCCTTCTCTCCGCTCACGACGTCCGAGGCAATGCTCATGCCCCCGTAAAAGGCCCAGATGATGATGAGATACGGAATCAGCTGAACCAACACCTCAGCCGTTGAGGTTTCTCCAACTTGAACCTTGACCCGTTCGACCGAGATCGGACGCACCAAACTCTTGTCCAGGTTGTTTTTCGTGAGCAGCTGCTCCAAAACACCATCGTTGACCTTGCCGATCACGGTTTCAATGACTGAAAGCGCGATCTGGGCCTTTTGCTCGCCTGGATCGTAGTGAGCTTTGAGCGTGCTTCCTTTGCCCGCGGCGAGATTTCCCTCGAGTCCCGTTCCGAAATCCAAGACCAAGCGGGCTTTTCCATCTTTGATCAGCTTCTCGCCTTCCTCGACGGAGGCGACCTGCTCGACCTTGATCTCGCCCTTTTTCAGCGCGGTCACGATGGCTTCATCGATCTTGCCCTTCGGGCTTCCCACCACGTGGATCGTTGTGGTCGCTGCCTTCTTGACGCTGGCACCGATGACGCCAAACAGGGCGAACATCAGGAAGACGCTCAGGAACGGACCAACCACCATGGCCGATCGCGACCGCTTGTCGCGCAAGATGTCGCGAACTTCTTTCTTAAAGACAGCTAGAATGGCGTTCATTTAAGCGAGGCTCCTCGTTGGTATCCAACAATCTTCAGGAAGGCTTGTTCAAGGGAACTTGCCTGGTGCTTATCTTTCAGGGACTGAACGGTTCCGAAGTCGCAGACGATCCCGTCGTGGATCACCGCCACTTCATCGCAAAGCCGCTCGACCTCGCTCATGATGTGGGTGCAGTAGACAACGGTTTTCCCTTGCGTCTTCACTTCCTCAACAAACTCCATCACGTCTTGCGACATGACCACATCGAGTCCGGAGGTTGGTTCATCAAAGAACAGCACAGGAGGATCGTGCAAGATGGTGCGGGCAATGTTTACGCGTTGCTTCTGACCCGTCGAAAGCTTGTCGCAGAGTCCGTCTGCGTAGCTCTCGATGCCAAACCGCTTCATCACGTACGCAACGCGATCCTTCAGCTCCGCCTGCGGGATACCGTAGAGAGATCCGAAGTATTCAAGCACCTCGACCGGAGTCAAACGCCCGTATAGAGCCGTCGAGGTTGACATAAAGCCAATAGAAGCTCGGACTTGTTCGGACTGGGTCACGATATCGAACCCATTGACCTTCGCCGAGCCTGCCGTTGGCTTGATCACCGTGGAGAGCATGCGAAGGAAAGTCGACTTTCCGGCTCCATTCCTTCCCAGCAATCCTAAGATTCGCCCTGGTGTGGCAGTGAGCGAAACCGACTGAACGGCCGCGACCTTGCCACGCTTTCCATCCACAAATTCTTTGGATAGCCCCTGCGTTTCAATCATTGCAACCTATCTTACGTCGTTGGAACGCAGGGTTAGGGATTTAGTCTCGTTTTTGAAAATGAAGGCTCGCCGAGTTGATGCAATATCGCAAACCGGTTGGAACCTTCCAGAGGACGCCATCAGGGAAGACATGCCCAAGATGTCCCTTGCAGTTGCGGCAAACCACTTCTACACGGCGCATCCCAAAGCTGTTGTCTTCGATTTCCTCTACCTTGTCTTTATCGAGGGCATCGTAAAACGAGGGCCATCCACAGCCAGATTCGAACTTCTGTTCAGAGGAAAACAGTTCCATGCCGCAGCCTCTGCACACGTACACGCCGTCGTCGTGGTTGTCCCAATACTCGCCGGTGAAGGCGCGCTCGGTGCCTTTCTCACGCAGAACGTGATACTGCTGCTTGGTGAGAAGACCTTTCCAGTCTTCTTCCGTAAAGTTCGATACGTCCTTTGGCTCGTTGCTCATGGTGCCTTTCTCTTTACGGAAGAAGAGCGATAATCATCCGACTTCTAAGCCTTCTGCTTGAGAAGATCGCGGATTTCAGCAAGAAGCACTTCTTGCGCGGGCGGTTCTGGTGCAGGTGCGGGCGCTGCCGGCTCGGTCTTCTTAGCCTTGTTTGCCGCCTTGACGATCAAGAACAGCACAAAGCCAACCGCAACGAAATTGATGACGGCCGCAATAAAGGCTCCGTAGCCCAACACGACAGCTCCAGCTTTTGTGGCTTCCTCAATCGTTGCGTACGGACCAGGGGTCTTGCCCTCTTTGATCGCAACGAACGTCTTATCCAGGTTGCCCTGACCGGTGAACGAGAGAATCAGACCGATGATCGGGTTCAACAGGTTGTTCACCACCGCATCAACGATCTTTCCAAAGGCTCCGCCAATGATCACACCAACGGCTAGGTCCAAGACGTTGCCGCGGTTAATAAAATCACGAAATTCTTTAAGCATAAAGATCCTCCGGTCGGGCTGAGCCCGACCGTAAGCCCCCATATCTTAACAGGAAGGTCGAGGATTCGTCTCGCTACATCCGGAAGAGGCTGAATCCGGGTGCCTGTTCGGGAGCGTTGAGCGAGGCTTCGTAACCCAACGCCACGACTCGGCGGGTGTCGACCGGATCAATGATCCCATCGTCCCAAAGCCGGGCTGTCGAGTAATAGCAACTAGCTTCCTCTTCGTACTTGGCAAGAGTAGGAGCCTTAAAGGCGGCCTCCTCTTCCAGTGTAAAGGCTTTCCCTTGGGCGGCGAGTTGGTCTTTCTTGACCGTGAGCAGCACGTTCGCTGCTTGTTCTCCTCCCATCACGGAGATCTTCGCGTTCGGCCACATCCAGAGTTGTCGGGGACTGTAAGCCCGTCCGCACATCCCGTAGTTTCCTGCACCGTAAGAACCTCCGACGATCACGGTGAACTTTGGAACGGTTGCGGTGCTAACAGCGGTCACAAGCTTGGCGCCGTTTTTAGCAATCCCTTCGTTCTCATATTTCCTCCCGACCATAAATCCGGTGATGTTCTGAACGAAGAGAATCGGAACCTGTCGCTGGCAACAAAGCTCAATGAAATGCGCTCCCTTCAGGGCGCTCTCGCTAAAGAGGATGCCATCGTTGGCAATCACTCCGAAGAGGTGTCCTTGAATCCGCCCGAATCCACAGATCAGGGTGGTCCCATACCGAGCCTTGAACTCGTGCATCTTTGAGCCATCAAGGAGACGAGCGAGGACTTCTCGCATCTTCATCGGGTGCTTCGTGTCCGATGGCACAAGTGAATAAAGGTCCTCGGCTGGGTACAGCGGATCGGAGGGGGCCTCGTAGTGTGGAGAGGTTCGGCGGCGGTTGGGGATGCTCTCCGCAATATTGCGGACGATTTCTAGAGCGTGTTCGTCGTCTTCTGCAAGGTGGTCGGCAACGCCAGAAAGTCGCGTGTGCACGTCGCCGCCGCCAAGATCCTCAGCAGTGACTTCCTCGCCGGTGGCTGCTTTCACGAGCGGAGGTCCGCCCAAGAAGATCGTGCCTTGGTTCTTCACGATGATCGACTCATCGGACATCGCAGGAACGTAGGCGCCTCCCGCCGTACAAGACCCAAGAACAGCGGCGATTTGCGGAATGCCCTTCGCGCTCAGCTGAGCTTGGTTGTAAAAGATTCGACCGAAGTGGTCTCGGTCTGGGAAAACTTCCGCTTGAAGAGGAAGAAAGGCTCCGCCGGAGTCTACTAAGTAAACGCACGGCAGGTGGTTCTCCAGTGCGATCTCTTGGGCTCGCAGGTGCTTCTTGACGGTGATGGGGAAGTATGTTCCGCCCTTCACCGTGGCATCGTTGGCGACCACTACGCACTCTTTGCCTTGGATGCGACCAATGCCGGTGACGATGCCCGCACTTGGAGCTTCGTCGCCGTACATGCCGGACGCGGCTAGAGAACTGAACTCCAAGAACGGACTGCCTGGATCCAGAAGCCTTTCCACTCGTTCACGAGCGAGGAGTTTTCCACGTGAGCGATGCTTTTCAACCGCTCCAGCTCCGCCCCCTTCAAGCGCTTTGGCGGTGCGAACTCGGAACTCCTGCAACTGCGGCTCAAAGGCGGCGCGGTTGGCTCGGAATTCATCGTCGTTGATGTTGATCTGAGATTGGATCGGTTCCAAGGTGATACCGAGAATACCGCCCGGACCCCAACGTGAACTTACGATGAAGATCTAGATTGAGAGCGAACGAAGAGTCTAGATCAACGTTTATCCTTCTAAATCCCTATTTCATGAAGCTTCGTTAGGAATAAAGGAACAAACCGGGCAATCTGATTCGTTCCTTTCTGTGAAACTGAGGATCCCGGATAGCCGGCACGTTCGCGTTGAACAATCGATCGAATTGGCGGCAAATAAACGTAGGGAAGACGGAAGGCAAATGGCAGGAAAGCGGGCGCTGGTAACGGTTCTTTTAACCGACGCGGTTTCATTCTCCACGAAGATTCGGGAGGATGAGGCAGGTGCGTTGGCGGCCCTTGAGTCCGACTTTGATGTCATGAAGGCCATCGCACAGTCGAAAGAAGGCTCAGTGTTGAAGTCGACTGGGGACGGTTTGCTGATTGTCTTTGAGAGTGCCGGCATGGCGGTGGAAGCCGCTCTGGAAATGCAGAGATCGCTCACCGGACGAGACGAATCTCACCTAATTCACCGCATCGGCGTACACCTCAGCGACATTGTCTTGGATGAAGCGGACGCTCATGGCGACGGAGTCAATATCGCTTCCCGGCTTCAAGAACTCGCGGCTCCTGGCACGGTTGCCGTCTCTAAAGTCACTTACGATGTGATCCAGAGTCGGATCGGAACAGGCGTAAAGTTCTTAGGCAAGAAAAAGCTAAAAGGGATCCCGGAGCCTGTTGATGTGGTGGAAATCTCGCCGCAAGGGCTCAAGCGCGCCCATAAGGCCCCAGTCGGGCTTCGTAACCTTGCTCTCGCGCTCGTCTCTTTTGGAACGCTTGCGTTTGTGGTCGGCGGCATGCTTTACGCCTACAAAACGCTGGAAGAGAAGATCGCAACCAATAAGGCCACGTCGAAGGAAACCGTCGTCTATCGCGACCGTCCCGTCTACATCAAACAGACGGTGCCAGGGCAACCTGCCCCGGCTGCCGGTCAAGCCCAACCTGGCGCGACAAGTGGCTCGGCGGGAGTGGGTACAGCGAAGGGAATGCCTTCAACGGCAGGGACAAAAGCACAAACCGCCAAACCAGGCACCGTACCGGTAGGCAACACGGAGGTTGCGACGAAGGTGACCCCTCCAGCGCCCGAAGATCCGCCTATTGTGGACTCTGGCGAATCTTTCGCAAAAGCCGCTCTGTCGGGTGAGGAAATGGCGAGGACCATGGAGTCGGTTCGGGAGGCCATGCACATGAAAGAGCGTATCGAGTTGGATTCCGCTCTGAAGGCTTGCGACGCCATTCTGGTGCGCATCGGTGACACCGATCTGCCCGGATACGACCGTCTGATGACGTCGGTTTCGGAGAAGAAGCCGGGACCTAACCAGGGCCGCCTTCGGCAGGTCGTGTTCGTTGCGGGTAAGGATAAGGTTGAAGATCTCACCGAAAGCTTTGAGTACGGAGACTATGCCGAACTCGCCCGCATGGTTCGCGAAGAAGCGGAGGATAGCGAAGGGACCGACGCCCTCATTCAGCGATCACTCGCTCGGCATTACGAACGATGCCGCGTTTATCCGCTCATGGTCGCGAGCAATCTTTCCCGGTATTCGGCAACAACGCCATTGAAGCTGGGAGACAGCGATGCTTCGGCTTGGCTCCAGAGTGGCGATATCAATTTCAAAGACGCCACGGGCAAAGTCCACGTCTTGAAGGTGAAAACGGCCTCGCCGAATCTTCTGATCCTGATTGGTGGGGAGATGCTGAAAGGGAAGCTGGACAACCCCGAGGAATTCACGAAGAACTTCGTCGCTTTCGTTAACGAGTTTCCGTTCCGAAGAGTCGGCCAAGGTGGATTTCAGTTCCAGGGTTTACCGGGCACGGTGCCGACACCACCAAACATGCGCGCTCGACCGAGTCGCGAGGGAGCCATCGAGAAGAACCGATTCAAGAACGGTGGCGGGGCTTGGCCATTTGACCGCGGCGTGAAACCTCCGCAATCGCCTGCGAAGGGCTCGGCGGGTGATGACGAAGATTCGCAGGCCCTAAGCGTGCAGGGTCAGGTTTTGGGAACCGCCGGACCGGGAGCTTTGGAAACCGGTCCTCAGGGACTCTAGAGCGCCTTAGGTTCTGGCGGTCTCGTCCGCAGAATGGCGTTGGAGAGGACTCACCGAACGATTGAGGTGAGAGGTTAAAGTGAGGTGGTCGGGGCGGCCAGATTCGAACTGACGACCTCATGCTCCCAAAGCACGCGCGCTACCAACTGCGCCACGCCCCGATACGTTGTATGAAACAACGAAGCTAAAAGGGTACCCGAAGACGTACGTGCGGTAGGCACGTCTGGGGTTCAATGAAAAGGATCGATGGCTTCCGAGACTCCTTTTTCCTTCTCTTTCCAAGAGGCTGTTGATTACCTGTCTGCTCTTGCGCCCCGTGGATGGCGACTCGGCCTTGACCGAATGGAAGAGTTCGTTCGTCTTGCCGGACTGCAGGCGTTTACCCGCGGGCAAGAAAAACCCGCGTACGTCCACGTCGCGGGTACCAACGGCAAAGGCTCGACCACCGCGTTTCTTCAGGCAATGCTAATGGCGCAGGGGTACCGAACCGGAGCCTATTTCAGCCCGTACGTATACGACCCTCGCGAGCGCGTTCAGTTCGGCTACGACCTTATTGCCAAAGACGATTTCGCCGTAGGCATCAGTGAGCTCGCCACCATTGCCACCCAGTTAGAGGGAACCGAGTTTGAGGGGGTGACCGAGTTCGAGATGAAGACCGCTCTCGGCTTTTGGTATTGGCAACGGCAGAAGGCGGAAGCTGTGGCGCTTGAAGTGGGATTGGGAGGTCGTTTGGATGCGACCAACGTCATCGAACCCGCCGCCTCAATTATCGTCTCCATTGGATGGGATCACATGCTCATCCTTGGAAACAGCCTGCAGGAGATTGCCTGGGAAAAAGCCGGCGTCGTGAAGCCCGGAAAGCCCGTTGTGGTGGGGCGGATGTCGCCAGAGGCTGCCGGTGCCATTCAACGGCGAATCGATGAAGTAGGCGCAATTGCCTGGTGGATGGATAAAGACGTTGTTATCGAGTCAACTTCCGCGGGAGTGACGGTTTCGACTCCGGGGGGCACCGCTCAACTCGCGCCTAGTCTGTTTGGAGAAATTCAGCACCACAACTCAGCGCTGGCCTTTGCGGCTTTGGAAATGGGTGGCCTCGTCCGTGATCGAGAAGCCGCGGCACACGGTGCGTCGCTGGCTCGCATTCCCGGTAGATTCCAGCGCATCGAGGCTCATGGCAAGACTTGGATCCTGGACGGAGCGCACAATGTGGATGCGGGGCAGATTCTGGCGAAGCAATTGAGCGAAGCCAATCTAGCCGGTGTCGCACTCTTGACCGGCATGCTTCATGGTCACGACCCGGAGCCGTTCTACGACAACTTGTATCCCTTTGTGAAGGAGGTCTTCGTCACCCGGATCGATTTCCATCGAACACTCGATCCTAACGACCTCTTGCCCGTCTTTACGGAGAAGAACTTCCCGGCGCACTCGTTTGAAGAGGCGGCGACCGCCGTAGCAGCCGCCGCAGGGAGTGAGGCCAGGGTGATCTTAGTGACAGGAAGTTTTTACTTGGTCGGCGAGGTTATGCGGCTGTTGCTTCAACCTTCACCTGGTCGTGAGTGACTTCGGCGACGATGTCTCGAATCTCGGGTCGCTGCCGCAAGATCTTCATCACTAGCCCCATCTCAGACGCCATGTCCGTGAACGTGGCATTGGGCATGGGCTTGACGGAACCTCGCATGTAAAGGACGCCGTGCATGACGTACAGGTCGGCGCGGGAGACATCGATGCCGCGGCGAGCGAATTCGGCTCGGGCGATGCGTTGTCCTCGGAAATCGTTTTGATCAACCATGACAATGCGTTCGTTCCGCAGACTCTGTGAAGGAAGCCTAGTAACGCATCCAGCCGGTAACGAAAACCGACCGAACTACCGGCTAATAAAAAAACGTGGTCAGATTCCTCCGACCACGTTTCCATGTTCCGTAGACGACCTTACAGATCGTCGCCGGCGTGCTGTAGGGACTCGCTGAGCGAGCCTTGCTTGGCCTTGTAGACCGCGAAGGCGAGCAGGGCGACCGCAAGGAGGGTGACTCCTACGCTTGCTGCGATCGGCATGGGCTGAATGACCACACCTGCGAGCAGCAGACCGACAAGGTTCATCACCTTGATCAGCGGGTTAAGTGCCGGACCTGCGGTGTCCTTGAACGGGTCGCCGACGGTATCGCAAACGACCGACGCCTTGTGCGCTTCAGTGCCCTTGCCGCCGAACATGCCGTCTTCGATCACCTTCTTGGCGTTGTCCCACATACCGCCCGAGTTGGACAGAAGGACCGCCATGAGTTGTCCACTGGCAATAGCGCCCGCAAGGAAGCCGCCCAGGGCTTGTGCACCTGCAAGGTTGTAGTAGCCGTTACCGATTGCGACCGGGCTCTTGCCGATGCTGAAGCCAAAGGCAACAGCCACCGGAAGACAGATCGCAAGGATTCCCGGGCCGAGAAGTTCCTTCTGGGCGGCCTTCGTGACAATCGCCACGCAGGCGCCGTAATCCGGCTCGTCGGTTCCTTCAAGAATGCCCGGCTTGGCGCGGAACTGTCGTCGAACTTCTTGAATAAGGTCGAACGCAGACCGTCCAACGGCATTGATCGCAAAAGCGGAGAAGAGGAACGGAGCAGCCGCACCGATCAAGAGACCCAGGAAGATCTCCG
Source organism: uncultured Fimbriimonas sp. (assembly GCA_964471545.1). Lineage (GTDB taxonomy): Bacteria > Armatimonadota > Fimbriimonadia > Fimbriimonadales > Fimbriimonadaceae > Fimbriimonas. The sequence goes on along the minus strand of CAYYJX010000004.1, from coordinate 16,894 downwards.
GAACGTCGAGGCGTAGGCCGAACGACTCCAGCTTTGCCGACTCAATGAACGAGTGGAACAAGGCGACTGCAGCCACAACCGCGGTTGCAATTGCAAAGCCCTTGGTAAGAGCCTTGGTCGTGTTTCCGGCGGCGTCCAATCGTTGAAGGGAGGTTGCGCCGTATTCGTTGTCCTTTCCTTCACCGCTCATTTCGTAAACGCCTTGAGCGTTGTCCGAAATCGGACCGAAGGTATCCATCGCAAGGATGTAGCCTGTGGTCGTGAGAAGGCCCAGACCCACAAGTGCCACACCGTAGAAGCCCAGAATCTGCGATCCGAAGACGGCAGCAGGGAACAGGTACAGCGGGAGCAGAAGGCCACCAACGATGGCAAGGGTCATGAACACGCTGGACTCGGCACCGTAGGCAAAGCCTTGGATGATCATCGGAGCCGGACCCGCGGTTGCGACACCGGCAACTTCTTGAACAGGCTTCTTGGTTGCTGAGACGTAGTAGTTCGTCAGCATTTCGATAATGATCGCGAGGATGATACCGAACGTGACCGCGCATCCGAACGCCCACCAGGGCACCGTTTGAGTGCGGAACGTAGCGATACCCATGTTAACGGGTTGCGGACCGGCCGTCGCCGTCGGATCCTTCTGCCGATCTTCAGCAATCTTTTTCATTGCGGAAGGCTCGGAGCGGAAGAACTGCTTGGTAGCGATGAACTGGCTGACATCCGGCAAGCGGTGCGGTCGGCTCAAGACATTCGCCTTGTCCACGCCCGGCTCGAGGCTTCGATCCTCGATCGCCATCATGAACATGTCTTCCTTACGGTTGTAGAAGAACTCCACGCGAGCCTCAGCCAGTTTGGTGGCCTTGAACTCACCGCCTACGTTCTTCGCGTTCTCGGTAACTCGCTTAAGTTGCTCGTCGAGCACCTTTGCCGAGATCGGACCGACCCAAACGGTTTGGGATTCAGAACGAGCCGGAGAAATCTCCTTGCCCTTCGGATCCTTTTGGGCAGGAATCTTGGTCTCGACCTTGAAGCGAACGACAACGTACTTCTCGGCGCCGGTGGTGAAATACCGATCCTTCAGGGTCACGAACTCTGCTGCGCCACCGCCCATCTCATCGCTCTTAGGCGTCGCGTAGGACAGGGCAGGGATGGTGTTCGCGTCTACGTCGCTCGGGAGAACGAGTTCGTAGTCCTTGATCGGCTCTGGAGCCTTGAACCGGGAGAAATCGAGACCGATCATTTCTCGGATCTCGCTCTCAAGCGCATTCTCTGCACCCGGCTGCGTCATGTCTTCCGGCTCCATGCGAAGATCCTTGAACTTCGCATCTTCTCGGATCTCCTTCGCAGTGATCTCGTAAGGCTTCTTGTTGAGGGCGGATGCTTGCCGATCTCGAATTTCTCGGATAGCTTGAGCTTCGTCGTAGCTGTACTTGGTGAGCGGAATCACCTCGTAGCTTTTGACGTCCTTCATCATCAAGAAGGCGAGGACGAACGATCCGGCTGCGGCTAGCAGCGCACCGACTCGGAATCCACCCAGAATCGGCTTGAGCGGGTCGCTCTCCAGGTCGTCGTTACCCTTGACCAGGATGATGCCGACGATGGAGGCCATGAGACCGGTCGCTGCAACCATCAAGGCGAAGAGAACGAGTTTGGGCCAGGTGTTGGAATCGAATACCGAAGCGGTCGCTGCGCCAAGGACGATGGAAGCGACAAGGGTGACTTCGAACGACTCGAAGACGTCCGCAGCCATACCCGCGCAGTCTCCAACGTTGTCGCCAACGTTGTCTGCGATAACGGCCGGGTTTCGGGGGTCGTCTTCAGGAATACCTGCTTCGACCTTACCAACAAGGTCGGCTCCAACGTCGGCGGCCTTCGTGTAGATGCCACCTCCAACCCGCATAAAGAGTGCCGAGAGGGAAGCGCCGAATCCGAATCCGACGAGAAGGGTGGTCGCCTTTGCCGCACCGAAAATGAGAATTCCGGTCGATCCGATTAAGCCGATACCGACGGTGATAAGACCAGAAACGGCACCTGCCTTAAAGGCGCACTCCATAGCGGCTCGGTTGCTGGTAAGCGCTGCCGTTGCCACGCGCATGTTGCTGCGCACGGCGATGAGCATGCCCAAGCTTCCCGAAACGTAAGAAGCGAGAACGCCAAGGACAAAACATACGGCAACGCCGATTCCAACTTCCGTTCCTTGTGGCTTGTAAAGGGCGAACAGTCCAATGGCGAGCACGCCAATGAACAGAGCCATCATTCGAATCTGTTGGACCAGATAGGCCCGCGCGCCATCTTCGATGAATCGACCGATGCGCCGCATCTTGTCGCCCACCGGCATCTTCTGAATTTGCTTCACCAGAACGCCGCTGAACGCGATCGCGATGAATCCGAAGATCAGAGCGATGTACAGCCAGAACTGGTCGGCTTTTGGAATGCGCAGGACGACATTGTCCCCTTCCGCAGCGTGCGCAAAGGTGAAGAGGGAGGCGGTAAAAGCGGTAATTAGAGCTTTCAAACCGGCTCTCGACGTTGAGAGACTAAGCCCCTGGTTCCTAGAACCTTGCTGGGATAAGTCGGCAGATGCGGCGCCCGAGGCACGCCGCAGAACGTGCTGTTGTGACTTCATGAGAAAGAAACCCCTTGAAATCAAACGCTTCCATGCAACGGATGCACTTGGCCGCTTGTATCGGTAGCGCTAACTTTATACCAGAACGGCTGATATTTCGGGCACTTGAAAGGATCACCGGGTTCTCCGGTGCTCGTTCGTGGAAAGACTTTTAATCGCTACTTCAGCGATCGTGCTTCCGCCGATGCCCCGTGTGCCGCAAGCTGGGCAACCAGCAGGTCCACCTTCATACGTGGGAGACCCTGCAACAGGGTAACGGGAGTGTTCTCTAGGATGTCCTTAACCTGGTTGCGGTTGAGCGCCAGCATTTGCTGAAGGGTGGTGATCACTTCCTCAGAAGAGCGACCGACTTCGAGGAGAACCAGTTCGTACTGCTGATCATCGTCGATGACAGCAAAGCCCTTGGCAATTCGCTTCTGAGATTCCTTGCCTTCCTCTTGGAAGAGCTGGATCTCTCGGTTGCAGTGTTCGCAAAGAAGCGCCTCGGTTTTAGCCGAGTAGTAGTTGAGTCCATTGCAGAAGCCGCATCGGACTTGGCTGACGGCAAGGACCTGTCCGCCAAGAATTGGGATCATACGGTTGCACGCCACGCAAGGGACATCGTCGTCGACGGGCTGCTCGATAAGGTCGTTGCGCTCGAAGCAGAATGGGCATTTGATCGAAACCGAGGTGACCTTCTTGGCCTTAACGATCCAGAAGACCCCATAACCGATCAGGCCAACCGCACCCAGCACGAGGACGTATGCGAGAGGGACAAAACCGCCCGAACCTTGATATTTCAGCAAGAGCCCAGCCGCAGCAGCGGCAGCGATTCCACCTCCGATGAAGTAAAAGGCCTTCTCTGAGTCCTGCTCAATGACGTCGCTGGCGCGCTGAATCTTTGGCATCTTCTTCCCTGATAATAGTCAACCGGCAGGCTTCCTGCAAGTGAAGGGAAATTACCTCATGGGATTGCCAACCGGTGGTAATTCCGGCAGACCGCTGCGTCCCTTAACGTTTTGTTGCTTCTTCTTCAGATCAGACTCGGACCCTTTGGCAGCGGGTTTCGATTCGCCCATAGAGATCGAAGGATCGGATTCTCGTGCTCCCGGGTTCTCGGGTGAAGTCGGAGGAACCTCTCCTCGCTTCGGTTGACCCGGATTCGCGGGGGCTGTCGACTCGACGGCGGGCACAAACAACACGTTTCTCTCGCCTTCTTCAAAAGTCGAAAATGCGTAGTCCTTGCCCAGTTGCTGAATCATCTCGACGGGAGACATATCCCGGAAATCGACGATGACGTCCGGATTCGGAAAGCCCGGTGCGAATTCGCAACGCAACCCACCCGAGTCGGCGATCAGCTTAAGGGCCGCCATCAGAGGAGCCTTCGCGAGTTTCAGAGACTTCTTCCGATGGAACTCTGGAATGTTGCTCTGCTGGCTGGGTGGTTCAAGGAGTCCGTTGTCGATCGGCCGCCCCGCCGCATCGAGAGGCTGGTTGGTCGCCCCGTTGGTCGAAGCTTGCGAGCCTTCAGGGTTGGGCGGTGGCGTCATCTGAGGCTGGTCGCCTTGTCTAGGCTGCGAAGGATCTCCCGAAGGAACGGTTGTATACGGTTGGCGAGGAATTTCCACGCGAGTCTGAACTTCTGGCTTCCGAGACAGAATGCTCTGGGCAACGCCCCCAACCGCGACCACCGCCATCACGGCTGCAAACGCGACGAATGCCGGATGAAGCCCTCGATTCTTCGGGGACTCGGTTCGCGGCGTGAATCGTGCAGGGGCGCTTGGCGCTTCACCGGGCTTGCCTTGCTTGAGCGCAGCGACCATTTTGATGCGCTTGTGAAGTTCAAGCCGATACGCGGGATATCGGCGCTCGAACTCCAGCACGTCTTCCGGACGGTCAGACTCCGCGATCTCCCAAATGATCTGGTCGATGTCGTTGGGAATCCTCATGCCTCTTCCTGTTCCTCATAGTGAACCCTAAAGCGCTCGCGAGCTCGGTAGAGCCGGGTTTTGACAGCGTTCACATTGGACCCCATGGCTTCCGCCATTTCGAGGAGACTAAGCTCCTGCCAGTAGAACAACGTTAGAAGCGCACGATCGCTGGAAGAGAGCTTGGAAAGTGCGACTTCGACATTCGTATCGATAGGAGGTGGCGTTTCGTCGGTTGCGGCGAGGTGTTGATCGACCTCGTCAAGGTTGGTGTGTCGGAATCGGAACCGTAACTTGCGAGTTTCCTGAATGGATCGGTTGACCGCGATCCGGTAAAGCCATGTTCCAAAGCGAGACCGACGATCGAACTTAGCCAGGTTCTTTAGCGCCAGTGTAAAAACTTCTTGGGTGACATCCTGCGCTTCTTCGGCATCGAGGACAATGCCGCGCACGAGTGCAATCACCCGCGTGTGGTACTTCGCATAGAGTCGCTGAAACTGGTCGGCCTCACCCGCAAGGACGCGATCGACGATGAGTGAGTCATCGTCGAACGGTTCTTGCATGCTCATGGTTTGGACCAGTATCCGGTTCACGCAACAGTTAAGACGTGCGAATCCAGGAGGGACGTCACACCTGGCGCTACCGGTTCTTTCCGAGTGACCGCTGGGCGGGTTCGTCTCGCGAACTCATCTTTTAGTTTTGAGCCTGCGTAAATGGTGGTCCCACCTAGAACCACAACTACAACGACCAAAGCCGGAACCAACCGCCTGCGAGTGAGTCGCCAGAATCCGAGCCCAAGACAAAGGGCGATGGGCGCAATGGCAGGGTAGAGATAGCGCGCCTGTGCTTGGAAGTACTTTCCGTTGAACCGAAGGAACGCCAGCACTACGAGAACCGAGAGCACGATGGCAAAGGCTTTCACAACGGGCGAAACGGCCTCGTCAGCCTCGCTTTCGTCGGTGCCTGTCGTCTTTTTCGCACTCGCTGCCTTCTTATTCAGCAGGCCTGCGAGGTTTCCGAGTCCTCCGAGGACCAGGAATGCCAGAACCAATCGGTAAAGCGTGTTCTTATCGGTTGCCGCGATCGCTCTGCCTGAATCGTTGAGCCAAATGTCCATATAGCCGAATGCGCCAATAAAGGACCGGGCAGTCCACCAGCCCACCCATTCACTCCAGTAAGCAACTTCAGAACCCGCCGCCGCTGCGATCATCGCCTTTTGAGCGGACCCAACGAACGCCTCATCAAATGCTTTGAGTGCGAAGAAGTCTCCGTAGAGTTGGAAGTTACGCAGAAGCCAGGGAGAAGCGAGCGCTAGACCGACAAAAGCCGCGATCACCAAGTTCTTCCGTGCGAGCGTGTCTTTTTGGATCACCGCCGCAACAAACAGAGAGGGAATCAGAAGAACCGCCGTGCTCTTTGTCAGGAGCGCCAGGCCTGCGATCGCACCGATCCCGATCGCCTGCTTCATATTGGGCTGTGCATGAGTCCTCGCTAGCAGCACGAGAACGACCGAGATGAGGCAAAAAAGAAGAACATCGTTGTTGATCGCTCCCGAAAGGGCAACGTTCATCGGGAGCAGCGCGGCCACTGCGGAAGTCAAGGTCCCAACTTCCCAACGCTTGGTCGCATAAATGGCGAAGAGGCCGATCAGGAAGACGTTGAGAGCTCCTAAGAGTGAATTGAGCCCTCGAATCTTTGTGCCGAACGATGCCTCCTCTGGCTTGGAATCTCCACTGACCTTGTTCACGGCCGTAGCAATCGAATAGTAAAGAGGCGGTTGGTGGCTCTGATAGGTCTCGTAAAGATTTGGGTCCTTCGGGTCGAAGACGGGGAACTTTCCGGTGGAACCGAGTGAGCCGATATAGTTGGCGTGTTGTCTTTCGTCTGGAGCGCCAATATCCAACGATCGGGCAGGACCGCCCCTGTTGGGATCTCTCTGTCCAAGCAAAATGCCCTCTGCGCGATACGGCGTGGAAGTCGCGAACCAAGTCGCTAATAGGAAGTGAACCAGCGCAACAATCACCAGTGCGATCTTTGCCTTCGCCGGAACCTGTAAAGCTGCGGGGGCTTCACTACTCATTGCGACAAAGTTTGCCATGTTTGCGATAACCACTTCTTAGGGCGCGGTGACGTCAAGTTTTTTGCTTTTGGCGTGGAAACGCTTCCGAAGCTTCAAAGAAACGTTACTATAGAGGGTGAATCCACGCCTTTGGTGAGGGAGAGAAATCAGTTATGACTTCGATGATCGGTTCCGTTCTGGTTGTGGCGACCATGTTCGCCGGAGGACAAGCGAAAGATGGATCGAGTGCTTTTGCGGCATTCGCGGAGGCGCTTAACAAGAAGCCCGCCCTTTCTGCTTCTATCAAGGTTCAACAAGTCGGTGGAAGTTCGGTGACCTACCAAGTCGCTATGAAAAAGCCCGGATTCCTTCGCGTTGACAAGCCGACTGAGGTTCTGGTTGCTGACGGCAAGCAGATCACCGTGTTCGATAAGAAGGACAAGGTTTTCTACAAGAAGGCACAAACCCCGGACGACCTTAAGCTCGCCCTCAAGGACGAAGGCCTCAACATCGTCGCGCCGTTCTTTGATGCAAAGGCAGTCGCCCCCACGACGGTGCGAGACCTGGGCACCAAGTCCGTCGCCGGTGAGAACGTTCGAGTTCTGGAAGCGGTCTTTGGATCCAAGAACGCGAAAGTTGTCACCCTCTACGTTCCAACCAACAACCTGCTCAAGCGAGCACAGGTGGTGGTTGGAAAGGCCGATTCCCAAACGACTTCGGTGATCTCCGCTCAAATGGGCGAATCGGTCAACGATAACTTCGCATTCCAAGCTCCGGACGGAGCGACCGAGATCAGCTACGAAGATCTCATCTCCAGCCGATGGATTATGGACTTCGATGAGGCCATGCTCGTTGCGAAGCGAACCGGCAAGAAGGTCTTCGTGGACTTCATGGCCGACTGGTGTGGACCGTGCAAGCAGATGGATCGAGAAGTTTTCACCACTTCCGAGTTCAAGTCGCTCGGTAAGAAGCTGGTCTTCTGCAAGGTGAATATCGACTACAACCCAGCCCTGGCAGATAAGTACAAGGTGGACGCCATCCCGAACATGCACGTCATGACCTCGGAAGCGCAATCCATCGGAAGCATCCTTGGTTCCATGGACACGGCATCGTTCATGTCGAAAATCAACGGCATTCTCGGGCAGTAAAGCTCGTTTATCAGACGCAAAACCTTAGGGGACGACCTTGCATGGCATGGTCGTCCCCTATTTCCAATGAATCCAGCAGGTTCAGCCGATAATCTCAAATGAACTTAAACCGGGTGAGGTAACCTGCCCCCCTAGCGTAGTTCCACAGTGGAGATTTCGTTGAGCAACAAATCAGCCACGGCGACCGCCGAAAAAGCGGAGCCAGACCAACAATCCGTAGCCAATCGTCCAAGCGATCTTCTTACGAAAGAAGAGCGCTTTGAGATGTGGATGCAGCTTTATTTGGCACGGTACTTTGACGTTCGACTGATCAAGGAAAAGAAGAGAGGTCGTCTGCGAGGAACGCTGTATTCGTCGCACAACCAAGAGGCCATTATCGTCGGGTCGCTTTTTGGTTTGAAGCCCACGGATTGGATTAGCCCGATTCACCGCGATATGCCCGCGTTCTTCATGAAAGACCTTCGGTCTGGATGGGAGAACAACGACCGAATCGGCATGACTGTCGAAGAGGTTTGCGCACAGGTCTGGGGCAAAGTTGATTCCCCGGGTCGTGCTAGAGACAACTGGTCTCACATCGGTTCCCGCTCCAAACGAATTATCCACTCCACGTCCATGCTTGCCGGAACGATTCCGGTGGCAGCGGGTGTGGCGTATGCCGACCGGTTGAACGGCGGCGATGCTGTTGTTGTTACGTACAACGGCGAGGGATCCACCGCACAAGGCATCTTCCACGAGGCCATCAACTATGCGGCGGTTCACAAGCTTCCCGTTGTGACCATTGTTGAAAACAACCAATGGGCATACGGCACGCCGGTTGAACTAGAATGCCCGACCCCGGACGTTGCGGATCGTGCCAAGGGATTTGGTATCCCCGGGCTTGTTGCAGACGGTCAAGACGTTTTTGACGTCTACGACAAAGTCATGCAAGCCGTGAACCATGCTCGATCCGGAAGCGGACCAAGCATCGTTGAGTGCAAAACGTTCCGCGCCTACGGTCATGGTGACCACGATGACGATCGAGCCGCGAAGTACCGACCGGAAGACGAAGTGCTTCAAGGTCGAGGCCGAGACCCGATCGCTGTCTGCCGACAACGGCTTCTGGATCTTGGCGTGATCGGTTCCGACTTCGCCGAGAAGTGGGTTGCGGAAGGCAAGAGCGCTTCGGAAGCAACCAACGAGGACTTCCCTGAAAAGGTTGTGGAGTATTTGAACAAGGGTATCGAATTCGCGGTTGCCTCCCCGCTTCCCCCAGCGGAAGAGGGCGGCATGTGGGTGTTCTACGAAGGAGGTTCTAAGTGAGCGCGACCGTAGATGCCCCGGCAATCTTGAAGAAGAACTACCTAACCGCACTTAAGGAGGCCATCGACGAAGAGATGTCCAGAAACCCGGACATGATCTGTCAGGGAGAAGACATCGGATTGCTCGGTGGCGCTTTCGGTGTGACCGACGGTCTTCAAGCCAAGTACGGTAACAAGCGCGTGGTCGACATGCCTATTTCTGAGGCGGCGATCATCGGTTCCGCAGTTGGAATGGCTCTAAACGGCAAGACCGTCATGGCGGAGATGCAGTTCATCGACTTCATCTCTTGTGGTTTTGATCAGATCGTCAACATGATGGCGACCTATCACTACCGCACGGCGGGTGAGGTCAACATGCCGGTCGTCGTTCGTGGCCCCGCAGGTGCCTACGGCGGTGGAGCGCTTTACCACAGCCAAATGAACGAGGCTTGGTTCTGCAACTCACCCGGTCTGAAGGTGGTTTGCCCGTCGACTCCGTACGACGCGAAAGGTCTTCTGAAGGCTTCCTTGCGCGACGGTAATCCCGTGATCTTCTTCGAGATCAAGGAGCTGTACCGACGCCGCGAACTGGAAGAAGAGCTGCCCAGCGAGGACTACATCGTTCCGCTCGGTAAGGCTGCTATCCGACGCGAAGGAACGGACGTAACGTTCGTTTCCTACGGTCAAAACGTGTATCACTGTCTTGCGGCGGCAGATGAGCTGGCAAAGCAGGGTGTTCACGCCGAAGTGATCGACATCCGGACGCTAGTTCCGCTTGACGAGGAGACCATTTACAACTCTATCGCCAAGACCAACCGAGTAATCGTGGTTAACGAAGCGCCGATGACCTGCGGTTTCGCGGGTGAAATCGTGGCTCGCATCACGACCAACGTGTTCGATCTCCTCGATGCGCCTCCTGTTCGCATCACGCGATTGGACACGCCGGTGCCGTGGGTGAAGCCGCTGGAACTCTACGTTCTTCCGAGCGTTGAGAAGCTGGTGGATGCCGCCTTGAAGACCGTTCGCTACTAAGTCATAACGGCCGAACAATACGGGCCCTCGCTTCCGTCTGGAAGCGGGGGCTTTTCTTTGTACGGAAGGTTTTTGGGAAAGAATCGAAAGGAGTCTAGGCGTCAGGGCTGGGTCGGCTTTCTAGTCTTGGTCGGCGGAAGCATGGCACTCGGTTGCGGATTCCTCACCATTGTCTCCGCCTTTGGAACTGGGATTGGGGAGTGGGTGGTGACGATGTTCAACGTCCTCAAGATCCTTACCTTGACCGGAGCGATCATGTGGATCGCGGGGATGATCCTGGCTTTCCAAACCGAGCGAACCCAGTTCAAGGGGCCCCAGAATGCGATTGAGGGAGCGCGGGTCGTTGCCCGGTTCGCTTTGGACAAGGCGGATGTGTTGTACACCGAGATGGGGATGATCGAGTTCTTGGACAAGCCCCGATACTTTGTGCGGCTCTATACGCCTCATGACGGGTCGGTGGAGTACCGGTGCTCGCCCGAGGTGTTTTGGATGTGTGGGGAAGGTCTCATCGGTAGAGCGGAGGTGCAGGGCAACTGGCTCGGCTCTTTCACACCCACGGTGGGCGCCCACTACACAGGCGTCGGCGAGTCTTTCTAAAAGAGCATCGGCCCGACGACTTCAGTCGCCGAGCCGATTGATTGAACATAGCGCGAAGGCTTAGACGGCTTCGCCTAGGTAGGCGGAGATGACCTTCGGGTTGTTCCGAATCTCTTCAGGAGGTCCTTGGGCGATCTCTTCACCGTGGTCCAAAACCACAATTCGCTCACACAGTCCCATCACGAACTTCATGTCGTGCTCGATCAAGAGAACCGTGACTCCCAGTTGCTCGCGAATGGTCTTGACCATCTGGAGGAGTTCGACCTTCTCTTGAGGGTTCATGCCTGCGGCAGGCTCGTCGAGCAGCAGAAGCTTTGGCTTGGTAGCCAAGGCCCGGGCGATCTCTAGTCGGCGCTGCATTCCGTAGGCAAGATCGGCACTCCGAACGTTTGCTACTTCTCGGAGGTCGACCAGCTCAAGGAGCTCGAGCGCCTGATTCTTCAGTCGTTCCGTCTCGCTAATCGCCTTCGGGAAGTAAGCAAGCGCCGATCCTAGAGAAGAGCGATTGCGAAGGAATCCGCCGACAACAACGTTCTCGAGCGCGGAAAGGGAACCGAACAAACGGATGTTTTGGAACGTTCGGCAGATGCCCTTATAGGCGATCTTGTTGGCCGGAGTTCCGCCGATCGGTTTGCCTTCAAACAGAATCGAACCGGAAGTCGGCTTGTAAACACCCGTGATCAGGTTGAAACAGGTTGTCTTTCCTGCACCGTTAGGACCGATGAGTCCGAACAACTGACCTCGCTCGATCTCAAACGAGACCTTGTTGACCGCGATCAAGCCACCGAACTGAATCGTTGCGTCGGTGAGTTTCAGCAACGGTTCGCTCATGCCGCCACCTCTACGTTGGGAACGTTCTTCTTGCCAAACAGCTTTTGAACCCAGCTCCAAGAGAACTCATGGTGTCCGAAGATGCCTTGAGGTCGAAGGAGCATGAGAACGACGAGAGTCACGGCGAGCATCACTGTACGAAGCTTGCTGCCTGCAACTTCCGTAGCGAGGGCTGGAATGTTGACCAGACCTGCACCCAACACCGCAGCGAGAGCGAGACCCGCGAGCGTTAGGCCGATAACGACCACCGACTTCGGCGGGGAACTCTTGTGATAGTGATCTTGAACCCGTTTGATAAGAGCGACGGCGACGATCAGCGCTACACCGATTCCAACGATCATGCCCATCTTCACGTTGCTCAGGTCGCGCAACTTCTCTGGGATGAGGAAGAGAACGATCGCCGCAATTGAGGTGCCCGTGATGGATCCGGTTCCTCCCAAGACGACCATCGTCACGATCAGGAAGCTCATATCCATCGAGAACGACTCGGGAGAAATGAACTGGATGCCGTGACTGTAAAGCGCGCCTGCTGCGCCCGCGAAGGCGGAGCCAAGGACGAATGCGCTCACCTTGATCTTGGTGAGGTTTACACCCATTGCGGCACTGGCGATTTCATCCTCGCGGACGGCGAGGAAGCTAAGGCCGTGTGCGGTCTTCAAAAGGTTTCGACACACCGCGATGCATAGGATTGCAAGCAGGAACACCAAGAAGATCGATTGGAACTTCAGGGGGTTGTTCATGCCGTACGCCTTACCGAGCACCTCTTGGTTCTTGGCGATGATCTTGACAATCTCACCAAAGCCAAGCGTGACAACCGCGAGATAGTCTCCTCGAAGACGAAGGGAAGGGATGCCGACGAGCAAGCCTGCCAAGGCGGCGGCAACCGCACCTACCACAACCATCACCAGCACCCACGCCATCGGCGCCATTTGTGACTTCCACGCCAGTTTGGTCACCAAGGCTGCTGTGTACGCGCCGATCATGTAGAACGCCGCGTGGCCCATCGAGAACTGACCTGTGATGCCGTTGATTAGGTTGAGCGAGACGGCGAGGGTGACGTACAGGCCAGCAAGAACGAACAAGAGTGCTACGAACGAGTTGTTCATTCCTAGCACGGCTCTCTCTGCGGCCATTGCACCCCCAATCGCCAGCACAACGCTGACGATCCGAACGAGCCAGAACTTAGCGGGTGACTTCATACCTTGTCCACCTTGTTGGAGCCCAACAGTCCGCCTGGCTTCACCAGGAGTACGAGAATGAGGATGACGAACGCGATGGCGTCGCGATAACCGTCGTAGCCTGCCCAGTCGACAAGGTTCTCGGAAACGCCCATAAGCAAGCCGCCGAGAACGGCGCCGGGGATGTTTCCGATTCCACCTAGAACTGCGGCCACAAACGCCTTAACGCCCGGTGCCATGCCCATGAAGGTGTCTATCTTGTTGCCGCTAATGAAGGTTGCCCACATCATGGCGCCCGCTCCGGCTAGAACGGACCCGATGAAGAAGGTGAGAGCGACAATCTTGTTGACGTTGATGCCCATCAGCGAGGCAGCGTTGAAGTCCAACGAAACCGCGCGCATGGCTCTGCCCGGCTTGGTGAACATGACCAGGTACGTCAGCGCGACCATGAGCACGAGCGTGGTACCGAACATCAAAATCTTCGCCTTAGGAATTCGAATCGAGATCGCGCCGTTGTTTGCTTCGTTCTCAAGATCTTTAATCTTGCGATCGATCTTGTCTCGCGCGTCTCTCAGCTCCGTCCCCTTCGGTGAGAGTTGGAAGCGGCTGGTCTCTGACTTCAGTTGCTCGTTAAACTCGGCAGAAGCCTTCTCAAACTCGGGTTTGAGTTTCTTGGCCTCTTCCAGAAGAGCCGTGTTTTTGCCCTTCAGATCGAAAGCCACGTCCTCTTGCATGCTCGCCGGCATCACCTTGCCGTCGATCGCTTGGAACTTTCCATCGAGCAGGAAGATTTGCCCACCGTACTGGAACAAAAGCGAAAGCCCAATTGCGGTGATGAGCGAAGCAATGCGGGGGTAGTTTCGAATCGGCCGATAAGCAAACCGCTCGATGAGCAGTCCGAAGCCTCCCGAAGTCGCCATCGCGGTCAAAAGCATGATGGCAAGGACCAACCAAGACCCCTGCTGCGCTTGACCGTTCGGTCCATAGCCCATCCACCAAGACGCTAAAAGGGCGCCGTAGGCACCCAGCATAAAGACTTCGCCATGCGCAAAGTTGATGAGCTTGAGAACGCCATAGACCATGGTGTAGCCCAAGGCGATCAGCGCGTAGATCGCGCCGAGCATCAAACCATTAATAAGCTGCTGTGGCAGGGTTGTCAATTGAAACCCTGCCACAGGCAATAAGATTGGATCGATCAATTTTCTTAGATCACTCGCTTGTTAGAAGTGGATGCAGATTACTAGTTCAGCTTGTCAACGGTGTAGTCCGTTGCGAACTTTTGCCAACCGTTCGGACCGTTCTTCACGACCTCGACGATGATGGCTCGCTTGGCGGGGTTGCCGCCTGCGCCCTTCAGCGTGATGTCGCCCGAAACGCCCTTAAAGTCGACCGTCTCTTCAAGCGCCGTGATCAGCTCCTTGGAGTTCTTCGCCTTTGCTCGCTTCAGCGCGTCGAGGGTGAGAGCCATCGCGTCGTAGCCGAGAGCAGCCATCGTGGTCTCCGGATCTTTGCCGCCCGACTTTGCTCGCCAAGCCTTTAGGAAGGTCTTGACTTGTTCGCGATCGTCGCCGTTGTTGTAGTGGTTGCAGAAGAATCCGCCAAGGATGGCGTCGCCGCCGCTGGTCAGAATCTGAGCGCTGTCCCAACCATCGCCGCCCAGCAGAGGACCGGTGATGCCCGCAGCTCGGGCTTGCTTGGCAATCGGGCCGACTTCCGTGAAGTAACCGCTGAGGAACAATCCCTCGGGGTTCTTCGACTTCAGCTCCGTGAGCTTGCCAGAGTACTCCGAGGCTTGCTTGCCGCCGGATTCGTAGAACGCTTCGCCAACAATCGTGCCGCCGAGCTTTTCAAAGTGCTTCTTAAAGCTCTCGGAAAGTCCTTGGGAGTAGGGAAGGTTGTTGTCGGTCATCACACCAATCTTCTTGATGTTCAGATCCTTGAATGCGAATGCTGCCATGACCGGACCCTGAAGGTCATCCGTGTAGCAGACGCGGAAAACGTGGGCGCCTTCCTTTGCAAGGTCGGTTTTGGTTGCACCAACGGCCACCACCGGAACGCCCTTGTCGAAAGCTGCCTTAGCGATCTGGATCGTGTTGCCGCTGGAAACTTCGCCAACAATCGCGATCACATTCTCGCCGAGAACCTTTTCTGCCGCCGTCTTGGCTTGCTCTTGCTTAGAAGCGGAGTCGCCGATGACGATCTCGACCTTCTTGCCATCGATGCCGCCTGCAGCGTTGATCTCTTCAACGGCGAGCTTGGCGCCCTCGATTTGGTCTTCGCCCCAAGGCTTTTGGTCGCCTGTCACGCTGGCAACCACACCGATCTTGATGGTGTCGCCCGCTTCGAATCCAGCGGCGGTCGGAAGCGCGCGATCGCCCGCAGCCGCCGTGGTACCACCGGTCGTCGGGGCATTGGAGGCTCCGCCAGACTCAGAACCGCCGCCGTTGCATCCTGTGAGGATGCCACCAAGGACTGCTGCCGCAGCCAAAATTGCTAAAGCTTTCTTCTCTTGCATAGCAGTGCTATCTCCCAATCGATTCCTCAATCCATACGAAGTTTGGACAAGGTTCGACACCCAATAATGGTGCGACTAGTATACAGGTTCAAACATGGATTTCCACGGGGTTCGGCCATCCTCTCAAAACCCGCTGGATAGTAGACTCTGCAACGGGTTCGCGATGTGTCGCGACAAGATGCCAACATGAGCGATCGGTACGCAATAGCAGTTGAACAGGCCACGGAGGCCCTGAATGCCGGACGGTTTGAGGATGCCCTCAACGAAGTGCTTGGCGTACTCGCATTGGAGCCAAACCACCCGGATGCAATTCTGCTCCAGGCAATTGCCCTCTCTCAGTTAGGGAGAGCGCAAGAAGCTTCTGCGGCGTTTGTCCGGGCCGTAACCCTCGCTCCGGGATCGGCGAAGGCTCGCTACAACGCGGCCGTTCACGAATACAACGTCGGCAACCGCGACGTTGCCCTTCAACTCGTCAACGACGCGCTCACTATCGAACCGAACCACTCTTCGGCGAAGGATCTTCAACGGCGGATTGCGGGTGATGTTTCCTATCCCAAACTAGAAACCCCTTCGACACCCACCGTGGTCGCTACTGGAATCCCGTTCATCCAGAAGTTGGGATCGGTTTGGATCGGCGCTGGCTTTGCGCTTGCATTCTGCAACGCGGCGACTTACTTGGGGCAAACGGCAATCATGAACGGCTCCAAGTCTTATCAGGAGCTGCAGACGGGCCAGATCAAGGAACTTGGCGAGTTGACGGCCAAGTTCTCGGCCATCACCCAAGAAGTCCCCGCGCTGGTGCCTCTTGGAATGCTGGACCTGTTCCTTCGCGTCGCGCTCCTGGTTTATCTCGTGCTAGACCTCAATCACCGAAAGGGCAACTACGTTTGGCTGGTGCCCTTGATTCTCACCGGGTGCTGTGGGTTCAGCTGGGTTGTCTTGCCCATGTACCTAGTCTTTGCCGTTTTAATGAAACGAAACTGAGCTTAAGTACCATTTTGAGAACGAATCGGGCGGGTTATCCGTTATATTGGGCAAGCCCATGCACGCCATCGCCTTTGTAATCGCTTGCGCTTCGGCAACCATGCCTTCTACCTTGCCGACCGTTTTGGTCCAGCAAGGGAAGAAGCCACCCACGAAGCCTGCGCAGAAACCCGCCGCTAAACCCGTTCCAGTCGAGGTCGCCGCCCCAGAAAAGGCGATCGAAGTACCGTTTCGGCTAGGAGACGATGCCATCATCGTCGACGCAAAGGTCAACGGGCGAAAAGTCTCGCTCATGTTCGACACCGGTTTCAGCGGCTGGGTGGTGTGCGATGCGAACATCAACCTCGGCAAGCCGTCCGGAAAAATGACCCTGCGAGACTTTGTTGGCGAGTTCGAGGTGGACACGGTCAAGATCAACAGCCTGACCCTTGGCGATGAAAAGATTCCGGTGAAGGATGCGGAGGCGGTCATGCAACCGGGCGCGGACTTCTCGTTCTCCTACAACACGCACTGCGAAGGGATCATGGGCTTCTCGGTGATTAAGGATGTGATCACCGAAATCAACTTCGAGCGGAAGATGTTCATCTTCCATCCGAAATCCAAGGACATCACCAAGGAACCTGTCGATAACAAGACGACCTTCCTCGCTTCCTTGCTGCCTATCGGCAACTTGTCGATGGAGATGCATGTAGAGCTTGAAAACGTCAAGAAGATGCTGCTTGCGCTCGAAACAGGGAACGCTT
>CAYYJX010000003.1:66044-71112 GCA_964471545.1 uncultured Fimbriimonas sp. | reverse complement strand
CTTCGATTCTTCCTGATCAGCAAGTAGCCGGAGCTCAAACGACGGATCAGTGATCAGGATGACTGACAAGCCATCCATACTCAGCACGAAGTCTGGGAGTCTCATCGGTCTAAAGACTAGCAGAGAACAGAGCCCCGCACTAACCCCAAAAGGCCCCTGGCCCCTTGCTTGTTCGGTGGTGCTTCGCCAAGCTCACGATATGAACTTTGAACAAGCCAAGACGAACCTGATCGCCGCCCGCAAAGCCTGGTATGCGGGCGAGGGTTCGGAAGCCGACATGAACGTCGCCGCCGACCTCGCCGCGAAGGCGTACAACGAGCGCGCCCGAGAGATCGCTCGCAAGATGGGCATGAAGCCTCGCCTCACCAATGCGCGAACCATCATGCGGCAGATCGACCAAGCTGATCGCTTCCGCCGTTGATCCACTCAACCGCTTTCCTCGGATCTCCCTTCACGAAGACGAGGACGTTCTGATGCACCCGCACTAGCTTGCGGGTGTTCATGTTTAGGTTGGCCCTGATCGCGGCCGTCCCAACGTTGTTAAGCAGCACCACGTCGTTGTAGAGACCGAGACCGGCAGATTCAAACGCTCTGATGGTATCGGCGACAAAACCGCGGTAGATCCCTGTCTTCTTGTTCCGAACCTCCGAGACCACGAACGACGCAAAACGGTGATCTCGGAGCTTTTCGCACGACTCCCGAATGATGCCCGAGTAAGCATCAAGGAAGCGGTCGTACTCCATCGTGCTGATGTCTCGAGGATCGCTGCTATAAACCTCGAGGTCCGCATAGGGAGGGCACGAGAAGAGGAAGTCAAACGAAGTGGGCAGGGAAGGGACGACGTTGCCCGAGTCACCGACGATCCAGTTGGGAGTCACCTCGACGGGTATCCGGTTGAGCTGATCCCGGTTGGCAAGTACCTGTTCCTCGCGGAGCTCGACCCCCGTGTAGTGCATCCCGAGTGACCCGGCGACGATGCCCCTCACGCTGCCGCCCGCGAACGGATCAAGGACAGAGGCACCAGGCCGAGAGAACCAACGGAGAAGTACTTCGCAAAGGACAGGATCAAAGGTCGAGGTTGACTTCTTGTTGGTGTGCTTGGCGGTCTTGAAGCGGGTCTCATCGAGCTTGCGATAAGTGAGCTCTTCGCCACGGCCTACTTCGGATTCGATGCCGAGGGCGAGCCACTTTGCCTTGCGGGACGACCAGTATCCTTGCTTCGTGTCGAAGACCGAGAAGGGCGGGATTACCCACTTTTCCGCGAGGGTCGGTGCGGGCTTTGGAGAGGTGGACTGAAGGTCCAGCGGGAGGGTTTCGTCGTTTTTCATAGAGGTGAAGAAGAGGCCTCAACGGGCGGTTCTCTATGAATGTAGACAGGTGTCTAGTGGCTTAAGCAAGGGCTCTCTTTGGCGGGTGGTCGGTTTACTCCCCCTTTTACTCCCCCTTGGCAACAGATTTCTACTATGGTCTGAGAGGGGTATTTTGAACCTAAATGCCTAGCAAATATACTGGCTTTTCCTGTTTCGTAAACAGCAGGCCACCGGTTCAAATCCGGTCATCGGCTCCACTTCCTCCTTCCGATTCCAAGGGTTCTCTCTCCTAGCTGGATCTTAGACTCTGTTCGACTCAGCAGTTTTCGTCAAACCTAACCCTCCCCTCCGACCGTAAAGTGATCGGCAGGAAATGAAATCCACCGCTCGAATCGATCACGAATCTCGCTTGACTCAGCTGGTCGGCAAGGTCCTTGGCGACCTCGACCGTCCTTGGTCGAGTGGCGACCTCGCGGAGCTTGCAGGGTTCAGCCCGTTCCACTTCAGCCGAGTGTGCGCCGGTCTGATCGGTGAAACGCCTATCGACCTCGTTCGGCGACTAAGGCTGGAGCGGGCCGCTTTGGAACTATTGGGAAGCAATCGGACGGTGAGCGAGATTGCAACCGATGCGGGTTATTCGTTGGAAGCCTTCTCGCGGCTATTCCGCGAAAGATTCCACCGCAGCCCCATCGAGTTCCGAGCGAAAGGCGGAAACCCGTACCTGCCGTGCCCCAGCGACATTCACTTTGGTCGAGAGGTGGAGATCATCTTCCGAGGCGATGCCGCCATGCAATTAGAAACTCAGATCATCGACCCCAAAATTCTGGTTGTTCGCAACCACGTCGGTCCCTACGACACTATCGGTGCCGCATTCAACTACCTGATGCCGCACGCTTTCTCTCTTCCGACGCTACCTCTTCCAATTGCGATCTACCTTGACGATCCTTCTCAAGTGCCTAGCGATCAACTTCGATCGGCGGCAGGAGTGGAGTTGCAGACCATTCCGGACTCGCTCCCGGATGGGCTCGACTTGTTCAAGGTTCCGGGGGGCAAATACGTGGTTGGCAAGTACGTTGGACCGTATTCTGGCCTTGGCGACGCATGGAACCGATTTATGGGCCAGGACCTCCCGGATAACAACTTGATCGCCGGGGAAGGCGTCTGCTTCGAACGCTACATGAACATGCCCGGTCAGGTGCCGGAAGCTGAACTGATTACTGAGATTTGGGTCCCATTGAAGGACTAGACCGTCAGGAACCGGCAACAATGCCGGTACCTGCTTGTTTCAACATCCCTGCGGAAGAACCGGGACCCATCCGAACATTCTCGTAAGGCTTCGCGTGCCTGTTTGTCACTGAACGTACGCCAGTGACCGTGGCACCGCGTGAACCTTATCGCTGAAAGATGTTCGGTTCCAATATCGAAACACTGAACCAACTTCAAGAGTTGTCCTCTTGGGGTTGGCTGAGTGTTTCCGGGAACCTGCATCATGCTGCCATCTTTTTCTTGATGGCTGCGGTGGCTCTTGCCGTCACGGGCTTCGGATACAGCGATGTCCCAGGACCCGATGACGATGGTCCGGATTCCAACCGAGAGGACATCGAGCACCGATTACAGGAAGCCCTGGAAAGCTTGGAAATCACCAACGAGGCCTACCGGGTTGCCTCGAAAAGGTTCGAAGAACTCTTCCGCGGGATTCCCATTGCAGCATTCACGGTTGACTCTGAAGGGCTCGTTTTTGAATGGAACAGCGCGTGTGAAGAACTCACGGGTGTTCAATCGTTCATCACCTTCACTCAAGACATTCGAGACATTCTCCATGGCGAGGGAGTGAACGAAGGCATCGACCGGATTCTCGGCGAAGTCTTTAAGGGTGTTCCTTTCCAGAACATTCCGATGACGCTTCATCTGGACGATGGCACCGAGCGCGATGTGCTTCTTTCGGCATTTCCACTTCGGTCTGCCGACGGAAAGATTACAGGCGCCGTGGGAGCCATGGCCGATGTGACCAGCGAACAGCGGTCTCGGGTGGTTCAGCAACAGCAGCACGAGTCTTTGCGCTCGATGATCGATCGCCTTCCCGTCGGAGCGGTCTTTGTGGAAGACGGAAAGGTCTGGATCAATCGTCGTGGGCACGAGATGATCGGCGCCGCGCGAGACTCGGTTGCCACCTTTGACGAATGGCTCGCTAGGGTTGCAGGCACCGACTACGACACCGCGCAGGAACTGCTCAAGTCCATTCGCAAAAGCCGATACTCGGTTCGTCCAACCGTCCCCTTCCGACAAGGCAAGGGCGGCGCTCGCTACTTCCACCTCTCTGGGTTTGCCTTGGAGACAGGCGAGGCGTGGCTCTTCTATGACGTCACTGAGCAGTACATCAGCCAAGGCAAATTCCGAGTGCTTTTCGATCAAGCGGTCGATGGTTTCTTGCTGATGAACGACCGCGGGACCGACATTGAGATCAACGGTTCGGCGCGTAAGCATCTTGATCTTGACGACGACGTTCGACCTCGTCGATGCGGCGATTTATTGCTGCCGCTCGATGACGACTCTCGAACCTCGTTCGGCAAGTTTTTGCGCAAGGCAAGGCGTAGCGATGTTCTGCGTCAAGAGGTCGAGATTCGCACTCTCAAGGGAGAACGGCGCATCCTGGAGTGCTGCTCCACCCGCGCGGAGATTCTTGGCGAGCGGATGGTCTTCATCCAACTCGTCGACGAGACTCAACGAGTGAGTGCGGAGCGAGACTTGCTCCGGATTCGGGCAGACCTTCTGGATGCTCAAGAACTGGCGGGAGTGGGAAGCTTCGAAGGAAACATCCACACCGGCGAGTTCACCTGGTCGCCCCAGCTTCGACGTTTGTTCGGATACAAATCGGAAGAAGAGGGCAAAGCCTCGTTCCGGACCATCTTCAGCCACTTCCACGTTGAGGATCGCAAGCGATTTGCCGACGCGTTTATGTCGGTGGTCCGAGACGGGGTTCCGAGAACTCTAGAAGGGTTGGTCGTCGCAAGAGACGGAACTCAGAAGTACGTTCGGGCGAGCGCTCGAAGGTTGATGGTGGATGGACGCATCATCGGTACCGTTCAAGACCTTACCGAGATCCACCGTCAACACGAAGAAATCGTTCAGTCGGAGGCGCTTATGCGCGCCATCGTGAACTCAATGCAGGCGGGACTCACTCTGCTCTCGCCGGAAGCCGAGATCGTTTTCTACAACGATGCCGCTTTGAGAATGATCGGGATCGAGCGATTGCCTTCGGGAGACTATCGCAGCCCGGGCGTTGTCGAAGTCGTGAACTCGCTGGGTGCCCCAATAGACCACAGCGATCGCCCCGGCATTCTTGCCCTGGATCAAGGGATCGTCAGTGAGAACGTCGAACTAGGTTACGTGATGCGAGACGGATCCACGCGTTGGCTCAACGTCAATGCGGCTCCGGTTGTTTCCCCGGAAAACAACGCCGTTCTTGGTGCGGTCAGCACGTTTGTGGATGTCTCCGAGCAGCGCGAGCAGAAAAGGATGCTTGAAGAGCAGGTGAGCGTTGCCAACCGCCTGGCGTCGATGCTGGAGAAGAAGAACAAACAGCTGAGTCGAGCCAACCAGCGCCTTCATCAGATGGCGACCACAGACGGCCTTACCGGACTCACCAACCACCGGGCTTTCCAGGAGTTCCTGGAGAAGTACTACCATCAGGCGGTTCGGACCGGCGCTCCGCTCTCGATCATGCTGATCGACGTCGATCACTTCAAGGCGTTCAACGA
>CAYYJX010000003.1:0-66034 GCA_964471545.1 uncultured Fimbriimonas sp. | reverse complement strand
CGGGATCTGATCGTGCGGCATCAGTTTCCTGTGGAAGGCGACTACGTTCTGCGCCAACTCGGCCGCATCTTCCAACGTTCGGCACGAAAGGGCGATGTCGTGGCTCGGTACGGCGGAGAAGAGTTCTGCATCATCCTTGTGAACGCAGACCCGAATTCGGCGATTCAGGTTGCCGAGCGTCTTCGCCAGCGCGTGGCAGATACCTCCTGGCGACTTCGCAAGGTCACCGTGAGCATCGGGCTCTCCACCCTCGAATCCGGGATGAACAGCCAATCGGAACTGGTGGAACGCGCCGACGAAGCCCTTTATGCCTCGAAGCGCGCGGGCAGAGATCGGGTTACCCACGCTCAGGCGTTGCCTCGTGCAGCCTAGTTTATCGGTTGACGCCCGAGGCTAGGAATCCACCGTCGACTACCAGGCTCGTTCCGGTGATGAACGACGCTCCTTCCGAACAGAGGAAGATCGCAGCCGGAACTAGTTCGGAAACCTCACCAAATCGAGCAAGGGGTGTTCTGGCGAGCAGTTCCTGACCTCGGGGGGTACCGTTCAAAAGCTCTCGGTTCAGGTCGGTGACAAAGACTCCAGGGACCAGCGCGTTCGTTCGGATTCCGAACTGAGACCATTCACTCCCGAGAGACTTTGTGAGCGAGAGTACGGCGGATTTTGAGGCTCCGTAAGCCGCTACTTCGTGAAAGGCGACGAAACTGGACAGGGAAGCAATGTTGAGAATGCGACCCGCTCCCCCGGCTTTCAGAGGTTCAAAGAACTCTCGGCAGGATCGGAGCATGCCGTTGACGTTGGTATCGAACAACTGCGCCCACTCCTCATCGCCAACCTCGGCGGTTGGCTTGCGGAATGTCACCCCGGCCGCGTTTACCAGAATGTCCACCCGACCGTAACGCTCCATCACGGCATTCCTGAGCGCACAAATGGATTCGGTGGAAGCGACGTCGGTGCTTACCGAGAGCGTGCCCAGCGCCTCCGCGACTTGAGGGACGACTCTACGCCCCGTTGCAACAACCGTTGCCCCAGACCCATGCAGTCCAAGGGCGATTGCCTTTCCAATTCCGGAGGTGCCGCCAATGACGACAGCGACTTTTGAAGTGAGGTCGATAGTCATGAAATCCAGCCTTGGGCGATTCCGCCCATAAGAGCCGTTGCGGTTTGCTGAATCTTTGTCGGCGTAGGAGCAACAGGCATATCTGCAAACCGCCTGAACAATGCGTTGGCAATGGACTTTCTGGAATGAGTCCATTTGTAAATGAGCTGTTCCAAAACCCGGGCGTCTGAGTGCTGCGGAACAAAGGTCGGCCCAAGCATCTCCAAGCGCATGAGGGTTTGTTCTTCGACCAAAGAAGGGTTGTTCATGAACCACCAGCAGCCAAACGGGAAAAGGTTGGGAAACTTCCTCGCCGCCACGCAGAGCCCGTGAGCGTTCTCCCGAGCAAGCGTCGTCACCATAAAGCGGATATCGGGGTTGGTTCTAAGAAGCTCTTCAAGCGGCTCTAAATCGGCGGTGATGACTCCGTCCCCTGCCGGACCCAATCGGGGGTTGATGGCTCGACGAACGCCGAGCATCATAGCGAAGGGCAAATTGTTCTTTCGACAGATTGCAAGAAAGGCCTCGGGCAGAGGGGTAATCGCGGTAAGAGAAATGGCCACATACCTTGGCTGCATACGATCGACCCACTGCTGCAGAGTCGCTTCGTCCGCATCGGTCATTCGGTCCACTCGGAGCGCCGTGTGAAAGCGAGGATCGGGCTCGACACCGCTCTCCCACAGAGCACGCTCTTCGGGATCGGTCGGATCATTGGTCATCACTAGAGACTCGACTCCCGCCAGCTCCAAGACTCGATCGAGGTGCGCGTGCGGGTTTTGGTCGGCAAAGAACTCGCGCGCCTGGGTGAGGTTCGATGATTCGGGATCCAGACCAAATGCCTCGAGAACCGTGAGCACGCCCGAGGTGGCTTCGCTCAGGGGAGCTCGGTCCACAAACAACGTTCTCCAAACAAAATCTGCCTGGCCGGACTTGGGCAACCCAAAGAACTCCTCCGGAGAAACGGAGGGGTCGGCGCGTAGCGATTCAGCGATGAGATAGTGGTAGGTCAGTAACTCATCAATCCCCCAAAGGTTCATCTTTCCAAACTCGGGCGCGAACAGGTGAGTGTGCAGATCGACGATGGGGCCGTTGCGGATCGCGCTGTCTACGTCCGTTCGAAGGTTGAAAGCGCTCGGTGGAAGATTGCTCTCTAACTGCGGGGTCATGTGTTCACTATGCCAGAGATGGGCGGAACAAACGATGTATCAAGTGCCATGGACCTTCAAAAGGTCTCAATCGGTGCCAAAAAGTGGCAACGAATGGCACTACCAGGAAGGCGAATCTACACCCAAAAGGTGTAACGTTCAACCATGCAAGGCGTGGTCGCCATCATCCGTTCCCCAGAGCCCATCGATATTCTTCAAACGGGTTTGGCTTTGGTAGAGGGTGGAATTCGGTACGTGGAAGTGACACTGAATACTCCCGACGCACTCGACGGAATCGAGTCTTTGCGCTCGGCATTGGGCGACCGGGCTCAAGTGGGTGCGGGGACAATCCTTCGTCCTGCCGATGCATTGAGGGCCATCAGTGCCGGATCGCAGTTCGTTGTCACCCCCACGTTGCAGCCCGATTCGGTGGAAGTCTGTCGTAAAGAAGGGATTCCGGTGCTTTGCGGAGCGATGACTCCTACCGAAATCCAACAAGCGCACAATAGCGGTGCCGATTACGTCAAGCTTTTTCCAGCCGGATCGCTCGGCCTCGATTACATCAAAAACGTTCTTGGACCCCTTCCTATGGTCAAGATTGTTCCAACCGGTGGCGTGACTCTTGAGAACATGAGCTTGTTCCTAAAGGTGTGTCCAGCGGTAGGCGTAGGCAGCAACCTAGTCGACTTAAACTTGGTTCGGCAATCAGACTGGCGAGCGCTTTCCGCACTTGCCCAACAGTACGTTGCTGAGGCGGCAAAAGGTTAGGACGCCGAATGATTGTTCTACTGGGTGAAGCGCTCGTCAACCTCAATGAAAGTCGAGGGAGACCGCTGGCAAAGGGCGGACAACTCGATCTTTCGTTTGCCGGAGCAGAAGTAAATGTGGCGATTGGCCTGGCTCGTCTAGGGCACTCCACACGTTGGGTAAGCGCTCTGGGAGACGATCCGCTTGGGGAGATGGTGCGCAAAGGCTTGAACTCCGAAGGCGTGGATACGCGCTTCATTCAGCAGAGTTCAGGGTCGACCGCGCTCATGGTAAAGGCACCCAGACCAGGGCTCGAACCCGAAGTGATTTACTACCGGAGTCATTCGATCATGGCGCAGTCCGATCTAAGCGATCATGCGCAAGCAGCCCTAGAAGGGGCCTCGATCCTCTATCTGACGGGCATCACGCCTGCCTTAAGCCCTTCTTGCCGGAAAGCATTCGTGCATTGGATCGATACCGCCGAACGTCTTGGAGTACCCATTTGGTTCGATCCCAATCACCGACGAAAGCTATGGTCCGATGAGCAAGCACGAGAGCTTCTAGTTCCGCTGTTACCCCGATTTACCGGAGTGTTGGCAGGGAAGGATGAGGCAGAAATGCTGCTTCAATCCGGTGCGTCTGGGTCTGAACTTGCCGAACGGTTACACGGGGCGGGTGTTCAGCATGCCGTGATTAAGGACGGCGAAAACGGTAGCTGGTACCACGGAGTCGATAAGACCGCCCAGGTTCCTGCATACGCGGTCAAGCAGGTCGTTGATCCGGTGGGCGCGGGAGATGCGTTTGGTGCCGGCGTTGTCTCCGGATTCTTGGAAAACCTGACGTGGGAGGAATCGCTACGCAGGGGCAACGCCCTTGGTGCCATCAGTTGTCAATGCGCAGGTGACTGGGAAGGAGCCCCGGATCGCAAGACCCTCGAATTGTTCATCAACCGAACTACCGGAGCGGGAAGATAGCCATGCCGTTTCTAGAACAAACCATGCGATGGTTTGGGCCTCGCGACGTCGTAACGCTACGTCAAATCCGTCAAGCGGGGGCCACGGGCATTGTGTCTGCGCTCCATCATCGATCACCTGGCGATGTCTGGTCGGTCGATGAGATCCAGGCTCACAAGGCGCTCATCGAAGCCGAAGGTTTGCGATGGTCGGTCGTCGAGAGCGTTCCTGTCCATGAATCGATCAAGCAGCGCTCTGGCGAGTTCGAGCGCTACGTCGAGGCCTACAAGCAAAGTCTGCGGAATCTTGGGCGTTGCGGGATCAAGGTCGTCTGTTACAACTTCATGGCGGTGACGGATTGGACACGGACTAATCTGAGAATGCCAATGCCCACGGGCGCCTTAGCCCTGCGATTCGATGCCATCGAAGCCGCCGCCTTCGATTTGTTCGTACTCAGGCGTCCAGGTGCTCGCGATCAGTATTCGCCTGCCGTGCAGGCGAGCGCTGAAGACCGGTGGTCTTCTTTGACCGAGTCGGAGAGGGAAGACCTCACCAAAACAATCTTGCTTGGCCTTCCCGGAACTGTCAAAGACCTGACTCCGAGCGAGTTTCTGGAGCGGCTTGCCGAGTATGACTCGATCGACTCTGAGGCACTCCTCAAGAATGTCATCGAGTTCCTTAGAGAGGTTATTCCGGTGGCTGAGGAAGCGGGGGTTGTGATGGCGTTGCACCCGGATGATCCGCCTTTTCCGGTGTTCGGGCTCCCCCGAATTGCTGGAACCGAGGAAGACCTAGACCGACTCTTCGCGGCGGTTCCTTCGGTGGCAAACGGACTCACATTCTGCACGGGGTCTCTTGGTGCGCATCCGCGAAATCACCTCCCGAACTTGGTGCGGAAATATGCAGATCGAATTCACTTCTTCCACCTACGCAGCGTTTTCCGAGAAGAGGATGGGAGTTTCTTCGAAGACGACCATCTCGCGGGGAGCTCCAGCATGGTCGATGTTATGCGCGAGGCGATCGCGGTCTGTGAGCACCGCAACCTTTCCGTCCCGATGAGACCGGACCACGGGCATGCGATGGAGGGAGATTCAAACTCCGAGAGGGCGTATCCGGGCTACTCGTATGTTGGTCGATTGCGCGGGTTGGCCGAACTGCGCGGGTTAGAACTGGGCCTTCGATCCACCCGAGTGTTAAGCGATCTCTAGGTCCACTCCGCATCTTGCAGCGAGTTCTTCGAGCAAGAGGTAGTAGGGTACTTCCATGCCGTTGCGCGTCCAACCGACGGGAACCTTGAGAGGACCTGCGCTGAGATAGGCATAAGGCTTAATGGAAACGGTGTGTCCGCCAAAGTGGATGGTGGCTTTGTCTTTAGCCACTACGATCTTCTTAACATCGGCGTACCGTATGGATTTGATGCTACTGCCGGACACTACGTCCAGTTGTTCGGCCAGCAGCACGTACTCGCCCGCTTTCGCCCGCAAATGCGCAATCTCGGCGTAGGCGCTCTTCCCAAAGTCGAAGATGGCGGAAGCAACATTCGCCACGGACTGCTTGATCCCGCCTTCCATGTCGCCACCCTGGACCGCCGTTTTGCCCTTTTGGGTGGCCTCACGACGCATGCGATCGGCTTCTGTTTCTAGCCAGCGAATCGCTTCGCCCGGTTGGTAGCGCACTACTTCCATCAATGGAAGGATACGCAACCCAAAGAAATCGGCTTCAGTCGTGGGTCATTTGTCATTCAAAAAAGCTAAGAAACGGGTCGATTCCCTCCGAAAATCTTCGTGTCCGTCGAAAAATCAGCACTTCTGGGGAGAGGAGCTTGGCCGGGTGAGTCGCCCATCGACGCAACCCGCGGCGGACAATCCAGAAAGGGAAGGGTTCGAAGAAAGCATGGTACAAGCGGTGATTTTTGATGCCGATGGCGTTTTAGTGAACGCGTCGGAACTGCACTTTCACGCGCTTAATCGCGCCCTAGCAACAAAGGGTTGGTGCATCAGCCGGCGCGATCACGAGAACGAATACAACGGACTCCCCACGCGACAAAAGCTGTTGCGACTCACCGCTGAAAAGGGGTTTCCGCTAGAATGGCACGAGCACGTTTTGAACGTGAAGCAGCAGATCACGAAGGAAGTTATCCGAGAGTTCCTTCGGCCCGATGAGTCCAAACTCGCTCTCCTCGATCTTCTCAAACAAGACGGATTGTTTCTGGGCGTCGCCTCGAACATGGCGTACGAACCGCTGAACTCTTTGTTGAAAGCCGTTGGAGTTTTCGAGTACTTGGATGCAGTAATCGGTCAGGAGCAGGTCACGCACTCCAAGCCCCACTGTGAGCCGTATCTCACCTGTGCAACCGCTATGGGGGTCGATATTTCTAGCTGCGTCATCGTGGTCGACAACCCGATTTCGCTGCAGGCTGCACGCGATGCCGATCCATTGGATATCGTCACCATCGAGAGTCATGAGGACGTCAACGTCACGCTGTATCCCATGATCACGCGCTTCTTGCCAATGAACCGCGCCGCCTAAGTCGGCGGACCGAAGATAAATGAAAAGACCCTTGGCGTATCGCCAAGGGTCTTTCTGGTTGAGCCGTCCGCAGGGCTATTCTTCGCCGCCCTCGCCGCCTTCGTCTTCAATGTCACCGTCATCGGTGCCCTTCACGATTCGGGCAATAGAGGCCACTTGGTCTCCGTTTCCAAGATTGACGAGCTTCACGCCTTGAGCGACACGACCCGTCTCGCGAATCTCCTTGACCCGGATTCGGATGCCCTTGCCCTTGATGGTCATGAGCAGGAGCTTATCATCGATCTCAACCGCTTCGGCCCCAACGATCTTGCCCGTCTTTTCGGTGCAATTCATCGTAAGGGTTCCGCTGCCACCCCGACCCTGGATGCGGTAGTCGGAGACGGGCGTTCGCTTGCCGAAACCGTTTTCGCTAACAACCAAGACCGACTGCGCGTCGTCGGCAACGAATGCCGAAACCACGACATCGTCTTCTTTGCCTTCCTTGAACGCGATGGCTCGAACACCACCTGCGGCCCGGCTTCGCGAGGTCGCGTCACCTTCGGAGAACCGAATGCTTTGACCTTCACGAGTGACAAGGATGATCTCATCGTTTCCGCGAGTTCGAAGCGCCCATGCCAACTCGTCGCCCTCTTCGATGTCGAACGCGATGAGACCGTTGTTTCGGATATTGGCAAATGCGGAAAGCGGAGTTCGCTTGATCTCCGAAACGCGCTTGGGTCCGGTTCCCTTGGTGATCATCGCGAGGAAGCCGTCGGAGTTAAGGTCCTTCACGCTAACGGTCGCCGTAACCCGCTCTCCACCAAGAATGTTGATGTAGTTGATGACGGGCATGCCCCGGGCGTACCGACCGGATTCCGGAATTTCGTATCCCTTTAGCTTGTACACCCGACCACGATCGGTGAAGAACAGGATGGTGTGGTGCGTGCTTACTTG
This sequence comes from uncultured Fimbriimonas sp., assembly GCA_964471545.1. Classification (GTDB taxonomy): domain Bacteria; phylum Armatimonadota; class Fimbriimonadia; order Fimbriimonadales; family Fimbriimonadaceae; genus Fimbriimonas. Next base: position 58,628 of record CAYYJX010000003.1, on the reverse strand, counting down.
GAAGAGGTGCGCCGGTTCGTCGTCTGCCTTCAGGGTGTTGTTAACGCCCTTGCCGCCGCGCTTTTGCTGGCGGTAAGCATCGATAGACACCCGCTTGATATAGCCGTCTCGAGAGATGCTGATGATGGCTTCCTCATCCGGGATCAGATCCTCCTCGGTGAACTCGCCTGCCTCTCGGGCTTGAATCTTGGTGCGTCGCTCGTCGCCGTGCTTGTCTCGAAGGATGGTGATTTCTTCCTTCAGAACAGCGGTAAGGCGTGCCTCGTTGTTGAGGATGTCCATGAGGTCATGGACTCGTCGCAATGCAGCCTTATAATCGTCCTCTAGCTTTTGCTGCTCCAGCTGCGTCAAGCGGCGGAGCTGCATATTGAGAATCGCGTTGGCTTGGAACGGCGACATCTCGAACTCTCGGACCAACTCCACACGAGCCGTTCCAGGATCGGGGCTGTTTCGGATGATCCGAATAACCTCGTCCAAGAATCGCCGAGCAATCTGATAGCCCTCGTTGAGGTGAACCTCTTCGAGCGTCTTGTACAGCTCGTACTTGGTTCGGCGCTCGATCACGCTTCGGCGGTGTCGAATGTATTCGTCGAGCAGAACCAGTAGCGGAGCGGTTCGAGGAGCGTTATCGATCAGCGAAAGCATGATCGCACCGAAAGTGGTGCGAAGATTGGTGTGCTTCAGTAGATAGTTCAGCGCCTTGTTCGGGTTGACGTCGCGGCGGATTTCGATTTCGATCCGCATACCGCGCTTGTCTGAATAGTCCTGGACGCTGACAATGCCGTCGAACTTCTTATCCTTGGCGATGCGTGCGATCGCTTCGACCAACGTCTTTTTGTTGACTTGGTACGGAATCTCAGTGACGACGATAACCGACTTGCCCGCTTCACCGGGTTCGATCATGGTTTTCGCTTGAAGAACGATGGAACCGCGACCCGTCTCGTAGGCGGACCGAATGCCCTTGGTGCCCATGATGATGCCGTAGGTGGGGAAGTCCGGCCCAGGAATGAACTCCATGACTTCGTCCAGAGAACTGGCAGGGTTGTCGATGCGATAAAGCAGGGCGTCGCAAACCTCGGTGAGGTTGTGCGGGGGCAGGTTGGTGGCCATTCCAACCGCAATGCCTTGAGAACCGTTGCATAAAAGGTTCGGAAACTTGCCCGGAAGAACGATCGGTTCGTTGTCGCTCTGCAGGTAGTTGAGCATGAAGTCGACCGTCTCTCGGTCGAGGTCTTCGAGCATTTCCATGGCCAGCGGCGTAAGTCGGCATTCCGTGTATCGCATCGCGGCCGCGCCGTCTCCGTCCACGGAGCCGAAGTTGCCTTGACCATCGACGAGCGGATACCGCAGCGACCAGGACTGAGCCATTCGGACCATGGTCGGATAGATGACTTCTTGTCCGTGAGGGTGGTAGTTCGCCTGAGTCTCACCCGCGACTTTCGCACACTTGGTGTGAGCGTTGTCTGGGGTGAGGTTCAACCGCCGCATCGCATAGAGGATGCGTCGCTGAACGGGCTTCATTCCATCGCGAGCATCGGGCAGCGCGCGGGAGATGATAACGGACATTGCGTAGTTGACATAGGAACGGCCAAGTTCCTCATCAACATTCACGCTAGTTAGGTTCAAGTCGTCTTGATCGGCCACGGTGAGTTTCCAAGGGTGTCAGACGCACAAAGGCACCTGTTTGAACCTTCATTCTACCTGTTAAGGCGAACAGGGCGGGGGATTCTTCCGTATCGGCACCCCGTAGCGCATGAGGTTCAAGGGGTCCAAAGTCACAACAGGGTCAACCCTTCATACGCCGGGAGCGTAACCTACAAACACAGCGAGGACCAAGGTTCAAATCCCGAACAGAGAATTCGCTTTGAGAACAACAAAAAATGAGCAACATCACAAGAGACTTCGACCGACTCGGAATGGGGTTGGTGGCACTGATCTTAGGTGCGTTGGGGTTAGGTGCGTTTGGTATTCACAAGTTCCTCATGGGGCGAACCAAACAAGGTGTGATCTGCCTATTGGTGACGCTGTTCACTTGCGGATTCGGAGGAGTGGTCATCACTGCGATTTCCATCATCGAGGGCATCATCTACCTCACCAAAACCGATGCTCAGTTCCGGAGCGATTACGTTTACGGCAACAAAGACTGGTTCTAGTCCTTACCGGAGTAAAGGCGGCGAATGTTCTTTCTCTGGACTCAGTAGAATGGGCTGAGTTCAGGGAATGAGCACCGGAAAAATAGTCGTTGGGATCACAGGCGCAAGCGGCGCCATTTACGCGCAAAGGTTCCTTCGCGCCGCCAGCGAACATTATTCGGAGATCTACGTCACCCTCTCCGAACAGGCGATCCAGGTTGCGGCGACAGAGCTTGGGATCAGTCTCAATCGAGCGTCGCTTACGATGGAGAAGTGGCTGGGCGGACCCTTCCCTCAGGTCAAGATTCTCAACGAGAAGGACTACTTCACCCCACCCGCATCGGGCTCTTTTCGACACGACGGAATGGTGATCGTCCCCTGCTCAATGGGCACTCTCGGAAGAATCGCCAATGGGATTTCGAACGACCTCGTCACTCGTTCCGCCGATGTTTGCCTCAAGGAAGGTCGCAAGTTAATCTTGGTGCCGCGAGAAATGCCGTGGAACCTCATCATGTTGAGGAACGCAACCGCCGCCGCAGAAGCAGGGGCGACGATCCTGCCCGCCTGCCCGGCTTGGTATCACAACCCGACTTCGTTGGAAGAGCTTGCCGATTCCGTAGTCGCGCGTATCCTGCAAAACCTGGGTGTCGAACAGAAAATCCAGAAGCAATGGATGGTTGAAGAGTGAGCAAACGCGTTGTGATTGCCGGTGGAACCGGGCTTGTTGGAACTGCGCTCACAGGCGTACTTGTGGACAACGGCTATGACCCCGTCTTGTTAAGCCGCAAGGAAGGTCTTCGGAACGTCGTTTGGGACGGCATCGGCATGGGCGATTGGGTGAAGGAACTCGATGGCGCCGAGGCGGTGGTGAACCTCTCCGGTTCTTCGATCAACGTAAAGTTCAACGATGCCAATCGAAGGCTGATCATCGAGTCTCGAAGCCGAACCACCCGGCTGATCGGTGACGCCATTCTCAAATGTGAAACGCCGCCGAAACTCTGGCTGAATGCTTCGGCCGTCGGATACTACGGTCATCGTAAAAACGAACCGCTCGACGAAAACAGCCCTGCGGGCACCGGGTTCCTTGCCGACACCTGTTCTGCCTGGGAGCGCGTTTTCTTTGATCATCCGGCTCAAATTCGAAAAGCGGCTATTCGAATCGGCATTGTCCTCTCCAGAAAGGGCGGGGCCCTCAAGCCGCTCGAGACGGTGGTGAAGTTGTTCTTAGGCGGAGCGGTGGGAAGCGGCCGCCAGGGCGTTTCCTGGATTCACGAACACGACCTTGCTCGCCTCATGGTCTTCGTGATCGAGAATCCAAAACTGAGCGGACCCATCAACGGAACGGCTCCAAACCCTATCTCTAACGATGCCCTTATGGAGGGGCTGCGATGGGTGTTTGGACGCCCCCAACCGCCGAACACTCCTGGGTTTCTGATGAGGTTAATGGGCAAGATCATCGGTCCGGATTCGTCTCTGGTGCTCGATGGCGCTTACGTTTATCCTCGAAAGGTTCAGGAAGCCGGTTTCTCGTTTGAATTCCCGTTCTATCTGAATAACGAGGAAGAAGCGCGATCGGCACTGATCGACCTCTACAAGAAGTCCTAACTGGGCAATTAGGACGGTTCCACCGCACTCCTGCGGTGGAATCCAGACTCGCCGGACGGGTACCCTTTACCGTTCACTCAAAGGTTGAGTCCTGTCATGACCGTCACTCGAGAAGATTTGAATCCTTGCACGGTGCGCCTGAACGTTGTCCTAGACGCACCCCAGGTTAAAGACGCCTTCGATAAGGCGCTGAAGCAGATTTCTAAGAAAGTCCGCCTTCCCGGCTTCCGACCCGGCCACGCGCCGAAGTCGATGGTCGAAAAGGTTGTCGACCCGCGCGAGCTTTACGAAGTCGCAGCCGACGAGATCGTCCGATCCACCTTTGAGAAGGCGGTTAAGGAACTTGGTCTCGAGCCAGATGGCGGCGTTCGCCCGTCCGTCGAACTGAAAGAACTCGACAAGGACAAGGGAGTTGCCGAGTACACCGCAAAGGTGCCGCTTCCCGCCAAGATCGAGCTCGCCGAGTACAAGGGCGTTGAAGTTGAGCGACCGTCCATCGATGTTACTGATGACGAGGTCACGTACCAGATCGATGAACTTCGAAAGCGACGCGGAACCCGCGAAGCCGTAACCGATCGAGGTGCCGTCGAGGGTGACATCGCTGTCGTGAACCTGAAGGTTGAGGGCGACGCAGGCGAAGGCAAGAACTTCATGACCGTCGTCGGTCAAACCTTTGAATCGCTCGACAAGGCCCTTCTGGGAATGTCCGGCGAAGAAATGAAGTCGGTTGAACTCGACTTCCCGGCAAACTTCCAAGATCCGGCTTTGGCAGGGAAGTCCGTAAAGGCTCAAATCACTTTGAACTCGGTGAGTGCCGTTCAGATGGCAGACTTGGACGAGGAGTTCGCAAAGTCGCTTCAAACCGATTCGGTCGACGATCTGAAGGCGAAGATGAAGCAAAGCATCATCGAAGCCAAGACCAACATGGCGAACGATCTGGTCCAAGACCAGATTCTGGAGAAGCTTCGCGCCTCCAGCACCATCCACGTCTCGGACAACATGTGGGAGGCTCTTGCCAACCAACGACTGCGCGAGATCGCCCAAGAGCAAGGTCAGAAGGGTCGAACCATGGAGCAGTACGCTGCCGAGAACGGTATGTCCCTCGACCAACTCGTGGACGCATGGCACGAGCAAGCCAAGATCCACGTGGAGCGAGCCATGATCGTTCGAGAGATCTTCGCTGCTGAAAAGCTTCAAATCTCCAACGAAGAGCTGAACCGAGAGTTGTTCTCGATGGCATCTGAGTTCAATCTGGAGCCCGCGCAGCTTCTCGAGATTCTTCGACAGAACGACACCCTCGTCGAGCTGCAGTTCCGAGCCATCAGCCGAAAGGTCACCGACTTCTTGGTAGAGAACGCAAAGGTCACCGAAGTCTCCGGTGATGCTGCTGCAGCACCTGCAAAGCCTGCCGCTAAGAAGAAGGCTGCTAAGGCTGAAGCGGAAGAGGCACCTGCAGAAGCCGCCGCTGAGGCTAAGCCGAAGAAGGCTCCGGCTAAGAAGAAGAAAGAAGACTGACCTGAACTGAACTTCGAGTTCACTCCAAGGATCCCCCGTGGTGCGACGCGCCCGGGGGATTCTTCATTGAGAAGAACGGCGAGCGGCTTGCCCCTCAACGATTTTTGAAGATTGGAAAAAAGTCTGGAACAAATCGTCGCTCTGTTGGCATGAGAAAGCGTTCCACCCGGAACGAGGTTTCTTATGAAACGAATTGCTTTCTCCACACTAGCTCTTGGCATCGTCACTGCGGGTTTTGCCCAAACCACCTTCCGAGTAAAGGTTGAAAATCTTGGCCCTCAAGGTCTAAGTCCCGTCTTTTGGTCGGTAGGGAACTCGTCCTTCGACATCTTCTCCATAGGTGGAACGGCCTCGCAAGGAATCAAAAACATCGCGGAGGGTGGAAACACCACGGCAATGCTCGGGATCGCCGCTGCAGCCGGAGCGGATGTTTCCTCGTATGGCGTCCTTGCTGGAGGGTCGATTGCGCCTGGCCAAATGCGAATGGGGACGTTCACGACAACGTCTTCGCACAGCTACTTCAGCTTCGCTTCGATGCTGGGACGCACCAACGATGGTTTCATCGGTGAGGGCGTCTCGAGCATGGGTCTGAGCCTGTTCTCTGGCAGCACGCCCCAAGGATTCTCGATCGTGATCCGAGGTTCGAGAGCATGGGATGCGGGTACTGAGTTAAATACCCAGAGCTCCTCGGATGTGCCCGCATTCGGCGGATCGGGAAATCCGGCCGATTCAAACTCTGCTATTCGGGTCCACGAAACAATCATTCCTAACGTGGGCGATCGGTGGGAGCAGATGCCCGACTGGGAGCAAACGACCGAACTTGCACGAATCTCTGTCGAGCCGGTGCCAGAGCCTGCTACCATGAGTGCGCTTCTCATCGGCCTGCTTGCCCTTAAAAAGCGTAAAAAGCAGACGAACGCCTAAGCCATGACGAAGTCCGAGTTAGAGACTGTTGTTCTTGCCAACCTGGAGAAGCTGTACCGGGTTGCCAAGCGCATGGTCTCTAATCCGGTAGAAGCGGAAGACCTGGTGGGAGCAACGCTTACCACCGGGTTTCAGCTTTATGACCGGTGCGATGGAGAGTTTCCCGTGGCGTGGCTTGTGAAGATAATGCTCAATCACGCTAAGCGAACTTATCGCAACGACAAACGAAACGGCGACCTATCTCTTTTGGACTCCGTGGTCGACCCTTCTATTCATGACAAGTTTATGAATTGCGTCCATCAAGTTGACATCACTCGGGCACTTGAAGACCTGCCCTGGGAGTATCGAGAAGCCGTGATTCTCTGTGATATCGAAGAGATCTCTTATAAAGAAGTTGCTGTCGTTCTGGAAGTTCCTATCGGCACGGTGAAGTCGCGCTTGGCACGAGGAAGAAAGCTGCTGATCGCGGCACTTGCGTACGAGTGAACTATGAAACAACCACCAACTGAGAATGTGACGCCCTGTCGACACATGGAGGGCCTGGTTCAAGGGGCAGCAAAAGGTGAGCTCAGGGGAATTGCGCGTTGGTATGCGTGGGCGCATATTCACCGTTGTTCTGGCTGCCGTGCGTTCCTCCAGCGACTAGAGGCAGCCATTCTCGCTTTGCGCGTCGCGAAGGAAGCAAGCGTCGACGAGGACGCCTTGGTTCGACTCCGTCATCAAGTCTCCAAACTGGCGGAATCCGAGACCGATCCAAATAAAAACACCTAAAGACGCGTTGCGCGTCTCTAGGTGTCCCATTGAATGTGACGTTGCCCCTTACGGTCGGAGCGCCATGGCGCGCTCGCTGGTGACCATGCTCTTGCCGTGTTCGATGTAGTACTCGAACTCGTGTCGGAACTGGCGGATCATGCCTTGAACGGGCCATGCAGCAGCGTCTCCGAGAGCACAGAAGGATCGACCTTCGATTTGTCCGGCAACATCCTTCAACAGATCGATGTCGCCCGGCTTGCCCTTGCCTTCGATGATCCGCTCCAGAATCTGGAGCATCCACTTCGTGCCCTCACGGCACGGCGTGCACTTTCCGCACGACTCGTTGGCATAGAACAAGGCCGTTCGCCATGCCAGCATAACGATGTCGGTGTGCTCGTTGAAGAACATGCAACCGCCCGATCCGACCATGGACTTGACCTCTTGCATCTCTTCGTAGCCGATGATGGCTCGATCCACCTCTTCAGCGGTGATGATCGGCATCGACGATCCGCCGGGGATACACGCTTTGAGCGCTCCGCCCTTCACGCCCCCCGCCATCTCGAGAAGCTCTTTGAGCGGGGTGCCGAATTCGATCTCAAAGTTGCCGGGGTTGTTGACGTGTCCAGAAACGGAGAAGATCTTGGTACCGCGGCTGTTCTTGGTGGAAGCGCCGAGCGAGGCGTACCACTCGCCTCCGCGAGCCACGATGTGCGGCGCGCAAGAGTAAGTTTCAACGTTGTTAATGAGGGTTGGCTTCTCCCAAACGCCGCTCACGGTCGGAAGCGGAGCGTGAGGGAACTTGAGTCGCGGCATGCCGCGCTCGCCCATCAGACTCGACATGAGCGCCGACTCTTCGCCGCACTCATAGGAACCTGCGCCCAAGTGGAGGTGGAGATCGAAATCGAACCCTTTGCCCAGCACATTCTTGCCCAGGTAACCGTTGGCGTAGGCTTCGTCGATGGCTCGTCGCAGAGACTTGGCAGCATCGATGAACTCGCCACGGATGTAAATGAAGCCCCGCTCTGCTTGAACGGCATAGCCTGCAATGGTCATGCCCTCGATCAGCTGGAACGGGCAGGTCTCCATGAGCTGCTTGTCCTTAAATGTTCCCGGCTCGCCTTCGTCTGCGTTGCACAGAACGTAGTGAGGAACCTTCTTTTCTTTGGGAAGACCGTTCCACTTGATCCAAGAAGGGAAGCCCGCGCCGCCTCGACCGCGCAGTCCGGAAGCCTTGACCTCGTCGATGACGGCCTGGCGCTCCATGCCAACCGCTTTCTTCAGGCCCTCGTAACCGCCATTGGCAACGTAACCCTTGAACGTCTTGAAGTCGGGGTTGTCCGAATGCTTAAGAAGGAGTTTGTATTCCGCCATGTTGGTCTTGGATTAGTCGAGAACCTGTCCGACTCGCTCGGAGGTTTCTAGGTGACACTGCACAATCTGGTCGGCCATGCGAACAACGGTCGACTCTTCGCGGTTGCGAAGATCGTTCAGGAGGTTGTCGATGTACGCCTCGTCAACGGGTCCGTGGTACTTGTCGCCGACCTGAACCACCGGGGCTCGATCGCAAGCGTTCAAGCACTCCACTTCTTCAAGCATGAACATGCCGTCTTCGGTGGTTTCTCCGTGTCGAATGCCAAGCTTGTTCACCACGTAGTCGCGCACTCGGAAAGCGCCGTTGAAGTGGCACGAAAGGCAGGTGCAGACCTCAATCTTGTGCTTGCCCGGTTTGTGAACCGAGTTGTACATGGTGTAGAACGTCGCCACGCCTTCTACCTCGGCGTACGATCGCTTCAGTCGGTGAGCAACTTCTGCAATGGCCTCGCCGCTAAGGAATCCGCCGTACTCGCGCTGGGCAATCCAAAGGGCGGGAAGAATACAAGCCTTAAGGGTTGGGTAGTGCGTTTTCAGACCCTCAAGCTCTTTCACCGCTTGATCGCTGAACTTCAGGTTCAATTCGTCTGCCTTAGGCGGCCGCGGTCGCTCGTTGGGACTCCCAATTTGAAGCAGTTCGCTCACTCGTTTAGGTTACCTCTCACCGAGTTTCTACGAACCTGCCAAGGGGGAAAGTCGGCAGGTTCGCGAAGGAACTATCGAATTCGGAAGGGCCAGTTGACCGTTGCGGCTGAACCTTTGCCGTCGGTGACTCTCAGATAAATGCGGTAAGCGCCAGGACGGGTCGGGAGTTTCATCGAGGTCTTCGGACCGAGCATCTTCCAGTCGTATCCCGGAACCACATCGGGCTTCTGCTCATTTTCGCCTGCGTAGGTCTTGTACCCGGTCTCCCACCGGAGTTCATACCAGTACTGGAGCGTGTCGCCCTCTGGATCACTCGCCTGAACTTCGATGTCGGCAGTTGCGCCGGCAACGGCATCTTTTCTGCTTACCGAACACTTCTCGGAAAGGATCCGTGGGGACAGATTGGGGCTGGGTTTTCCGGTCCATCGCTGCCGAATCACGTCAACCGCTTCGGTTTTTTCTCCGGTAGGCAAGAACATTCCGAACCAGGTCGGCGTTTCCTCTTGCTTATCACCCCAAAGAAAAGCGAACGAGCCAAGGCACCAGCCCTTTTGACCCGCAATCGACTTGTCGTAGTCGGCGGCATACTTGGCAGCCTTCACGGAGGAAGTGGGTTCTAGAGCCGCATTCCACTCCGATTTGGGGTTCTCCCAAGGACCCGTAGGACCAAACTCGGTGATTACGTACGGGCGCGTCCAGCCCGCTTTCTTCAAACGGTCCGGAAGACTGTTCAGCCCACCGTAGGAGTTGATCCCAAGGATATCGAGGCTTGGGCAGTATTTGTTGATGTTCGCAATCTTCTGATCGGTGATGTCGGCGACCACTGTAACTGTTGGGTGGTTAGGATCGATCGACTTCACGATCTTGCACAGTTCTTCAATGTGCTGCCACAACTCGGGAGTATCGTTGTTGATCTCCATCTCGTTGCCAAGGCCCCACATTAACAGGCCAGGGTGATCCTTGAACTTCTGAACTTCGCCCCGTACCATCGCCGCTTGCTTGGCGGTTTGCTCCTTGTTGGCGTAGTCGAAGTAGCTCTTGTGCCCAAGCCAAATCCCCAGCATCAATGCACCTCCACGGGCGTGAATCGCATCCAGTTCAAAGGCGGCGCGGTCGGTGCCCCAGGTGCGCATTGCGTTTCCGCCGTTCTCGAACAGCAGATCCATTCGGCCCGTTCCGCCGACCCCTTTGATCTCGAACGGCTTGCCCGCGCGTAGCAACTGCCATTGAGAGCCGGCTCGAACCACCTTGACCGGGATGGGAGCATTTCCTTGAAGAATGGGCCCAGCGCCAGGGAGCAGCGTGGCAAGAAGGGAGAGAGCGGTGATCATTAGTCTTTAGATTCAGGGATGGAGCCGATGGAGGTCAACCCCTCATCGGCTTTCAAGTCGTGGATTAAGGATTGCTCGGCATGGCAGGTGCGCCCGGAGGGGTGGAACCGCCCGCGCCCGTTGGAATCTCTCCGGGCTGAGGGCCGCCAGCCGGCTTATTGCCCGGCTTGCCCGCGTTCTTCACATAGTCGGGAATGCCCTCTTGGTAGTTCGGCGCACGCTTCGGAGCAGGGATGGGAGGTGGTCCGGATGTGCCCTTGACGAATAGACCGATCACGATGGCGATCGCGACAGCGGCGACACCCACGACGACTGGAGTTGGCAGTTGTTTTTTCATTGGCTCTTAAATGGACAAACCGCCCGGGGGAAATCCCGGGCGGCAAAGGGAGCGACCTTAGAACTCAGGGAACGCGCAGCGAACGTTTCCAGCGGCATTCCACTCGTCCGCATCGGTGCACGATGCACCCGGTGCCGAGTTGAGCGGTGCGCCCGCGGTCAGGCGTCGATCGTGACCCGGGAAGAGAAATCCGCGAGGTCGCGAAGTCACGTGGCCGTCGGCAAAGGTGAATGCGGCCTTGTTCGCGTTGGAGTAGTCGATACCCGCGTAGTAATCGGCCGGGGTATTGGACTCGGTGTTAGCCGTTCCGGTGCCCCAGTTCCAGCACTCCCAGTAGGAGCTGAACTCCCACCAAGGCGAACAGGTTTGCGCCCAGTTTCGCTTCTCGGTGATCATGATGGTGCTTGCCGGAGCCGGAACCGCCGTGCCGTTGATCGGCGCGATTGCGAACGATCCGTTCGGCATCCAACCCATGCCGCCGTGGGTGGGGAAGAGGTACTTAGTGACGTCGTAGCTGCGCTTGATTTGACCGCGCATGTTGCCGTTCCAGTAGGGAACGTAAGGCGATCGGTCGATATCCGACGCGAAGATGTCGACGTTCTTCATGTACGGAAGAATCAACTTGTCCCAGCTCTCGCAGCCAAACGTGCCGTTGCACTCGCCGGTCGCCCAGCCGTTCCAGTTGACGGTCGTTCGTCGAGGATAGACGTCGTCCGAATCTGCCATGTAAAGGGCAAAGGTGGTGCCGAGTTGCTTGACGTTGGAAACCGTCTTTGCGTGCTTTGCAGCGGCCTTGGCCTGAGCGAAGACGGGGAAGAGAATCGCCGCCAAAATCGCGATGATCGCGATGACTACGAGAAGTTCGATGAGTGTGAACGCAGAATTTCTTTTCATGGAAGGTCGCCCTCCATTGGGCTTGGCGATCTCAACCCGCTGAGAACTGGAAGTCTTATTGCAACTTCCGGATTCTGAGACATCGATATTCGCGCGAAAATGCAGGAAAATCGCATTTTTAGCTGGTCGCCTTCGATCAGAATCGGTTCGCGAAACGTTTCGCAAGCCGACATTGATATTCTACGCAGAACTTTTTGTTTCGGTGACTGGTTTTTTTGCAGTTCATAATTTTTTGTAATGTCCATCGATCTGCCGACGAGCCCTGCGGTCTCCGATAACCGCCCTTCGTGGGACGCCTATTTCATGCAGATCGCCCATCTGGTTGCCACCCGTGCGACGTGTCCTCGCCGGTCGGTTGGAGCGGTGCTCGTCCGTGATCGTAGGATCCTCGCCACGGGCTACAACGGTGCCCCTCGCGGAATCTCTCACTGTCCAGACCACGGACACGAGCGGGATTGGCCGGAAGGCTGTTTGAAGGCAGGGCACTGCATCCGTGCTCTCCATGCCGAGCAGAACGCGCTGCTTCAAGCGGCGATGATTGGGACGCCTTGTGATGGGGCAACGATCTACGTCACGTGCCAACCTTGCAACACCTGCGCAAAAATGATCATCAATGCGGGCATCGTGCGCGTCATTTATGAAGGGGATTATCCGGACCCATTTTCGCTAGAATTGTTCAGAGAGGCGCACATGGATGTGATGCGTTACGTTGACGGCGAGTTGATTCCGGTGGATCTCGGTCTTTAGGGACCTCTCGGCGGCAGGAAATCGAAGCCATGGATTTAGCGGTATTTATGAAGTGGATGGATTGGACATCGATTCCATCCCGGGCGTACGGGCTCTTCGAGTCTGCCTACGCTGCCACCGATGGTCTTCTAAAAGGCTTTCGTTATCCGCTTTTGGCCGGCCTGATCGCGCTGGTGGTCAGTTACACCCTGACGCCGCTCGTTAGAAAAATCGCCATTGAAAAGGGAGTCGTCGATGACCCCAAGCGTGACGATCGCCGCGTCCACTCCGAGCCGATTCCCCGTTGGGGAGGCTTGGCGATTTTTGGCGGCATTGTCATAGCGGTTCTTGCGGTCCTCCCGTTTGCCCAACAAGGCTTCCCGCCGTACGTATGGGGTCTGCTCGTGGTCGGCGGGTTATTGGTGGTCGCGGGGGCGCTTGACGATCTGTACCAATACGCGGCGAAGGTTCAACTTCTCATCCTGCTGGGGGCGGGCGTCCTCATTCAGTTCTTTTACACGGACACGAAGGCTCGGGTGCAGATTGCCGGCTTCCTCATGCCGTTTACAAATGGGCAGCACTATGTGGTGTTTCCGCCGATCGCCGCAGTGATCATCACTGCCATCTACATCTTTGTAGTGACGAAGACGATGGATACCATCGACGGCATCGACGGTCTCTGCGCGGGCGTGGCTACCATCGCCGCCATCACGTTGACGATGATCGCGGTCTACGAGGGACAGCCGAGAGTGGCATTGATCACGGCCGCAACAGGTGGAGCCGCGCTCGGATTCCTTCGGCACAACTACAACCCTGCGAAGATCTTCATGGGGACAGGCGGTGCCTACATCCTTGGATTCTTCTTGGCCTCGCTCTCGGTGGTTGGTAAGGTCAAAACAGCCGCTGCGGTTTCGATCTTCATGCCGATGCTCGTGTTCGCGCTTCCAATCCTGGACGCGTTCTGGGTGATCTGCCGACGCATCCTGAGTGGCTCGCCGATTACTGCGCCGGATAAGCGACACCTTCACCACACTCTCCTTGGGAAGGGGTTCACCCAAAGACAAACCGTCTGGATTCTGTACATTGCCGCCGCCGCTCTGAGCGCGATTGGTCTGGCGATCATCAAGGTCTTCGGGCAATAGACCTGCCTCTCAATCATCATGACCATCCTTCAAGCCATCGTTTACGGCGTCGTTCAAGGCATCACAGAATTTCTTCCGATCAGCAGCACGGCTCACTTGCGTGTCGTGCCCGCTCTGCTCGGATGGGAAGACCCGGGAGCCGCGTTTACCGCGATCATTCAGATCGGTACTGTCTTGGCGATGTTGGTCGTATTCGGGGGCGATCTCTGGAGAGCCTTCCTTGCGTGGGGCAAGTCTCTCTCAACCCGGGACGTGAGTAGCTACGACGCCAAGGTTGGTTGGGGTGTCTTTATTGCGACGATTCCAATCGTGGTGGTTGGCCTGTTGCTTCACAAGCAGATCGAGACCGTTTTCCGGTCGCTCTATGTCATCTCCGGTTCGCTCATTTTCATGGGTGTTCTGATGGGTGTGGCTGAGAAGTACGGCAAGAAGTCCCGAGAAATCGAAGCGGTGACGATCAAAGACGGTCTCATCGTTGGGCTTTGGCAGTGCATCGCTCTGATCCCGGGAATGAGCCGAAGCGGGTCGACCATTACGGGCGCGTACTTCGCCGGATTCGATCGAAAAGCGGCGGCTCGTTTCTCGTTCCTCATGTCGGTTCCTTCCATCACGGCGGCAGGGATTTACGAAGCGGTCAAGGAGCGAGAGTTTCTCACCGGCCCGCTCCAAACGCCCATCCTGGTCGCAACGGTCGTGAGCTTTGTGGTTGGTTGGGCCGCGATTAAGTGGTTGCTCGGATTCATTCAGCAACGAGGCATCGGCGTGTTTATTGGCTATCGCGTGTTGCTCGGCGTGGTGCTCATCGCACTCTGCGCAACGGGCAAACTCGATCCGAACGCGGGCATCGCACCCGAAGAGGCAAATGTTTCGCAGACAAAGTAAGCCCGTCGTGCAGGTGGAATGGCTGGTGGTTGGCCTCGGCAACCCCGGTCCCGAGTACGCCCGGACCAGACACAACGTCGGCTTCGATCTCATCGACGAATTAGCCGATCGCCATGGCATCAAGCTAGGCACCGCGCAGCACAAGGCTAGGTTCGGAGTTGGCACCATCGGTGGCATCGGCGTAGCCCTGGTGAAGCCGATGACCTACATGAACCTGAGTGGGCAATCGGTCGCTCCATTGGCCAAGTCGTACGGAGTGAAGCCAGAAAAGATTGTTGTGATCGCCGACGATTTGGATCTAGAAGTTGGGCGAACGCGGTTGAAGCCAAAGGGAGGCGCCGGAGGCCATAACGGCCATAAAAGCCTCATTCACTCGTTAGGCACCCAGGAGTATCCGAGACTCAAAATCGGCATTGGAAAGGGCGACGACGAGACCATCGACCACGTTCTTGGGAAGTTCACGCCCGAAGAGCGGGTCGAGATTGAAAAGGCGATCCGGAAGGGCGCGGATGGGATTGAGGTTCTTGTTCAGGACGGACTAGAAGCCGCCCTGAACAAAGTGAACGTCTAAAGGACCTTCGCTACCGACGAGTTGCCGTAGGTCGCGGGGGCGGATTCTTGCGCTCGAGGGCAGTACCGGTGTTGCGGCGCCAGTACGGAGATAGGCCCTTCAGAATCGTTCCAAGCGGAGACTGCACGGTTCATGTAGCAGTAGAACACCAGCGAGCCGTCTTTGGACCTGCCCCACTGAGAAACTCCTGAACCGCTGATGAGCATCACGTAAGTGGACGCGTGGATCGACTCTTCCTCTTGGAAGATGTGGAAGGCGGCAGGGGTATGTCCTTCAATCGCAGACTCGGCGATCAGCCCGTAGCCGCGCAGGTTCACGCGAAGGTGACCGTGGTTCTGAAGCAGAACAAACTCTCGGTTTGGTTGGGAAGATTTTTGAACTCCGACTATCCTTAGCACACCCTTCACCTTTCCTTGGCGACCATGCCGTTAGTCTAACGGACTAGGTGTTATCGTAGGGACGCAGAATTTGCGCGATTAGGCGCAGATTTTTATCGATTAATTTTTTCCTGCGCCTGCAAACCGCTCAATCTCGGTGGTGAGCTTACGAAGGCTGTCCACTGTAGTCGAGGCTTCTTTGGACCTTAGCTTGGCGACAACGGCCTCTTCAAGTTCGGAAAGCCCAGACATGACGTCTTGAATGATGCGGTGACCTGCTGCCGAAAGTCGAACCGTGTTTGCTCGGCGATCGGTGGAGGAGGCCACTCTCTCGACGTAGCCCGATTTCTCCGCAACTGTGATTGCCTCGGAGATGGTTGCCCGGCTGAGTCCAAGGCGCTGACCGATCTGTGCTTGGGTCTCACGACCATCGGCGGCGTGAATAGCGCTTAGGAGATCAAAGGTCGCGGAACTCACGCCGATCAGGTCCAATCGCAACCGGACATGAGTGGAGATCACGTCGTTTACCTGCGCAATCGCACCGAACAAGGATTCCTTTCCACGACTCATCGTGAGAGTATTACTTCACGCCTTGAGGAGTGGTTTCCACAAAACAGTTTCAATTTGAAAACTAGGTCCTTTGGGCACAATATTGCCCAAAGGACCTTAACGGAGCTTAACCTTGAAGGGCTTCTTGAACGAACTTTACGTCCTCTGCGCTCAGGTACCTGCCAGCTGCTTGGATGTTGCACTTGGCTTGTCGCGGGTTTCGGAAGCCCGGAATCGCGCACGCAACATTCGGCATGGCCAACACATAGTTCAGAGCGACGGCGGCAAGATCCTCGGTGGTTCCGCCAAACCGAGCCTTGAGCTTCTCTAGCTTGGGCTTGAGCTTCGAAATCGACTCTGCCGAGAATCCGGCTTTGCCTTGTCGGTTATCGCCTGCTTCGAAGGCAGGCGGGTTCTCCGGGTTGTACTTATCGAGAAGTAGCCCTTGTGCAAGCGGGCTGAACGCCACGAAGCTCATTCCCCGAGCCTCCATGAGGTTTGCGACTCGAGACCCTGGACGCATGAACTGATCGTCCATGGCGTGACCCCAGCTCTGAAGAACCGCCGGGTCGACCTTGGGCACGACACGCTCAAAATCGTCGGCGCTGTACGCGCTTTGTCCCTTCACTCGGACTTTGCCTTCCTCGACCAGTCGGTTCATCACCTCGACCGCATCGTCCAGATAGAAGTCGTTCGGGCCGAAGTTGCCGTGGTGGAAGTAGTAAACGTCGATGTAATCGCGCTTGAGGTTGATCAACGACTGCTCGCACTGGTGGCGAATGTGAGCGGGCTCATAGGCGTGAGCCGCCGTGCCGGGGAAGTGCCCAATTTTGGTGGCAACCACGTAGTCGGTGGATTTCACCCCGAGTCGGTCAAAGACTCGAGCGAGCATTTGCTCGGCCTTTCCGTTTCCGTAGACGTCCGCGTTGTCAAAGTGATTCACGCCCGCATCGATGGCGATCTTGATCGCCTCGGTCACTTCATCTTCGTCCACATTCGCCCAGCCGTTCGGAACACCATTGACCCAGTTCAGGCCACCCATGGTCCAGCAGCCAAAGCTGATTTCTGAAACTTCCAGATTCGATTTTCCGAGCTTGCGATAGTTCATCCTGCTCTCACTTTACCGAGGTTGGGGATGGGAAGATACAACGAAAAACCCCGAGTGATTTCACTCGGGGCGTCTCGGGGCGATTGGGCGCATGGTTAGTTGGGCCGAGCGTTCGGACCGAAGTTTGCCCGGTAGTATTCGACATGGTGCGAACCCGGCTCGAAGATTTCGTCGATCTTGTTCAAGATTCGTGGCTCCAGCTTCACCATCGTCGCCTTCACCGATTCTTCCAGTTGCTCGACCGAGCGTGCGCCGATGATCGGTGACGTGATGCCCGGTTGGTTGGCAACCCAAGCGAGGGAGAGGGTCGCCATCGACATTCCGTTCTTCTCAGCAAGAGCTTTCAGCTTTCGTAGCTTAGGAACGGGAGCGTTCTTCAACCTGCCCATGGGGTCGCTAGAAGCGTATCGGGAACCCTTTGCGTCGCTGTCCAAATACTTTCCGCTGAGGATGCCTCCTGCAAGGGGCGACCAAGGAATGACGCCGTAGTTGTAGCTCTTGAGAAACGGAAGGAGTTCTCGCTCAATCCGGCGATCCAAGAGGTTGTACGGAGGTTGCTCGGTCACAAACCCACGGGCTCCTAGCTCTTTAGCCACGTAGTGGGCTTCACAAACTTGCCACGCGGCGAAGGTGGAGCAACCCGCGTAATGAATCTTTCCCGCGCGAATCAGATCTTCCAGCGCGCGAAGGGTCTCGTCGATGCCTACTTCCGGTTGTGGGCGATGAATTTGATACAAGTCGATGTAGTCGACCCCGAGGCGCTGAAGGGAAGCGTCGCACGCCTCCATGATGTGCTTGCGGGTATTGCCCCAAGCATTCACGTCGGTATCGTGCATCTTGCCGTGGGCTTTGGTCGCCAGCACGTACGAAGACCGTTGAATGCCTTTCAGGGCTTTCCCTAGAATGGTCTCGCTAACGCCCCGAGCGTACACGTCGGCGGTATCGAAGAAGTTGATCCCCAGATCGAGTGCCCGATGGGTGATTTTGATCGCGGCTTCCTCTTCCGAACCCCAATCTTGAGGTTCCCAGCCGTAGGTCATGGTGCCCATGCAGCTCACGGACACCTGAATGCCCGTCCGTCCTAGCGTGCGGAATTCCATGGAATCAGTCTACGCCGGGTAGGGAAAACCTGCACCCGTCCGCGGGCTTTTAGTCGATTTCGAGCGATCCGAAACGTCGCTCGGTTGCATCGACGGATTCCGCGATGACGTGATAGGCCCACTCCACGCGACGCCGCAAGGTTGCCGCTTGAGCCGCTTCCAACGATCCCTCTGGAAACCGAGTTGGATCGGCGCGCTTAAGAATGCGCTCGTAAATCTTTTTCGTTTCAGAGAAGCCCGTCTCCGCGGTGACGCCCAAAATTTTGCGTGCCTGGTCGATAGGCGGTAGTTGAGCATCGGGCTGGGAAGGGGCAGGGGTTGCCGGGGTTGCGGTGGGAGTTTTAGTCGCAACCGGACCCTCTAGGGCCTCATTCAGCTCCCGCTCGGCGTCAATCGCATCGACGGCGGAGATCCGGTCCCATTCCTGTTTGAAATGACCGACCATGGCTCGTCCGTAGTTGATTGCTCGCTTTACTTCACTCATTGGATTCTCTCAGTATCCCTCAAGAAGGCAGGTGGACAAGATCAGAGGAGGTTCTTAACCTCGTCAACGGTCACCGAGAACGATTGAAGCTGCCCCAACGTTTCTCGCAGATCGTTATCCGCCGCGCCTGTAGCGGGCTCCAACTTGGCCGCGGTGAGTTTGGCCTTCAGTTCGGAAAGTGCCGCCTGGGCGTGGCGAACGGAGTCCTCAATGGATCCCATCGCTTCACGGGCTTTGTGATAGTGTTGGACCTCCGTCTTTCGTGCCGCGAGTGCGCTCTCGTAAGAGGACCGTTCAGACGGCGAAAGATCGCCTTGCAGAAGTTTCTCCAGTCGCTCCATGTCCGCTTCTGCGGAAGCTTGATCTCGAATACTGGACCGGAGATGATCTCGGTTGTTGAGCGCTTTCAACACCTGCTCTTCAATGCGACGCACCTCCGTTTGTGCCATGGATCGGACTGCGGCAAGAGAGCCGTCTGAGCTGACAACCTCTTCAATCTCGCGTCCCAGACGCTGGATAGGGCGGAACAGCGCGACCGAATCGACACTCAAGCCATCCGATGAGAGAGGGGTCTGACCCTTCTTGCTCGTCCGGCTCAGGATTCCTGTCGTAGCAAAGAACGCGATTCCTAGGGCGACCAATATCACCACGATCAACAGAAGGGCAAAAGAGATCATCGTTTAGGCATCCCGGGCTGACTGAATTGTACGTTCTTACGAGCGAGTGCGTTTAGAACTTCACTCGAATCCCGAAGGAGAGATCCACGAACCTACCATCGTTCTCCCGGACCATTCCTTCCAAGGTAAAGCCGCGAGACAGTCGGTAAAGAAACGAGACTCGGGTGATGAAGTCCGTTGATTCAAAAACTCTTGTGAATCCCAGGCTCACCGTCGCCTTACGATCCAGGTCGAAGTCGGATTGAAGGTCGATGATACTGAGTTCATCGTCAAGGTCCGATTCCGGCCTGCGAAGGACGAGCCCTTCAAACCTGCCGCCGAAATTGCCCGCTCTCCATCGCCCGTCCAACGCGTACGCCTCTCTCCAGCCACGTCCTCTACCTGGAGAGTCCGAGACCCGGCGAATAGGCGTTAGGGCCGTTCCGTTGATGCCAAAGTGGCGACCGATGGCGACGCTAAACCCGAACTCGGGGCGACCCAGGCGCCCGACCACTCCACTTTGTCGATCGGTTCCATTTCCAACGAAAGCAACGGCAATGGGAATCCCTTCCAGCAGCAAGTCGTTATCGCCCCGAATGGCCAGAGCGGTTTCACGAAAAAGAGTCTTTGCGCCGAACGGTAGGTACTGTTTACCGATCCTCCAGATCCCCTCGTCTTCAATGTAGGCTTCGTCGAAGCTATCCGGATCCGCGTCGTTCTCAAAGCGCTGAACGCGCTGCGTGAGCGTTGCGGTGAACCCAGGCTCGGTAAGAATCTTGAGCCCAAACAGCGAGTAACGTCCGAGCGGGTGGTAGGAAACCACGTTCGGAGAAGTCTTCGCCTGAGAGAGAAAAGAGAGGGTGAGGTCGCCTTTGAACTGGACATCCGCGCTTTGCGCGGCACTCAAGGTGCCAAGGCCCAATGCCAACACGGTTCCTAAGGCGACCTTCGTCATCTCTACTCTGCAGAATCCCACGTGCGCAAAACTGCGCTCAATTCGTGTTGCGGAATCTCGCGCTGCTCACCTTTATTCAGATGACGCACCTTCAGTGTTTCGGTTTCGATCTCCTCGGTGCCGACAAGAACGGCAAACGGCGCGGTGCTTTTATCCGCTTGCCTTAGCTGAGATTTGAAACTGCGGTTGTCGACGTCCCAATCCACTCGAAAACCTTGGGCGCGAAGGTCTCGAACCAACTTCCGGCAGTAGTCGCCCGCATCGCCGGTGGCTGCCACCACGAACACGTCCGGACCCTTGGTTTTCGGGAGCTTGTTCAATGCTTCCAACGCTAGGATGACGCGCTCAACGCCGATCCCGAATCCTACGCATGGAGTCGCCGGGCCGCCGATTTCCTTCACAAGATTGTCGTACCGACCGCCACCAAACAGGCTGAGCCCTTCCAGATGTTTGGATTCGAACTCGAACACCGTTTCGGTGTAATAGTCCAAACCACGCACCACGTACGGAGCCACCTTGTAAGGAACCTCAGCTTCGGTGAGCAGCTCTTGCAGGCTCTCGAATCGCGCTTTGGAGTCGTCTTCCAGAAAGTCGGTGATCGGAGCGAGGCCCACCAAGGCTTCCTTCGCTTTGGGGTCTTTGCTGTCCAGCAGTCCGAGCGGGTTCTTCTCCGCAAGCGCGCGTGCGTCTGCCTCTTGGTCGGCAAGGTAGGACGCCATGTGTTCGAGAACAACCTCTCGATATTTGGCGCGACACTCTTCACGACCGATCGAATTGATCATCACGGGCTCGTCGCCCAGGCCGATTTGCGCCATGAACGTCATGGCAATCTCCAAGACTTCCGCATCGGCTTGGGCGTTGCTGGAGCCGAGCAGTTCGCAGCCGAGCTGGTGGGCTTGTCGCCATCGACCCCGTGCGGGTCGGCCGTATCGGAAGAACGGGGTGAGATACCAAAGGCGCAGGTGGTTGCCTGGAGGGCAAAGTGCGTATTGGATCACGGCACGCATTGCCGGAGCCGTTCCTTCTGGCTTCAAAGTGACGTTTCGATCCCCCTTATCCTTGAAGTCGTACATCTCCTTGGTGACGATGTCGCTGGCTTCACCCGCCGTTCGGCGGAAAAGGTCGGAGTCTTCAAAGGCAGGGGTGCGAATCTCGGCGTAGCCAAACTTTTCGACCAGGGTCTGAAAATGATGCTCCAGCGTCTGCCAAATGGCGGACTGAGAGGGCAGGATGTCCTCGGTGCCTCGTGGAGCTTGAAATTTCATGACCTCTTATTTTGGCTGATGTGCCGAAGAGGACCTACGAACGGGAGCGGTCGAGCAGAGAAAGGATCTTTCGCTGGGGCGCCGGGAGCGCGACCCCATCGATCTCCGCTGGGGAAATCCAGCGGACAGAAGCGAGAGGTTCGAGGGCGAAAGCATCCGGGAGGTCTACCAGCATGGCGCTCACGGTGATCCGATGGTGAGTCACCGCGTGGGTAAACGAACCTAAGGCAACGGGCCAAAGCTCGTCCTTGAAAGGCAAAAGTCTTTCCGGAGCACCCTCGGGACCGACCCGCAGGAACTGCCACATACCTTCCCACCAGCGTCCTTTTTCTTCGCTAGAGTCGCTTTGATAGGTATCGGGTCCGATCTGTTCGATGGCGTACCGTGCGGCTCCGGCCTCCCACCGGCGAACAACCCAAAACTCGTGTTCCAATTTCACCGTCTTCGCCTTGGGCTTGGGTGTCGGGAATCGTGTCGTTTCGTTTCGAGCATGCGCGACACATTTAGAAACGAGTGGACATCGATCGCAGTCGGCGCGGTCGGGCTTGCAAACGGTTGCGCCAAGCTCCATGAGTGCCTGATTCCAATCTCCAGGACGATCGGAGGGAACCAGTTTCCCCGCCCATTTCCAAGCGGCGGCGGTGAGTTCCTTGGCAGGTGACCCGTCTCCGGTGAGGCGGGCGTAAACGCGTTCCACGTTGCCGTCTACCAACGGCTCCTGTAGATTCAACGCGATCGAGGTGATCGCCCCGGCAGTATACCGACCCACTCCCGGTACTCCTCGCCACCCGGGGGCATCGGCGGGAATGCCCGTTTCCGCGACTTGTTTCGCTCCAGCATGCAGCAGTTTTGCTCGTCGATAGTAGCCGAGACCCTGCCAGAGGGCGAGCACGTGTTGCTCATCGGCATGAGCAAGGTCGGAAACGGTGGGGAAGGCGGCAAGCCACCGTTCATAGTAGGGAATCACGGTTGCGACCTGAGTTTGCTGAAGCATGATCTCGCTCACCCAAATGGCGTAGGGATCCTTCGTTTTGCGCCAGGGAAGATCGCGCTGATGCTTATCGAACCAAGCAAGGAGGAGCCGATGGTAGTCGGCTCGGACCTCACTTCGATCCAGCGCAGGGTTGCTCAAAAAGGCCTCCTTCCGCTATGCCAGAGTAGCTCGTCGAGCATCGTCCTCTTGCTCAAACGTGCCGTAGTAGTAGGGCGTTCGCGATTCGAATTCGCCGGCGCAGGTATCGACCATCTTGAAGACCGGCATCACCTTTTGCGCCTCAACCTCTTCGGCCACTTTTGCCCGGTAGCTCTCGGAGAGCCCCGATTCATCGCCTAGAAGGAGCGAGGAAATCGTCGGGGAGGGGAAGCCGATGAGGAAAGCTTCTTTGATCAGCTCGGCAAGGGAGTCCACATTCTGCGATGTTCGAGTCTCAGCGAGCTTCGTCTCGACCGCAAGGAGCTTGACCATCTTTCGCAGGAACCACTTGTCCACTCGGCAAAGGCGATTCACTTCATCGACCGTAAATCCTCGACGCAGGCCCTCGGCAATCGCCCACATGCGCTCGTCGGTGGGTTGCTGAATCGCGCCCTTAAGCTCGGGGTCTTCCATCGCGGCGAACTTAGGATGTCGAAGGTCGCGGGGTTTCACTTCGAGTCCTCGAATGGCCTTCATCAGCGCCGCCTCAAAGGATCGGTCGATAGCCATGACTTCGCCCGTGGCCTTCATCTGAGTGAACAGCGTCCGGTCTCCGGCGCCGAACTTGTCGAACGGCCATCGAGGAATTTTGACCACGCAGTAGTCCAGCGCGGGCTCAAAGCAAGCCTTCGTCGTGCCGGTCACTTGGTTGTCAATCTCATCCAAGGTTTTGCCGATGGCGATCTTAGCCGCCACGCGAGCAATGGGGTAGCCCGTCGCCTTAGAGGCGAGCGCAGAAGATCGGGAAACCCGGGGGTTGACCTCGATGATGTAGTAGTCGAACGACTCCGGGTTCACCGCCAACTGAACGTTACAGCCACCTTCGATGCCAAGCGCGTCGATGATCTTCAACGAGGCGGTGCGGAGCATGTGATACTCCAAGTCGCTGAGCGTTTGGGAAGGGGCAATGACGATGCTGTCGCCGGTGTGCACGCCCATCGGGTCGAAGTTCTCCATGTTGCACACGGTGATCACGGTGCCTTTGCTGTCCCGCATCACTTCGTACTCCACTTCCTTCCAGCCCAGAAGCGATCGCTCCACCATGATTTGGCTGCGCATGGAGAGCTTAAGACCCTTTCGGCCGGTCTCCCAAAGCTCTTCTCGGGTGTTGGCGATGCCGCCGCCGGTGCCTCCAAGGGTGTATGCCGGACGAATAATGCACGGGTAGGGAACAACGTCCAGAACCGCTTCCAGTTCCTCTTCGGTGGTGATGATCCAGCTCTCTGGGACGGGCTCCTTAATCTCCCGCATGAGGGCGCGGAAGCTTTCGCGGTCCTCCGCTTTCTTGATCGCGGAAAGGGGGGTGCCGAGCACCTTTAAGTTGTACTTTTCGAGAATGCCCCGTTCGGCAAGCTCAGTGGCGAGGTTGAGGCCGGTTTGTCCACCCAAGGTTGGGAGCAGGGCATCCGGCTTCTCGCGGGCGATGACTCGTTCGCAGAATTCGGGGGTTAGGGGTTCGATGTAAAGTGCGTCGGCAACGCCGGGATCGGTCATGATCGTTGCCGGATTGGAGTTGATCAGAACGACTTCGTGACCTTCTTCCTTAAGGCTCTTGCAGGCCTGAGTGCCTGCGTAGTCGAACTCGGCGGCTTGCCCGATGACGATGGGGCCGGAGCCGATGACCAACACTTTCATTCTAAAAAAGCAGTCTACCGGGTGAGTAGAGACGATTCCGGGGCACGAACAAAAAAGCCCCCCGATCATCGAAATCGGGAGGCTTCGGAGAACGGGCGAATTACTCGCCGCTACCGTTTCGCTTCGGCTTTGCCGCCGCTGCGTCTTCTTTCGTGTATTCCTTGTTTGTGTTTGCTTCCGGTCCTGCCGCGTTCGGCGGAGGCGTATCGCTTCCGCATCCCGCCAACAGAGCGCCTGCAAAGCAAAGACCAACCAGGATCAAGAGGGTTTTCAGTTCTCGCATGGTCGTTATTGCCCGCACTGAACGGCCATTCCCGTCGAGCCGAAAGCGTAGTTCGCGTCTACGTCTGGTCGGAAGTAGCTTTGATAGAACGCTCCGGTTCCAAATCGACATCGCAAGGGAGTGTCGAGGTATCCGCCGGTGGTATTTCCGTTTCGTCCGAGGGTGTAGATGTAGCCGGGCTGGGAGTAGTTGCCGGTGTTCGTTCCTTGCTGAGGCTGTTTGACAAACTTCGCCGACGTATCCGCGAAGCCAACGATCCAACCGTCACCCGTTACCCAAGTCGTATCAAGACCGGCATTGAACGTGAACTCGTAGGTGTCCATTCTCAAGGAAAGGGCTCGAGTCATTCCGGCCTGGGGAACGCCGCCAGGGTTGAACCGACAAGGAGCCGCTGGAGCGCCTACGGCACCTTGAGCGTCGCACCTCATGATTGGGTTGGTGTATGCATAACCTCGGTAGGCCTCGCGCCCATTGCCCATGACGATGAGTGGGGTTCGAGACGGAGCCGTGATCGCAGTGCCGCTGTAGTTGCTCAACAGCCCGTTCATCGAGTGGCTGATCACCGGGAGATTCGCCGGGGCGGTCGCGTAGTTGAAGCCAGACGTGTAGAGAGTCGTGAACGCGTTGTTATGAAGATCGTAGTTCTTCATGTACGGAAACGTGCTGTTCACCCAGTGCACCGCATCTGCCGATGCCCACGGTGCGTTGACGCCCCAACCGGCGGGAACCGAGGCGAGGTGATACGGATCGGGACCGGTCGGACCCATCAACATTGTTCCGTTTTGATCGAAAGCGTAGGCGGACGGTAGATTGTCGTCCTGATCGGCACTGTAAATAGCGATCGAGGTGGCCGTCTGTTTGATATTCGAAAGAGCGGAGGTCTTTTTTGCCGCAGTCTTTGCTTGGGCGAAGACAGGGAAGAGAATGGCGGCGAGGATCGCGATGATGGCAATAACGACCAGCAACTCGATGAGCGTGAATGCGCGTCTTGGTTTCATTTCAACTTCAATTCGTTGAGTCGTTTTGCTAAAACTCCTAACGATCTGTTAATGATACGGGAAGTTTTTTGCAAGCGTAACGAGATTTTTATTGAGAGGAAATGCTAAACGAACGGGGTTCGTTAACATCCTTTGCTTAACGACCGCCTAGACCCCCTCCGAAACCCCCTTTTGCTTTCGTATCTTTGATGCAATTCCGGCAAGGCCGGATGTTTTGGACGACCATGTTACGACGTGCGTTTACTCTCATCGAACTCCTTGTCGTGATCGCGATCATCGCGATCTTGGCCGCCATCCTTTTCCCGGTATTTGCCCAAGCGAAGGATGCAGCCAAGAAGACCCAATCGATTTCCAACCTCAAAAACCTTGGAACCGCCACCCAGATCTACATGGCAGACACCGATGACGTGTATCCGCTTGCACACGTCTTTGGCGATCCGCTCGGTGGATACAACTGGAACCGATTCATCCCTGTGCCTGCTCAGCAAGTGCCCGTGACCGACCCGGCATGGCGAGTCGCAGGCGTCCAGTCGTTTTGGTACAACTCGATCCAGCCGTACGTGAAGAACATCCAGATTCTCACGTGCCCATCCGGTACCGAACTTCGCACCACGGGTGGCTACTTCGGCTCTTTGGGTCAGCCTGTTGGATTGGCAAACGTCACCTACACCATTAACGGTCTTCTGAACGAGTACAGCGGCACCGCTATGGAGAGCCCCTCGACGGTGCCCGTGTACTGGCACGGCCATGGTCGACGCTCCATCTACGGCGCAGGCTATGCCAGCCCCTGGTTGGTTTGTAGCCAAAACGTCGTCAGCTGCCGATACCAAGGCACCCGCGCAGGATGCTCGGGCGCAGTGAACGGTCAAACGGGTGGTTACACCACCAACACCAGCCGACGCGGCATCTCGGTCTTCGCTCAAGGCACCGTGATCGCCATGGCTGACACCTCGACGAAGTTCCGCCGAATCGGTGTCGGTCCTCGAAACGTTGCCCAGCGAACCGACGCTCGAACCGATCCGTTCGCTCGATACGTGGACAACTTTGCCGCCGGCCGATACTGGGATAGCCAAAGCTGCTACCCGTACATGTTCCGACCGGACATCAACGTTCAAGCGACGTTCGAGATCCCGACCTACTTTGACGGAGGCGTCGATGTCCCTGGTTTGTAAGAACGCCCGGTTCCTGGCGCTTGCGCTTGCTGTGTTGGCAGGTGGGGTTGTTGCAGGATGCTCCGGTGGCGGTGACGATGGGAAGGTGGAGTTGAACACTCCGGCGCCCAAGGCGCAAGATGCACCCCCGGGTGCAAAGGCTCCCGGCGACTCTCGCGACGTCAACTGACCCAGAAAACAAAGACCCCCAACCGGAATCGGTTGGGGGTCTTTGTTTGTTTTTGCCTTCGCTCTCGGAACGGTTATCGAACGAAGTGGACTTCGATAATCCGTCCACCCTCGAAGAGAAAGAGTGCATCCAGCACAGGCTTGGACTGGGCAATTTCTCTTGCCTTTTCGAACGTGCTCTTTTGGATCTCGCCCCCTAATCCGGCGAGCATCCCCATGTAGGTGGTCGCATCGTCTGGAGAGGGGAAGCATGCCAGCCCGTTGACCGACTGGCCATCTGGCAGAGTTGCATTGTTCGCCGCATATTTCCCATCGCCTACGGCAATAAGGTAGATCGTCTCCGGGAACATCCCGAAAGACCCAAGAAGATCTTCCTCGAGGGAAGTAATCAGCGGGTTATCAATTAACTCTGGGCCTGCCATGCCGACTCCTGTGTACGGTTAGCGCGCTTACTTGCTGATGGATTCCACAAACCGAGTGAAGTAGGGCCGGCTATCCCACGGGCCGGGTGCTGCTTCAGGGTGGTACTGAATACTATAGGCGTCGGCATCGGGAATAGCAATTCCTTCGACCGTTCCATCGTTCACGTTGATCTGCGTAACCTTGGCGGCGGTGCCTGTGAGCGATTCTGGATCCACCGCATAGCCGTGGTTTTGCGAGGTGATGGTGACCTTTCCAGTCTCTAGGTCCTTCACCGCATGGTTGCTGCCGCGGTGTCCAAACTTGAGTTTGAACGTCTCGCCTCCAACCGCATGGCAGAGAAGTTGGTTGCCGAGACAGATACCGAAAATCGGACGTCGACCAATGAGTCCCTTCACCGTTTCGATCACGGGCCCAAGGCGTTGAGGATCTCCCGGACCAGGGCTGAGCAAGATGCCATCCGGTTTCCAACTCATGATCTCATCGACACTTGCCGTCGCCGGGACGACGATCGGACGGCAACCCGCCTTCCAGAAGCGCCGAAGAATGTTGAACTTGAGACCGCAGTCCAGAACGACCAGGCGAGGTCGACCCGCTGGATCGGGCTCGGAAACTGCTTCCTTGCCACTGGGACCCCACTTGTAGGCGGCGGAGGTGGTGACAGAGAAAACAAAGTCGGACTCGCCGTAGCCAGGGTGAGACTCCAGCGCCTGACGGCCCTGCTCGATACTGTCGCAGAGGGCGCCCATCGTTACACCGGCAGAACGGATTCGCTTGGTGAGCATCCGGGTATCGAGACCTTGAATGCCAACGATGTTCCGCTCGTTCAAAAGCTTGTCGATCGACTTCGTGCTTCGCCAGTTACTCGGCTCGTCGCACGCTTCTTTGACAATCAGGCCCGAGGCTTGGATGCGGTCCGACTCGAAGTCGTCCTCGTTGATGCCGTAGTTGCCGATGAGGGGATAGGTGAGGGTCACAATTTGACCCGAATAGGAAGGATCGGTAAGGATCTCCTGGTAGCCCGTCATCCCCGTATTGAAGACGACTTCGCCTACCGTAACGCCGGATGCTCCCAGCGCAGTGCCTTCGATCACTTGTCCATCGCCGAGAACCAGATAGCGTTTCAATTCAAAAAAAGAGAATACCGCTAGAAACCCCTGCCCTAGTTACTCTTTTCCATTCCAAGTGAGCGACTTTGCCACCGAAGAGATCACCGGGTCCTGATCACGAGCAAGTTCTAGGACGCGGGACCGATACGCTTCCGGAACCCGACCGCGAATGGCGTGTAAGGCGGTGATCTTTGCCGATGGGTCGGTGAGGTTCAGACCCGTCGCGGCAAATCGGAGTGCTTCTGGGTTGCCGATCGCACTGAGGAGTTCGATGCCGGTGGTGGACTCTTGGACCGAATTGCTGGAGATCATCCGCTTACCGATCTCGATTCCTTTGGTTGGCGCCACGCTGAAATAGCGGCAAGCGATTCTTCGAGTCAGCAAGTCGGGCGACTTAAGGAGCGCCTCGAAGGTGGCAAGGGTTCCGGAATCGGTCTGTCTTTGGAGACCCGCAAAAAGCCCGCGAGCCGCCCACCGACTGATCGCCGGATTAGGCTGAATCGCGAGGGGAGCGATGCTCTCGCTACTGCGAGGCTTGCCAAGTGCGACCACGGCTCGCAACACCAGAGGAATGTCTAGATCATTCGCCTGAAGGTCGCTGAGAGCCTTAGACACCGCTTCGGATTCCTGTTGGGCGGTTCCCATGGCGTAAACCCATGCCCGCTTGGCTTCCGACGGGGCGGCTTCTGCAAGAGCGGGTAGAGAGCCCTGCGTCTGCCGGGCAACCAGCGCCACAACAGAAGCATCCTCTAGGGTGAGGCGAGAGAGCCGATCGGCGTTCCAGTAGTTCAGGGTGCCCTTTCCAACGGCAATCAGGCCCCGTGTCGCTCTTGC
Source organism: uncultured Fimbriimonas sp. (assembly GCA_964471545.1). Taxonomy (GTDB): domain Bacteria; phylum Armatimonadota; class Fimbriimonadia; order Fimbriimonadales; family Fimbriimonadaceae; genus Fimbriimonas. The sequence continues at coordinate 29,495 of CAYYJX010000003.1, read as the reverse complement.
GGCTTGTGAGGAGAATGGGTCGAGAGCCGTCTCCCAAAGTTCTTCCGTCGATCCCGCGAGGGGGGCGGTTTCTGCAGCCCCTGCGTCCGAAGAGCCATCGCCGGTGATCGCGGTGATCGATCCATCGGAAGTCCTTACTTCTAGGGCTTCCGAGATTCCGGAGCCGAAGAGGTTAGGTCCACCGGGCAGGTGCCAAAGGGAGAGTCCGGGCAGTACACCGAACGAGGTTTCCGGAAAAGGGAAGGTGAGCAGGTTGGAACCCTTCGAGTCGAAAAGGATCTCGGTGGCAGTGGGGGAGACGGTTTTCACCACGCTCGGAGAGCCGATGTAGCGGTCGTCGCCGGCGCGATCAAACAGAATCGCATTGCTGGACTCTCCGGCGCTCACGATGGAGTTGCCGCTTGGAGCGAGGTACAGGTCGGATCCCCCGAGGTCGTGAAGATACGCCGACGCTTCCTCGTTGGCGGTGACGATTGCGCTTTCGCCTGCCTGGTAGTTGTCGTCACCGCTCTCGTCAAAGATGGAGGTTGCGCCGCCGAACTCGGCATAAGAAATGGATCGGTCACCGGATTCGTATTTGTCGTCTCCGGCGAGGTCGGTCAACAGTCCGATGCCGCCTGCAAATGGTGATCCGACCCGGCTAATTCCCGAAGCGAACCCGATGGCGTCGCTCCGAACCTTTCCGGAGGCGCCTTTGAGAGATTGGGAGGACGTTCCGAAGTAGGAGTCGTCTCCGCCCGGATTCACCACCCAACCGATGCCCAGGGGCAGTCCAACTCCAAGCCCACGGTAGGCACAGCGGAGGCGGTCGCTCTCTTTACCCGCGACCACGAGCCCCACCCCAGCCAAACCGGTTCCGAGCGTGAGCGCCCTGCCCTCGATCGAGGTTGCCCGTTCGAACTTTAGGATTCCCACACCCGCCAAGCCGCAGCCAAGCGAAACCGAACCCGCTCGCAGGACGTTTTGGGCGCCATCGAACCTCGCAATACCGACCCCAAGGATTCCGGCTCCGAGAGTCGCATCGCCCGCATCGGCGCGTGTTCCGTTTCCGAAGTCTAAGAGAAGACCCGTGTATCCGATACCGGCTCCGTATCGACCGGTGTATCTGTTGGCTCCTCCGAAATCGACGCAAAGGTGCACGTCGCGCTGGGCGTGAACATCATCGCCCGTGCCGCCGATGGCGACCTTGATTCCCCCAGCAAGCAGCGTAGTCGACTTGATCTTCGCCCCACTTCGGGCGACCTTTCGCAGAATGGGTAGTTCGACTTCTACCTTGCCCGCTAGCGAAACAGCCGCAGATCGAATTTTGGAGAGATCGACCTTGGAAAGGAGCGAGAACACCCGAGACGGCGTGGAAGGCACTCGTGTGACGAACTCCACTTTGAAGTTTGCTTTGCCCAAACCAAGCATGGGAAGCGATTCGATCAGTTCTCGTCGCTCTTCCGGTGAGAGTTTCGCGAGCGCTTGCTTGATCTGCGTATTGGTGGTTACGATCGCCTGAACCAGTCGAGAGATGGATCGTGACGCGTCGGCAGGGACATCTTTGGGCAAAGCCAAATCTGGGGCGACGATTCGCTCTGGTTCGGTGACGTTCTCCCCGTAACCCGCATCGAGGGCTGCTTTCAAAATCTCTACGAGCCCGGATTCAGCCGTTCGATGCAGACCGATCAGATTTTCCAGCGAGTCGGTCGGTCGATCCAAAAGTTTGTCGGCGAGCGGAAGAGAGTTGGCGAAGAACCCGGTGCGCTTTGGGACGTTTGCGGTGACATCGGTAAGAACGGCTACTCGAAGAGTCCGCTCCCATCCGGCGCGTTCATCGGGGCGCAACTGCGCCGATGAGAGGGCGGCAGCGCAAGCAAGACCGGTGGCAAAGAGAACCGAACCGAGTGTTGAAATCCCTTTCTGCTTCATCCCTTCAATCCCTGATGTGAGCGGACCGAATAGTCAGTCGGTCCGACGGTACGGACCTATGATATCCCTCTAAACGTTGTGAGGACGGTTTGAGAAACGTCCGAGCGTCGGAGTCTTGGCTCCCCCAGAATGCGTTCATCAAATGGAACGGTTTGTTGGGCCGTTCCCCCAACGTCGGCGACTAGCGCGTAGGTTGACTCAGCTCGATCAGACTGTTCCTGACCGGTGGCGATGACGACCAAGCTTGGCAAACCTCCTTTCGACCGTTCGACCCGCCACGCATCTTCCAGTGGTTCGAGAAGGTTCACCTCCACTTCGCGAGCAAAGTAGTCCAGTGCGTCGTAGTCTCCGAGTCGTCGGAGGTCTTTCGCACCGGTAAGAACGACAATCGAATCGTCTTCGGAAAGGATTCGGGTTTTCAGCGTGGACCATTGAGTGCGGAGTCCGGTGCCGATTATCGGCTTTCCATCGACGCGAAGTCCGGCGAGTTTTGCCAACCCCTCCAGCCTCAGCGAGTCGGTAAATACTCGAACCGGAGAGCCGAATCGAAGCGCCATTTTGGGTACGCGCTCTCGGATACCCGCTCCCCAGGGCCACAAAAGATTGATCGGCCTCAGGCCGTCATCGATTCTCCGACGGTTTTCCTCGCATTCGGTGAGGATGTTGATGGAGTCGTCGATGAATCGGCGCAGATCACGTTCGGCGTCCCCTTCCGGCAACACCGTTTCCAAAGGCTTTCCCGTGGCTAGAGTGGGACCCTGCAAAAGATGATCGCCCCATTTTTCCCAGACCAAGCCGTGATCCCATTCTCTGCCCGGTACCACGGTGAGCAACTTGGACTTCAGTGATTCGAAAGTGGTTGAGAGTCGCTTTTGAAGATCGGCGGAAGGGCGCTCTGAATCGGGCTCGTGAATGATTCCACCCTCTACAGACATGACTGAGAGATGAAAGTGGGTCGACCTTTCGGGCGGCTCCGCGCCGAAGGCGGCGACGGTAAGGGGGCCTTGTGCCAACCGGACCTCACGGGGGCTCATCCCCAGGAAGGCGGCTTCGGGTGTCTCCACGTCTGTTGGAAGAACGCCCCGAAATATGTCTGCCGTCTCGGGCAATCGGCGAATGAACCCCGTCCGCTCGCGCAAAACCGATGGCTCAGACTCTGAGCCGAGGAGACCTTCGAGAATGAGAACGACGTTCCGCATTGTCTGATGGCGATACGTTGCCGCTGAGTTATTCGGAGTCTAGAAGCGAAAGTTGTCCTGAGGAAACGGTTGCCATTTCCCCGATCTTGGGAGGCGCCTCGAACGCATTCTTCCGGAGCCCTTCCGGCACGGCGATAGGATATTTGCCCGTGAAACAGGCGTTGCAGAAACCCGCGTCCAAACCGCGGACGGCTCGCTGAGCACCTTCGACGCTGAGGAACCCGAGAGTGGTTGCGCCCACGTGTTTGCACAGAGCGTCGACATCCATGACTGCAGAAGCGAGTTCGCCTTTGCTCGCCATGTCGATGCCATAGAAGCACGGGAATTTGATCGGGGGGGCCGTGATGCGAACATGCACCTCCGCTGCGCCGGAATCGAACAGCAACTTGACGATCTGCTTGGTGGTGGTGCCCCGAACGATCGAGTCATCGACGAGAACCACTCTCATCCCCTTGAGGTGATCCACCAGCGGGGTGAGCTTCATGCGCACGCCGAGTTCGCGCATCCGTTGGTCGGGCTGGATAAAAGTTCGGTGGATGTACCGACTCTTCATCATCCCTTCTCGGAAAGGAATGCCGGACGCTTCCGAATATCCGAGGGCGGCGGGAATGCCACTATCGGGCACGGGAACCACGATGTCCGCCTCGCAAGGATGTTCGGCCGCCAGTTGCGCGCCCATCCGCTCACGCGCTCCATACAGAGAGGTGCCTTGCATCACCGAATCGGGTCTTGCAAAGTAGATGAATTCGAAGAGGCACATCGCCTCGCCTTCGTTTTTATGGCCCTGGGCGTACCGGATTCCCGCGTCGTCGATGATGACCATCTCGCCGGGGGTGAGTTCGCGTTCCACACTTGCGCCGAGCGGTCCGAAAGCACACGATTCGCTGGCAACAATGTATCCGTCTCCCAAACGACCCGTGATCAGCGGTCGAATACCGTTGGGGTCTCGGAAGCCAATGATCATCTTCGGCGTGAGAACGGTGACCGAAAACGCGCCTTTGCAGCGACGCATGACTTCGGAAACCGCGGCTTCGGGACCCTTGTCGAAGTTCCGCACCAAGATGCGCGCCAAGATTTCGCTGTCTGAGGTGGAGTCAAAATGCTCGCCTTCGGCCTCCATCTCGGCTCGAAGCTCGGCGGTGTTGATGAGGTTTCCGTTGTGCGCAACGGCGATTTCGCCCACGAGGCTTTGGCAATAGATGGGTTGGGCGTTACGGAGAAGGGAAGCGCCGGTGGTGGAGTAGCGCGTGTGTCCCACCGCCATGCGACCCGGGAGTGTGGCGAGAACTTCGGGGGTGAAAACCTGGTTCACGAGCCCCATGTCTTTGTGCATTCGCACCTTTTCGCCATCGCTTACGGCAATGCCGGCAGACTCCTGTCCGCGGTGCTGAAGGGCGAAAAGACCAAAGAATGCCGAGACAGCCACGTCTTCTTCCGGCGAGTAAACGCCGACAACGCCACACTCTTCCTTGGGTCGATCCTCAACCTCACCAAGATCGTGAATGATGGTCGGTTGGTCTTCATCGACTGGGCTTTGACCGATCAAAGGAAGGGGCTGATCCACGCGTGCAGAATACCGCCCAATCGCGGATGTAAGTCGTTCCAATGCGAGATGGCGGTGTCTCACAGGGGGGGCAATTTCTCACCTCGGTTGACTCGATCGGGACATTCGCGCCGGGAACAGCTTAGACGATCTCGCTCTGAGACGCAGCCGAGAGGGTGCTTCAACGCCTTTGAGCAAGATTCGGTTGAAATCCGAATCGCGAACGCTCAAAAGCAGCAATGCCCTCTACTCTCCGAGTAGAGGGCATTGACTCGTTCTGGCTTGAAGCTTAGAGGTTGTAGGAAGGCTTCTTCAACCACGCCTTCGGAATCGGCTTGAGACCGCATGCGACTGCGGCGAACTCTGGACTCTTGAGGACGGACGTGGCGATCACAAGGGTGACCTTGCCGTTCGGAGTGTTGACTCGGACCGACTGAAGGTTAGCGCGTTGGGTTCGGTTCTTGTGAGGAGCCTTGTACTTCCAACCTTGCGAGTGTCGGTTGCGAATGAACTTCGCTTTCGTATTTCCCGACTTACCACTTACCTGACAGACCTTTGCCATCGCTACACCTTTGCCGAATAGAATCCGACGAAAGTTAATGATACCCAAATGAAATCGCCCCGTGCAACTTGCGCTTGGCAAACTGCACGAGGCGATTGGATTGTTGAGGTGAGCGCTTAGTAGCGACCGCGTCCGCCGCCGCCCGATCGGCCACCGCCGCCGGATCGACCGCCACCGCCGTAGCCACCGCCGCCACCGGATCGGCCGCCGCCGCCGTAGCCACCGCCGCCGCCGGATCGACCGCCACCGCCACCGCCGTAGCCGCCGCCACCGCCGGATCGACCGCCACCGCCGCCGCCAAAGCCGCCCTCACGGGGAGCCTTCGGTCGTGCTTCGTTTACGGTAAGGGTTCGGCCGCCAAGCGTTGCGCCGTTCTTAGCTTCGATTGCTGCGTCAAGGTGCTCTTCATCGATGTCGATGAAAGCGAAACCTCGGCCTTCGATGATTCGTGCGTTGGTGCCGTTGTAGTCGGCAAACGCATCTACGAGATCGCCCTCAGAGAGCGAGTAGGGGATGTTCCCCACGTATAGAGTTTTTCGGGACATTGTTGCAAGTACCTGATGCAACCGTTCGAGGCAGGTTGCACACGCCTGTGTCATCGATTCAAAGGCGCGCTGCGTACTTTGCAAGGAGACTCCTTCATTATACGTCTGAATTGAACAAAAAAAGAGGGCCGACCTCAGTCGCCCCTCTTGAACCTTCTAATCTAACCTCGGAAAGGCAGATTAAAAAAGTTAGTTTGATTCTTTAAACGTAAACGGCTTGCCGCCCATCGCGGTCAGCTTGGTCTTTTGTTCGCCCGTCAGAAGCTTTTGAATTTCCGTTCCGAGAACCTTGTTGTTGTTCTCGACTCGTCCCATGATCTCCTGGGGAGAAAGTCCGCTGTCTCGCATACCGCCCCAAAGCGCTCGGTTTGCTTGCTCAAGCTTCTTGTTGAGTTCGTCGATCTTGGAGACTTGGTCGGCAGTCAGGCCAATTTCCTTTTGATATTCGGCGATGGTGAGGGCCCGCTCCTTCAGGTACTGCACATGCAGTTCCTTCAGTCGCACCTTTTGCTCGGGAGTAAGGACGTCCATCGTCATTTTCTCCCCTTCCGCCATCATCTTCTGACCCTGGGCCATCATCTCCTCTCGAGACATGCCGGATCCTTGAGCGTTCTGCATTTGCTGACGGAATTTCTCCATCATCGACTGCTGGTTGGCTTGGAACTTCGCATCCTGCTCTGAGGTGATCTTCAACTCTTCCTTCACGTCTTCTCGAAGAAGAAGACCTGCTTTGGAGTTGCCCATCATTCGCATGCCCATGCCCTGACGACCGCCGCCGCCACCGCCAAAGCCTTGAGCCATGGACATTGCGGCAAGAACCGCAAGCCCAACACTGATTACTGCACGAGATAGTTTCATCATTGATTCCTTACGTTATCAGTCTAAGACGGTTGATTAGCGGCTGCCACCCTTCTTGTCGGGCGGGGGAACCGTGCCTTTCTTATCGTCTGCCTTTTTGTCATCAACCTTCTTGTTCTCTGGCGGAACAATGGTGCCGATGGCATCCTGGCTCTCTTTACTAAGCTTCTTCACCTGATCATCGCGAAGCTTTCGAGCCTCATCCGGATCTCGAACGATGCGCGGGGTCAGCAGAACGATCAGCTCGGTTTGGTTGCCCGTCTTGCTTCGGCTCTTAAACAAGTTGCCCAAGATGGGAATATCGCCCAAGAGAGGCACCTTGTTAGTGGTGGTCTGAACCGTGTTTCGGATGATTCCACCCAAGATAATCGTCTCTCCATCCTTCACCGAAACAATCGTATCGGCTTCTCGCTGGTTGATGATCGGTGCTTGGAAGTCGGTAAAGCCCTGAAGTTCGTTGGCGGTTTGGTTCACGTCCAGCGCCACCATTCCGTTGCTCGTAATTCGCGGCGTGACGGTAAGAACGATTCCAACATCTTCAAACGCGTAGGTGAACAGCTGTCCGCCGTTGATGTCCTGACGGGTGTTGGTGATGTAGGGAACCCGTTGGCTGATGTTGATCTGAGCCTGCACGTTGTTGGACGTGAAGATTCGCGGTGTGGACAGAACCTTGAACTTGCTATTCGTCTGGATCGCGTTGATCAGGCCAGTAAGGTTTCCACCCGAGAGCGTGTATCGGAATCCGGGCAAAGCACCCGTTGCGGTGGAGGCCGCGTTCAAGCCGAAGCCCGTGCTACCGTTTCCGACCGAGTTCTGCTCGCCGAGAGCCTTGCCCACGCGCCAACCAAACTCAACTCCCAATCGAGAAGATTCATCAAGCGACGCCTCGACGATCACTGTCTCAATCATCACTTGCTCGGGAATCCGGTCTAGCTGGTTAAGAACGCTCTTCAACAACTCGACGTTGTCCGGTGTGGTGACCACGATGATGGAGTTCGTATTGTTGTCCGGGATCGCAGTGATCTGACCCGTCAGGTCTCGCACCGGAACCAATCGTCCGTCGGCGGTCCGAGCGGTCTGCTGTTGGGTTTGCCCGGCTCGGTTTTGCTGACCACCGAACAGTGCGCCGAATCCTCCGCCTTGAGCAACCAAAACGTTTGTCGCAAGGTCTCCGAACCCGTTCTCAGGATTCTCGAGATCAAGCAGCAACGAGTTTGGATCCTCGGTCGTTTGGGCTCGGTTTTGAGTTTGCTGTCGGTTCTGGGTTTGCGTGTTTCGGTTCTGAGCCGGCGTGTTGAGTCGTCCGGTACCCGTGTTTCGCAGACCTTGGCGTTGACCGAAAGCCTGGTTCATCAGGTTGGAAACGTCTTCCGCACGAGCGTTCTGAAGCGGGAACACGAACGTGGTGTTCTCGATCGGAATGTTCTGATCGAGTTCCTTAATCACGTCCTCCGTAATCTTCAAGCTCTCCTCGGTCGCAGTGACAACCAGAGAGTTCGAACGCGCTTCAACGGCAACCGTACCGAAGGAGGCCTGCGCCGATCCGAATCGGAGGGCTTGCTGGAATCGATCGCCCACGTTGGTGCTCGAGTTGGTGATTCCACCTCGACCGCGAGGAGCGTTGTTCGTCAACACGTTTTGCACGACAGGTGCGATGTCTTGCGCGGAAGCGTAGTTGATCTTAAAGACCTTGGTCTTCTGTGGCTGATCGGTTTCCTTGTCGATCTGCTTCAGAATGTCGGCAACTTGCCGATGCTCGCTGTCTGAAGCGTTGACGATGACCGAGTTGGAGAAGTCGTCCGAACTGGCGCGAACCGTGGAGGAAGATTGACCGCCACCAAAGCCGGTGAATCCGCCACCTCCGCCACCGAATCGACCCTGGTTGCCGCCGCCGAATCGACCGCCACCGCGGTTGTTGTTGTTCTGACCAAATCCGCCCTGTTGGAAGAATTGAGCGAACGGGTTGGTCGGCTGCCCAGAAGTTGCGAAGACCTCGTTAAGCGTCCGCGCGACTTGCGTTGCGTTCGCATACTTGATCTGATAGATCTTCAGAACGGGCTTCGGTTGCTCGAACATTCCGGCCATCATCGAAGGATCGAATCCGCCGCGACTTCGGTCATCGCGCTGCTGCTTCTGCCGAATGACCAGCAGACCACCTTCTTTGACCATCTCGTACTTCTTCAGGTCGAGCGTAGTTTTCAGAATTTGGAAGGCTTCAGAAAGGGTGATGGCGCCTGCGCTGGTCAACGTGATCGGACCCGTCAGGCTAGGATCTTTGACGATCGTGATGCCGCTCGTTTTCTGGAACAGCGAGAGAACAGCATCGATGTTGGCGTTGCGAAAATCGAGCTTGATCTTCGTGCTCTTGTTGAACTTGAAGTCATCCCAAGGCTTATCCGAGGTTTGTCCTCCGCCAAAGTCGAACTGAGCGAGGGCCGTTACCGGGGCGACTAAGACGCCACCGACGACCGCCGCCAGTGCGAGCGATTTGAGTGAGAGTAGTTGGTTCGATTTCATGGATTAACCTCGTCGTCCTCGTCGTCCCCGATTTCCGCCTTGGGCGTTCGGGTCCATCATAAATTGTCCGTCAGTTGGAGTGGTTTCAGCGAAAGTGTTTGCGGGCTGAGATCGGGCCGGAGCGGGTGCGCTCATGCCTTGATCCATCGCCGGACCACCTGCGATCGGGCCTCGAAGGGCTCGTCCACCGTTCGGCACGACGACCGGAAGCGGAGAGAGCTGACCAGTCCCGGCGTAGCTTGCCGTGGTCGGAAGGGAAATCACCTTAGAGGTTCCTCGGCTTTCAACCGTGATCGACTCTTCGCCGATGTCGGTTACGGTTAGGCTTCGCCACTTTTGATTCAGTCGCAAGAACTCGGTTGCTCCCGTAGCGGTGTTCTCAAGTAGGGCGACTCGTCGTCCGTCGATTTCCGCGTGTCCCGTGTAAAGCCAAGTCGTCTCTCCGCCTGCAAACGCTGCGGGAATGCCGTTGGGCACATCGGCGGTAAAGGCGTTCTTAAGGGAAGCCTTTGCGACTTCCGGGACAAAGCTGTTCTTGATCGGAGCCGAAATCACTTCAAACTTTGCCTTGTAGTCCTCTTCAATAAAGTTGTCTTTCGACTTCTTGGCGGTCGACGTCTTTGGGGTCAGCGCGCGCTTGCGCGGAGGCGCAGCTTCCGGCTCGGTCAACTTGAGCCCAACAGCGCCAACGACCACTGCTCCGATAAGGATCGGGATCAGGGATGAATTCTTCTTAGGTGCGTTCTTCTCTGCCATTTTCTTGCTGCTAGGTTCAATTAAGATTTGGGAGCGACCGGATCAATCGTTTTGGGCTTTTCGCTCTTTGTTTGCTTCTTCGATTCCAATTTCCCTACGTTAGTCGCTTCGGCATTAGTTTCTTTTGCGTCCTTCGCCCCACCGGTAACGCTCTTTTCCGGCTCAGACTTCGTTGCTACACTGCTTGACTTAGTCGCTGGATTGAGACCCTTTTCCGGTTTTTCCGATTCCGTGTCCGATGCTCCGGCGGTTGCTTCAGAACTCTGCACTGAATCCTTCGCCTTGGACGAATCAGAACCTGGGGTGTAGGGATCGCGATAAGCCACCAGACCCACACTCGCGGTAACGAAATCGCTGGTTCCCTCGGCGGAAGCAAGTTGGAACGAACTCACGGCGAGTTTCGCGTCACTCTCTTCGATCGACTGAACGAACTTCACGACATTCGGAAATGATCCGTCTACGGCTAGAACGTAAGGAAGCTGTAAAAGGTCGGTGGTTTCAACCGTTCTTTGCGGTCGGAAACTGATCATCTTCACCGATGCCTTCGACGTTGCGGCTCGGACGATCGAGAGAACCTGACCTGTGATCAAATCGGGCTTCTCCTTCCACTTCGTTTTCTCGAACACTTGTTCGATTACCGCAATGCGCTCGTTCGCGTTGTCAATCGCAATCGAGGCCTGTCTCAACTTGGCGAGTTTCTTGCCCTGGATACCCTTGGTGCTAGGTGGATGCACGAACAAGAACATGACCAGAGAAGTCGTGAGCAACACGATGCCTCCAACAAACAAGCTGGATCCTAGTTGGTCTCGGGGGTCCTTAAAAGTGATCATTTCTTCTTGCTCGCATCGATCACGGGCAGGTTGCCAACGGCAATGGCGGTGACGCTGAACTGAACCACCGGTTCAGACTCAATTTCAGCCGAGTTGGCGAACAGCAGCTTTACGTCTCGGAACCGATTTTGTTCGGCGAGGGACTTCACGAAGGTCGCCACCGCTTCAGGATCCTTTGCGGTGCCGCGAATGCTGATCATCTTTCCTCGCTCAAGAACGATTCCGTTCAACCAAGCACCTTGAGGCGTGATTTGAGAGATCACCTTCGCGATGTCGCTTAGACGCTGCGCCGGCTGGAAAGCCCGATTCAACTTCTCGGCCTGCGGGTTCAGCTTGTTGACTTCGCCCTCAACCAGGGTTTGAAGCTTGGTCATTCGGCTTACCTCGGTGTTCGCCTTCTTTTGCGCTCGCTCGACTTTGTCGGACTGATCGAAATAGTCGTTCAGAGCAAGAGCAAGCGTGGAGAAGCCGGCTAAGAAAACGAGGAGCCCTACTCGCTTGCGATACTGACGGGTCTTTTCCTCGCGTCCTTCGCGAACCGTAGCAGGTTCCAGGTCGATAAGGGGAACCGTGGGAACTGTTGTGGCCAGCGGCGGAACCGATCCCGCTCTCGACCCTTCAAGAATCCCGCTCGATGCAAAGACCTCGGCAGGGAATTCGCCAAACAGACTTTGGAGTCGCGCCACTTCAGACTCGATGCTGTGATTCTCGCCAACCGCACGAGACATCGTCAGCACACCGTTTTGAATGACGTCTAACCCGAAGCCACCAGGAAGCCTCTCCACCACAATGGCGTTCGGCTTTCCTCCGATGGCTGAGGCGGCAAGCGAAGTGATCGGGGTCATGCACCCAAGTTCAAAGCCCACCTCTTTCGAAGCCGTCAGAATGGTGTTGATGACTTCGTTGCGTGTGGCGTAAACCGTCACCATCCGCCCGTCGCCGGTTAGCTGATTCGTGCGCTCGAGATCATGGGAAAGATCGGCTGGGGGAACCGGGAAGAGGTCTCCGAGCTTGCCGCGGACCAGAATAGCGGTATCGGCTGCGCTCGCTTCTGGAAGCGAGATCGACCGAACAAACGTCAAGGACCGACCCAAAACGATATGAATCGTTTTGCCTCGCAAGAGACCCGGATCCAGTTCCTCTACGCTCCGAGCTGTGGTTCCGGTCGTGCTTCCGGGCGCAAAGAACCTCACCGCGCCGCGATCGATTTCAAGAATGCCTTCTATTGTTCGGTTGTTTTTCTTCAATCTCCCTCCTGGAGGATGATCTCGTTGCCGCCTTCGGTCCATCCCCATCGAGCGGGCATGTCGGAAAAGGGTGGCTCTTGGACGGAAAGAATGCGTACCTGACCCGCCTCGATCGAGGCGATGGCAACGAGTCGCACCTTGGCAGAACCCGCGGTCCCCTCAACGCGGATCTGGAATGTATTGCTCAGGGTTGTAAAGCTGTCTAGAGTGGCTCGCAAGAGCGCCTGATCGGAAGAGATGCTCAGGATGTCGCTAAGAAGCGCGAAGCCTCCTTGAGCTTGCCGATCGACAATCTGCTGGGCGATTTCCGGGGTGACGTTGGGAATGGCGGAGATCACATCCAGGGAAGCGGTATTGATGTTCACTCGCCCCTCTTGTCGCTCGGTCGCAGAAATCGTCGCGCCATCGATGATTGCGCGAAGGTTGGTCTGGTTACCGAGAATGCCTGGGACCTGCAAAACGTCACTGAGATTGGTGAACGCTTGGTTCGGGCGATTGTTTCGTAGGTCGAGGATCTGTTGAGCGATGTTTTGCGGGATTAGCAATCTATTTGCAATTGCCTGTGCGGTCACCGCGCCACCGTTCAAGTTGATGCGTGCGTCTCCACCCGGTCCGTTAACGGAGCTGAATGCATCGACTGTGAGAATCGATGCCAGCGGGAGCGTGAGCTGAATGGCCGTGCTCGAAACCGCCTGACCCGCATTGCCGGAGTTTGCCGAAGGCGGCGGTCCATAGAGAGTGGCAGGTGTAAATCCGCGCACCAGAAGCAGTTCGTCCAGACTCTGCAAACGTCCCAACCGAGCGTTGTAGGGGTTGGTGAGCCCGTTGTAGTAGGCATCTTTGGCTCCCTGGGGACGCTCCGTGACGGAGGCCTCTCGCCAGTCGAGCAAAGAGTCGATTTGCTCAAAGCTGAGTCCAAGGGTTTGCAGTTGTTCCTCCGTCAGCGCATTGACGTCAAGGAAGCCACAGTTATCGGCAATTTGCAGTCTGAAGGAGGACTTCGCCAGTCGGAAAATGTCGGAGCCGTTGTTGCCCAAGAGCGCCCACTCGTCTTGAGTGGTCATCGTTTCCGGCGGGGTATCGATCAGCAACTGCAACTCGGCGATCGCGCGCTGAATACCCGCCTCGGCGGCGAGTTTTGCTCGACGCTGCTCAAGCTCGCCGAGATCCTGGCGCACGGCGCCGCGTTGGTTCGCGGCAGCGATCGCCAAGAGGCTAACAACGGCAACCAAAATCGCCAGTGTCAAGACGAAAACAACACCCCTATCTCGTCTCATTGGCCGGTATCGCCTCCGGTGGTAAAGACAGGGTTGAGCGAAGAGACATCCGAAGATCGGAGCTTGACTGTCAGCACACGATCTTGATCGTCTTGCTCGCGTCGGTAAGTGACTCGAACCGCAGCCGGAAGCCTCGGCTCTTGCTGAGACTGCGTGTTCCACTCGGTTTGCCAAGTCGAACCATCCCAGAACTCGAACGAAATCGACGTGATATCGGGATCGATCAGTGACTCGGTACCTCCCTGAGTCGGGTCTCCATCGGGCGGGGTTTGGAGCCGCACGAACAGTCCCGTGTCGGTGGGTGCATCTGGGAACGGTGTCAACGAGAAAGAAACCTCGGTCATTCCCGTCTCTGGACCATACGTCGCGTTAAGAGATTCGAAATCGAGATCCTGAGCCAGTAACTCGTTCGGGAGCCGAGGGCGCATGGCGGTGAAGATCAGACTCGAACCATCGGTGTTCACTGACGCCGTCGTTTCGGTCGAAACCGTTCCGCCGATGAAAAAGCTGTTTGCGTCGGTATTGACAGTTGATAGGTAGGCGTTCTCAAGCCAAGACCGCAATCGATTCTCAAACTCGATGCCTCGTCGCCGAGAGTCTCTCGCAGCCGATTGCCGCTGCGGGTAGGAAAGTGCGGCTAGAAAGGCGTTCGAAGAACTGACGATGAGAACGGCAAACAAAACGGCGACGATGACCATTTCGATCAACGTGATGCCTCGAGTGCGCCGCCGGGTGAATCGCTTCGAATTCGTTGAAGAGAGCGTCACTGCGTTGCCCCCGTGGTTCCGCCGCCCGGAGCTACGAACTGAAGCGTATTGAGTTCGTATTCGGGATCGTTGGCGCGCGCGTTTGCCTTTCGCACGATGAGTCGGAGCGCGTTGACGTTCTCAATCCCGCTTGGATCGACCACGAGTTCCCACTCATGATCGTTGTCGCCCTCTTGTGTGAAATCGCCAGAGTCGGAAACGCTTGCGGCTTCGGTAGCCATCAACTCGGCAAGCTTCGACTCGGCGAGCCGTGCCATGACTTGAAGCTCCTGCATCCGAGATTCGGTTCGACCAAGGGACCCTTGGGCGGTGACCACTGCCGCGATTCCCACTCCAAGCAGGACCAATGCGGCAAGGGCTTCCACCAGCGTAAAAGCTCGTCTCTTTTGGGTGGCTGAGCGACGAATCATGGCGTCGTTCCCCCTTGTCGTTGCTCGAGATCACCGGCAGGCCAGCGATCTTGTGCAAGATCGGATTGACCGCGTACCAGTTGAATGGTGCCTTGGCGATCAATGACCAGGGTTCGGTCTACATCGCCTTCGGTTAGCTGAATAATGGCGCGTTGGGCGGATCCATCCGAGTAGAACTTGACGATTGTTTCGCCCGTGACCGACTCGTCATCCACCGTGGCGGATTGAATCTTAATGCCGGATGAAAGCGTTTTGGTAACGGTGGCTTGCGTGTCCGCTTCTTCCGTATCGGCGACCTCTTGAGACCCGGTAGAAGCAAGGCCATTGCTTGTGGTGGGTGGAATAGCGGGGAACCGATCTTGATCGACGGCCTCGGGCCGCGCAATGACGGTGGAGTTGTTCTCGTCGATCACCAACTCAAAAGTGCGCCCCGACTGCCGCGCTTGTCCGGCGGTGAGCCGCGCTACTGCAACTAGATCGGAAAGGCTCCTTCGAGACTCTTGGGCTCTTTGCAGAGACAGAAGCGAAGGAAGGGCGACTGCGGCGAGCATGGCGAGTACGGTGGTCACCACCATCATTTCGATGAGGGTGAAGCCCCGGGCGACCGAAAGCCGTCCGCTCGATCGAGCGGATAGCTTCTGCATCCGGGGCGTCGCCAATTGGTCCATGGAACTCTATGCGCCGGCCAAATTACATATCGCCTTCGCCGATGTCTGCGTTGTCGCCTTCGCCACCCGGGGCTCCATCGGCACCGTAAGACATCAATGCGAACGAGTCACCGCCGCCTGCTCCAGGGAACTCATAGACGTACTCGTTGTTCCAAGGGTCGGCAGGAAGTTCCTTTTGAAGGTACGGTCCCTTCCAACCTTGAACGTCTGCAGGCGCCACGCGGAGTGCTGAGAGTCCTTCTTCGCTGGTCGGGTACCGATCGCAGTCGATTCGGAACTGTTGCAGAAGGTTGCTCAGGGTAGCG
Source organism: uncultured Fimbriimonas sp. (assembly GCA_964471545.1). Lineage (GTDB taxonomy): Bacteria > Armatimonadota > Fimbriimonadia > Fimbriimonadales > Fimbriimonadaceae > Fimbriimonas. Next base: position 14,100 of record CAYYJX010000003.1, on the reverse strand, counting down.
ATGTCCGACGCAGCCTTGGCTTTCTTCGCTTCACCCGTTCGACCGACGACTCGGGGAACGATCAGTGCGGCGAGAACGGCAAGGATGAGGATCACCACGAGCAATTCGATAAGGGTGAAGCCTAGTTTTCTTTGTTTGCGTTGCATAGTGCTTTTTCCTATTTGACCAATTCTTGTGCTTGGAAAATCGGCAGAACGATGGAGAGGACGACGAAGCCAACGAAGCCGCCCATTACGACCAGAATCGTGGGTTCGGCAATCGAGATCGCTCGGCGAAGGGCGGTGTCGACCTCGAAGTCGAGCGAGTTGGAAACCCGGCCGAGCATGCGAGGAATGTCGCCCGTTTCTTCGCCAATGGCGACCATGTGAGTGAGAACGGGCGGAAATGCGCCCGTGTCTCGCATGGAATCGGCAATGGCACGACCTTCACGCACCTCTTCCTGAACCTTCAAAGCGTTCTTCTTGAAGACCAGGTTTCCGGCCGCGGTTCCGGCGAGCTGGAGAGCGTCCAGAATCGGAACGCCACCGTAAACCAGCGTGCCCAACACCCGTGCGAACCGTGAAATTGTCGACTTTTGAACGATGGGACCGGCAATCGGCAGGCGCATCAGCATCGCATCGCGCATCTCGGCTCCGGCAGGAGTCGCGACCCACAGTCGATACAGGACGAAGATGCCGATGATTCCACCGATCACGATCATCCACTGCTGGGTGAGAAAGTCGGTGGTTGTCAGCAGAATCTGGGTCGTGACCGGAAGGTCCTTTCCAAGGTCCTTGAAGACTCCCGACATCCGGGGGACGACGAAGGTGAGAAGGAAGATGACAACGCCCACCGAAGTCAAGGAGAGGATGCCAGGGTAGATCAGGGCGGAGATCACTTGGCTTTTGCGAGCAACCTCTTTCTCCAAAACTTCCGCGAGTTTTTCGGCAACGTCTCCGAACTGGCCGGACTGCTCACCCGCTTTGAGCGTCGAGGTGAAAATCTCAGGGAAGAGCTTCGGATACTTGCCAAGGGCATCGCTCACCTGAGAGCCGCCTTTGACGTCTTCCAGGGCCGCCTCCGCGACCATCGTCAAAGATTCGTTTTCCGACTGTTCGGCAACGACTTGAAGTGCACGGTCGAGCGGTAGACCTGCGAGAGCGAGGTCGGCGAGACGACGGGTGAAAAGAGCAACATCGGATTTGCTCGGTTTGCCCTTTCTTTTCTTCTCTGCACCCTTGGGCGCAAAGGCCGAATTGCCCTTTTGGACGTGGATGTCCAAAACGAATCGCCCGTCCGACTCAAGCGCCATCTTGGCGGCCTCAATCGTAGCCGCTTCTGTGACGCCGGATGTCTTTCGACCGCTAGGATCGAGAAGAGTGTAGGCGAAGGTTGCCAATTAGAACTCCTCCCGCTGAATCACGCGCAACACTTCTTGTGCGGTGGTCCGGCCCTCCATCACCGCTCGCTTACCATCGCCGAGCAGGGTTCGCATGCCGTATTCGCGAACTGCGTATCCTTTCAACTCGTTACTCGAGGCACGGTCGACGACCATCTTCTTGATGTGGTCGTCAACCACGAATAATTCGTAAACGCCGACCCGACCCTTGAATCCGGAACCTTGGCACTTCTCGCAACCTTTGCCACGCAGGAACTTCGTGCGACGTGCCTCTTCTTCGGTAAATCCAATCGCTTGAATGTGCTCCCACGCGGGTTCGTATTCCTCGCGGCAGTTTGCACAGTTGCGGCGAATAAGACGTTGGGCAACAACGCCGATGAGCGATGACGCGACCAAGAACGGCTCCACACCCATGTCGAGCAATCGAGTGATGGCGCCAGGTGCGTCGTTGGTGTGCAGGGTGGAGAACACCAAGTGACCCGTAAGAGCCGCGTGGATAGCGATTTCCGCCGTTTCATGGTCACGGATTTCACCCACCATGACCACGTCTGGGTCTTGTCGCACGATGCTTCGAAGACCCGCCGCGAAAGTGAGCCCAATGTTCGGTCGAACTTGAATCTGGCCGATGCCCGGAACTTGGTATTCGACCGGATCTTCGACTGTGAGAATGTTGGTGTGCGGAGACCAAATCTCTTGCAAAGAGGCGTAGAGCGTCGTGGATTTACCCGCACCCGTCGGACCCGTTACCAGAATGATTCCGTACGGCTGGGAGATGACCTTGCGATAGCGCTCAAGGAGGTCTGGAGCCAATCCGAGTTCCTCAAGACCCAACATCGCGGTGCCCTTATCGAGGATCCGCATAACCGCGCGCTCGCCAAAGACAGTGGGGAGAATGGAAACCCGAACGTCGATTTGCCTTCCCGCAATCGTGATTTTAATGCGACCGTCTTGGGGAAGTCGACGCTCGGCGATGTTCATTTCGCCAAGAATTTTCAGACGCGAGATGAGGGCCGCGTGCATCCGCTTCGGCGGACGAAGCATCTCGCCGAGCATGCCGTCGATTCGGTATCGAACCTTGACTTCTTTCTCGTACGGCTCAATGTGAATGTCGGAAGCGCCGTCTCGTACCGCCTGCGCGAACATGAGGTTCACCATCTGAACAACGGCGGTCTCCGAAGCCATCTTCGTGAGGTCCGCAAGGTCCGTGTTCTCGTTAACGTCGTTCGTGGGCTCGTTATCTTGGGAGCCGGGCAGTTGGCTCAGAATGCGCTCTAGGAAGACCTCTTCGATCTTCTCTCTTAGCATCGCCGCATCGGCCATCACAGGCACGATATCGGTTTGCAGAAGAACACCCAGGTCGTCAATGGCGGGTAGCGAGGCGACCGAGCCGATTGCGACCACCAGAGAATCGCCTTCGCGCCGCATCGGCAAAACTTGATTCTTAAGGGCATACTCGCCCGGGACAAGGTTGGCGAGTTCGGGATCTGGTTTGACAACCTCCAGATTCACGCTGTCGTACAGCGGAGGGTTGCTGGAAGCGTCGCTATTCGCCGGAATCGAACTCATGGTTTCCTTATCTGTCTTAGATTCAACTCGGAAACGAATCACGAGTTGGATCGTCAGGACTAGACGGACAGAGTCGCTTAATGTTCGCTGCGCTATCGCAACTTACATACAGTTGAACAGTTCCGAATTGGAATAGTTCGTTTGGATTGCCTGCTGGGCGACTTTGACCGTACATGAATGTTTACCGCTGAAGTCCTGAACTTCATGCGGATTTCATTCAATATCCCCGCGAAAGGCTACGCAACAGGCTAAAAGGATGTTCCTTGAAACATCGGAAGTCGAACCTGTTTTCCTTGCCCGATCCCTATCGGCGACTCTTTATCTGGTGTTCGCGCCGCTCTAGTACGTTTACGCCCCCGGAAGAGGGGTTCTGTCGGTCATAATTCGGGTGACCATGGGAGCGGTCATTCTCGATTCAGGAGACATGCGCAGAACTCTAGGCCGAATGGCGCATGAGATTCTGGAAGACAATCAAGGGGCCAACGATCTTGTGGTGGTTGGCATCATGCGGCGGGGTTGGCCTATCGCAAAGCGTCTGGCGTTCCTTATGACTCAGATCGAGGGGACCACCATTCCGTGCGGCAAACTCGACCCGCGAGCTTTTCGAGACGATAAGCCCGTGGTCACCGCCGATGACTCCGAGATTCCGTTTGAGGTCAGCGGCAAGAACGTCATCCTCGTAGACGAAGTCATTTTCACGGGGCGGACCACTCGTGCGGCTTTGGACGGTTTGATGCGACACGGTCGACCTTCACAGGTCAAGCTTGCCGTTCTAGTGGACCGCGGTCACCGAGAATTGCCGATCCAGCCGAACTACTGCGGTCGAACGATCCCGACGGAGAAAAGCGATCGAATCATCGTTCGAGTAAACGAATACGATGGAGAGGATGCGGTGGTGCTGACCGCCGGAGAGGAGGCATAAGCCACGATGTCCAGAAACTTAATCGCCATACGAACCTTGGAGAACGAGGAGATCAACCACCTCATTTCCCTGGGTGCCGACTTTAAAGCCCGCGTTCGAGCGGGTGAAGCGGTTCCTCGCCTTGATCGCAAGGTGATCGGCATGCTCTTCTTCGAAAACTCGACGCGGACACGAGTGAGTTTCGAGCAAGCCGCTTTCTACCTTGGAATGCGATCGTCCAACTTTGCGACCTCTTCATCCAGCATGTCGAAAGGGGAAACCCTGAAGGACACGATCCTCACCCTTCGATACGAGAGACTGGACGGGCTGGTCATGCGACACCGAGCCTCAGGTGCGCCGGTTCTTGCCGCTCGACACTTTGGCGGGCCGGTACTCAACGCGGGGGATGGTCAACACGAACACCCTACTCAGGCGCTTGCAGATGCCCTCACGATCATCGAGTCCAAGGGACAGATCGAAGGGTTAACCGTCGCGATCGTCGGCGATGTCGAGCACAGCCGGGTCGCTCGTTCGAACGCGTGGCTGCTCGACAAACTCGGCGCGGACGTACGACTCGTCGGTCCGAAGACGCTCATTCCCACTCGAACCGCTCGACTGCCAGGGACGTTCTATTACGATCTTGAGGAAGGGATCGACCAAGCCGACGTCATCATCACTCTTCGCCTCCAGAAGGAGCGAATGAAAGAGGGCATGGTCAGTTCGGCAGGCGAGTACGCCTCGATGTACCAGGTCAACTCCGAGTCTCTCCGGTTCGCGAAGCGAGATTGCATCGTGATGCACCCGGGACCTATCAACCGGGGCATCGAACTCGACGACCACACCGCAGATGGTTCTCACTCCGTGATCCATCACCAAATTGAGAACGGAGTCTTTGTGCGAATGGCTGCCATTTACCACTGTTTCGGCGGAGGGGAAGCGTGAGATCGCTCCTGCGCAACGGTCGAATTCTCGACCCTTCTCAGAATCTCGACATCATCGGGTCGGTCCTCATTGAGGACGATCAGATCATCGAGGTGGGCGAGAACGTCGATCAGTCGCACTTAGACGAGATTTACGACTGCACGGGTCTCTGGATCTGTCCCGGCTTAGTCGACCCTCACGTTCACCTGCGAGAGCCCGGCGACGAGCACAAAGAGACGATTATCACGGGCACTCAAGCCGCCGCAGCAGGTGGCTACACCACGATTTGCTGCATGCCCAACACCAACCCACCGTTGGACAACCCGGCGCTGGTTGATTTCATCCTCGACCGCGCGGCAAGTCCGGAAGCAGGTGGAGTGTTCGTTGCACCCGTTGGCGCACTCACCAAGGGTCTGGAAGGCACCGAACTCACGAACCTGTCGGCGATGAAGCGGGCGGGAATCGTTGCTGCCAGCGACGAAGGATTTCCGATCCAGAACTCGCTGATGATGGCGCGCGCCATGGAGATGTGCAAGCAGTTGGACATCCCCATCATGGCTCACTGCGACGACGTGGGACTGAGCAAAGGCGGCACCATGAACGACGGTGCCATGAGCGCGATGCTCGGTTTAAAGGGAATTCCCCGAACGGCCGAGGAGATCGCCACGATGCGCAACTGCATCCTTTCGCTCGATATCGGGTGTCCCACCCACATCATGCGAGTGAGCAGCTGGGGTGCGGTGGAAATGATCCGTCTGGTGAAGTCGTTGGGCGCACCCGTGACCTGCGAGGTCACTCCGATGCACTTCGTTTTCACCGAAGACAACATCGGAGAGTTCGATACCCGATTCAAAATCACGCCTCCGTTGCGAACGAAGATCGATATCGAATTGCTGACCCAGGGTCTGCAAGACGGCACCATCGACTGCATCGCCAGCGACCACTCGCCGCACGCTTCTCACGAGGTAGATGTGCCCTTCGAGGATGCACCGTTCGGTGCGGCTACCCTTGAATGCACGCTTGGAGCCACGCTTACGTATCTGACGCACCGTGGGGTTCTAAGCCCGCTTGATACGATTCGCAAAATGAGCACCAATCCAGCCATGATTCTTGGTCTGGATGCTGGGACTTTGCGCCCTGGGGAAACACCCGTGGCTCAAATCACCGTAGTAGATCCGGAGATTGAATGGACTTTCGACAGGCACAAGACGTTCAGCAAGAGCAAGAATACGCCGTTCCATCGAATGGCATTCAAGGGCAAGTGCATGCTCACTTTCTGCGGCAGCGAAGTGTATCGAGACGCGCTATTCAACGAAGAGCGCTACAACATCTTGGTCTAGTCGCGATTGCGGGGTTATTGTTCGGGTGCGGTGTCTATGCCGACCCGAACGATATCCAAACCACGATCGAGCCGGATCGGGTCGAAGTTGCTCGGAACCTGCTGCAATCTGCCAGTGACATCTTGGACTTCCAAGTTCAAAAACGAACCCTGACCGATTCACAGAGACTCTCGCTTATTGCCGAAGAAGCCGAGCGACTGCTGAAGTTCGTCGACCCAGATCGTGTCCTGCCAAAGGATAAATGGAAGTACGCCGAACTGCTTCGGGCAACGGGGCGATATGAGGCGGCGATTCCGGTGTACGAAGAGGCGGTCAAAAAGGCTCCCAACTGGGATCGTCGGGTCAACGATTCGCTCCGGCTCGCCCAGTGTTACGCCAAGAAAGGAGAGGTCAAGCGCGCCCTCGACTTAGCGAGAACAACCTTGGCGGCTCCCGACACCGACACCGCTCCCATTCTCCCGGCGACGTTATACGAACTGGTACCTGCCGCCGAAGGGAAGGGGATGGATAAAGAGCTCGGGAAACTCCTTGTCGATGCGATCCAGGCCCACCGACGTACCAAGGTGGACTTGAACACCGACGCAGGGAAGGGATTCATCGCCGCCGGGCGATTTCATATCAACCGCGCCCAACAGAAGGCGATGCTTCTGCTGGGGCAGTCCAAGCAGCTTTAGCCGCGCTTCACGGTGAAGGTCTTCTCGATTGGGGAGACCTTTACCGATTCCAAGACGCGATTTTCTCCATCGACCTTGAGCGACTTCACTTCGCCGTACAGAACGAACTTGAGGTCAAACTTTCCGAAGGTTTCATTCAGCCATTCCGACGCAATGGCGACGTGTCCGGAAACAGCGGCGACGGTGAGCTTCACTTTCGATTCCTGACCCTCTCGGTAACCGTATCCGAGACCGTCATCGGCCGTGTAAACGTATTCGGAGTGCACCGATTTGTCATCCAAGAAGATGTGGAACTCCACCTGCTTCAGATCGATGTTGCCATCAGCAGGAACCTCGGTTGCCATCGGCAAGATCGCCCCAGAACGAATGAAGATAGGCGTTCCCTGGCGTGATCGGAATGCGGCGAGTTTCTGCTCGCTGGTCCAAATTCCTTGGGAAAGATCAAACCACGGCCTTCTTCCCGGTAGCCGAACGGCTCGCTTCATTTCGGCGGAGACGAACGGGGCCTGAAGGACCGACGAACCGATCATGAATTGATCGTCCAGCGTCTCGTTCGGCTTACCAGGGAATTCGTACATCACCGGGCGGAGAATCGGATCACCGGTTTCCTCGTGCTTGATGAACTCGTTGTAGAGGTACGGCAACAGGGCGTATCGGAGCCGGATGTACTTCCGGAGAATCAGCATCACCGACTTGGGGAAGTAGAAGGGCTCTTGGCGGCGACAATCCTTTTTGCTGTGGTTTCGGCAGAACGGGAAGAGGAAGGCAAGCTTCATCCAATCCAGCATCAATGCATCGGAGACATCGTTTCCGAACCCACCCACATCCATGCCATTGAAGGGCTGCCCGCTGATGGAGAGACCCAACGCGCAGGGAATGGAGTTCGCAAGATAGAAGTAGTTCGAAAGGTTGTCGCCCGCCCAAATGGCGGCGTACCGAGAGGAGCCGAAGAAACCGGAGCGGGAGAGAATGAACGGTCTTTCCTCAGGATGGGCCGCCAGGAACCCGTCGAACGTTGCCATTTGCATGCCGAGGGCGTACTGATTACGATGAGCGAAATGGGGTTCAGTGCCCTCTTTGAAGAGCATGTGCTTGGGTTCAACGGGACCCGTCGAAGGATCGTTCATATCGATCCAGCAGGCTCCAAATCCGCTGAGGCGGAAGTCTTTTGCGTAGTCCTTCCACCAGTCTCGAATGCGACCAAGCGTGAAGTCTGGGAAGACGGTCTCGCCCGGCCATACCAGTCCCACGAAAGGACGTCCTTCAGGGGTTAAGCAGAAGGCGTTCTTGGCGATTCCGTCGTCGAAAACGGCATAGCCAGGGTCTCGCTTCACGCCGGGGTCGATAATGGGGACAATCCGTCGGCCTGATTGAGACAGCTTCTGAGCGCACGAGTGAACGCCGTTGGGGAACGCACCGGGCTTCAACGTAAAGATCCGGAACTCATCCATGTAGTCCAGGTCCATCCAAAGACCGGAGCAGGGGATATCGTTCTCGGTAAACAGGCGGTCGATCTCGAGCAGGTCCGCCTCGCCGCGATAACCCCAGCGCGACTGCTGGTAACCAAGCGACCAAAGTGGGGGGCGAGGCGTTTTGCCCACGAGCGCCTGCATCTTGCGAGTCACGTCGGCAAGAGTGGGACCTTCGATAACCCACAAATTGGGCTGACCGCCCTCGTTGCCCATAAGCAGGAACGGATCGGTCCGCTGCCATTCTACAAACACCCGCGATTCGTCCACGCCCGGTGTTTCGATGAAAGCGGGGTAAGGGTTATGAAGGAGCAGACCAAAGAACGATTCGCCTACTTTTACGGCAAGATAGGGGGCGGCGTAGTAGGGAGGGTCGGTCGGATGCTCTTCCCATTGCCCAAAGTGAAAGTCGCTCCAAACGTCGGTGTTGTAGAACTTGCTCCGAAGGCCGCTGCGTTCCTGACTCTCGAAGTACTTCTCACCCATGCCAAAGAAACGGGCGTCTTGAGGCACTTCAAAGGCGAACATGGAGGTTTGCTCGCAAACTCCGAACCGGCCGACCAACGCCGCATCTACGCCTGCCAGGCTTAACGAGAAATGTCCTTCTTCGTGGAATGTGATGGGACCTTCAGAGGCGTTATCTGGCGGAATCAGGTCGACAAGGCACCCATTCTCCAACCGATCCTGATCGAAGATCTGCAAATGGCTGATGCCGCCTTCAAAGTGGCGAAGGCGCATTTGAAGCAGTCGTTTTCCGCACTGAAGGGTTAGCTGGTCGGCTTTTTCTGCGAACGTCATGTTCGCTCGGTGCGGAAACTTAGTGAAGAACATTCCGATTCATTGTGGCTTATTCGCAAAACGAACGACCGCAGCCAATCGATCAAGAAGGGCCGATAAGACGCTTGCTGCAACCAACGAAAGAGGTCATCTCAATCCGCGTTCTTGGGTAAGACTTAGAACGATTTGGAGAGTAGGGAAATGAGATTTTGCCTTTGCACCGTCCCTGCTCTTGCGCTAGGACTCCTTGCGGCTGCACCCGTTGCATTTGGTTCGTTGGACCAAGATCGGTTTCGAACGGGTCAGATTGCGTTCGACCCTTGGAGGCTAACCGAGCGGACCGATGAATCGGAAGAGTTCCTGGCTAAGTTTCCCTCCGCTTTTGTTTCCGGAGTAGCGATCAACGATACGGTCACTCTTCGCGTGATTCTTCCACGGTCGGTTCCTAGACCTGTCCCGGTGGTGCTCATTCTCCACTACTGGGGTGCCAAAGACCTTTTGGTGGAGCGATCCCTGGCGGCACAATTGGTGGCGAAAGGAGTTGGGGCCGCGATTCTCACCTTGCCCTACCATCTGGAGCGGACTCCTGTAGGGCTCTCCAGTGGGGAGCTCGCCATTCAGCCGGAACCCGCCAAGTTGATCGCTACTTCGGAGCAATCCGTGATGGATGTGCGACGCGCCATCGACTTCCTGCAAACTCGAAAAGAGATCGATGCGGACCAGATCGGCATCAGCGGGGTGAGCCTAGGGGCGATTGTGAGTTCGCTCTCTTTTGCGGTGGAAGATCGCATCAAGCGGGGGGCCTTCTTGTTAGGCGGGACTGATCTCGCGGGCATCCTGTGGAAGTCCAGCCGGACGGTTCCGCAGCGAGACGTGATGCGGCGGAAAGGGATGACCGAAGAGTCGCTGCGCGAGGCGCTCAAGTCTATCGAGCCAGAGACTTATCTGGATCCCACCAAAGACGATCGTCGCGCCTTTGTGGTGTATGGCCTTTACGACCCGGTGGTGCCGCCTGGAAACTCGAAGCGACTTATCGAACGACTAAACGATCCAGCCGTGCTCGTTTTGGACACCGGGCACTACGGAGGATTTCTTGTTCAGCGAAGGTTGTTCAGGGAGGTTGCGACCTTCTTTGACGTCGAACTGCGAGATCGGCGTTATGCACCTCCTGAAAAGCTGCTTGCGCCCACAACGCGGGTAGGTCTATCCGCCACGGCATTGGACGGCGTGGAGGTTGTCCTAGGGATCGACTTGGTTAAGTTCGACCCGCAAGGGCGCCACACAATCTCGTTCTTGCTTTCGCCAAGGACCCCGAGCGTTTTTTGGGGAGTCGAGGTGAGTAAAGGGCTATCCCTTGGACTACAAGCCACCCCCAAGCGCACCGCGCCCGGTCTGTTCTGGAGCACCGTTCTGTGAGCATCGATCGCCTTGAGGCCGCGGTAGGGAACATGATCGAGGCCTATCTGGAGCTTGGACTCCAGGCAAAGGGCGCAAAAAGAATGGTGGGCGATGGCCTGGTGATGTGCTCTTCCGAGGATCGGCACCCATCGAGCAACTTCTTCTTTGCCTGCCGGACCAATGGAAACGGAGTGCTTCGAGCCGAAGAAGCCGCCAGCCGTTCTGGGGTCGCTTCGGGTTTCATTCTCCCCTCCGACGAGTTTGCCTCCGATTTGGAGGTGTTCCAGCGAGCCGGATTTGCCTCGACCAACGATCTGATGGTGATGTCGGCGCCACGCGAAGTGGTCCTAAGCAAGTTACCGATGGCAGAACCGGATGCCGCCTTAGAAGTTGTGGAAGGACTGCGATTTCGCCAAGACTGGGTTTTGCACCTTGCCGGGCAGTTCTTCTCCGGAGCGGACAGGGGCTTCTTGGAAGGTCTTGCCCGAGTCACCGCCGCCGCGCCGAACGCGAAGCTCTTCCGATTTGAAAAAGCGGGCCGCTATCTGGGCGGAGGAATGACCTATCCGACGCCTGGCACCATGGGGCTCTACAACATCGCCATCAATCTACGCGACCGCGGAATGGGCCATGGTCAGCATCTCACGAGGGCGCTCATTGAAACCGGGAACAGCCCCACACTAACGTTGCAGTGCAATCCTGGCTTGGTGGGTTGGTACGAACAAATGGGCTTTGAGGTCCTTGGCGCGGTCCGAGTGCTGCGCTACGTCGGCTAACAGTCGGACCGCGCAGACAAGCCTTAATGCTGTCGAGAAAGAACGTAGTCGCCGACGGCTTCCAGCATGTCGCGAGCCAGGGTTACGGGTAGGGCTCGCAAGGATTCCTTTGCCGCTTCTGCGTGGTGAATCGCACGATTCATGCTCTGATCAAAGGCGCCGCGCGTCTCCATCCAGTCGCAGATCATGCGAATCTCGTCATCGTTTACGGTGCCGCCGAACCGCCTTCGGGCGATCTGAGACTCGGCGGGAGAGAGCTTCTCGCGCAGATAAATCAGCGGGAGCGTCGCTTGACCCTCGCGGAAGTCGGTGGCGATCGGCTTGCCCGTCTTCGCCTTGTCGCCGCGATAGTCCAGCAGGTCGTCTACGATCTGGAAAGCAAGACCAATGTGGTTGCCGTAATCGGCAAGGGCTTCCACCTGCTCCTTGGTGCCTCCTGCCGCCATGGCTCCGATCTGGCAGCAGCAGCGAATAAACCCTGCGGTCTTCTTCTGCAAAATGCCAAAGTGCGCCTCGGTATCGAGGTCGAAGTCGCCTCGGACTTCCAGTTCTTCCACCTCGCCCTCCGCCATCTCGGCAACGGCATTGGCAACTACGCGAATGACGGGAATATCCTCGTCGTCGGCAAGAATCGACATCGCTCGGGCAAGAAGAACGTCTCCAGAAAGGATGCTGGCGGTGTTCCCAAACTCAACGGAGGCGGTGGGCCGACCCCGGCGAGTCGCCGCGTTGTCGATGACATCGTCATGGATGAGAGTTGCCATGTGGATCATCTCCATGCAAGCTCCCAGCTTCCGCAGACGATCGATATCCACATCCTCGCGGATGGTCTTCGCAGAAAGCGAAACGAAAGCGGGACGAAGGCGTTTGCCACCGGCGGTGAGGGTGTGTTGAATCACCCGATCCACGGTTTCAGATCGGCTCGAGGAGGCGTCTCGAATGACCGATTCGATCTCGTTGACCTCATCGGAGACTCGCGAGAGCAGTTCGGCTCGGGCGCGGGGATCGGCTAGTAGATTCAGTGTTTCCGGTGTCATGGCTTGGTGCCCCAGTGGATGCAAATGTTTCCGAACATCAGATCCTTGAAGGTGCAGTCGGTAAATCCGGCTCGTTGCATCGAAGCGATCAGGTCCTCGCGAGAGGCGAATCGCTCGGTGCTTTCAGGCAGGTAGGTGTACGCCGTCGGACACCCGAATAACTTTCCGAGAAGGGGTGAAAACGTATTAAAGAAGAATTTGGAGATCGCCCGTGTCATTGGATTTCGGGGCTTTGCCATATCGATCGATGCAAATCGGCCCCCCGGTCTTAGCACCCGGAAGATCTCGGCGTGAGCCACATCGATATCGGGGACGTTTCTAAGACCCCACCCCACGGTTGCTGCGTCGAACTTGCCCGATTGAAGGGGAAGCGAAAGCGCGTCTCCTAGGTGGATTCCGGGAATGCGCTTGGCATCGGCTTGCTCGAGCATTGGAAGACAAAAGTCGACTCCCACCACCGTCCCACCGGTGCCAACGACATGGCGAATTTCAGTCATGAAGTCGCCCGATCCGCAGCAGATATCCGCTACCGATCCACCATTCGAAAGGTGCAAACCCTTCACCGCAACGCTGCGCCACTTGCGGTGCAAGTTGAGGCTGAGAAGACCGTTGAGTCGATCGTAAGTGGGCGCGATCTCCGCGAACATGGACTGTACCGAGGCTCGCTTTTGAGCTCCAGACGTCTCCCAGATGGCGACCGTCGAACCATCCTGCGCAGCTGTTGCGACAGGTAGAGTTTCCTTATGGTCGGTGGTTGCGGGTGCCATCTCCCTGTCTCGTTATACCGTGCTACGTTCTCGAAATGACAGAAATTTCAAAATTCATTGAAATCTCGCCGAGTGGCGATTGTTCCTGTACGTTCGTTGCGTAAATGCCGATATTCTTGGGTGTGGGTCACCTGAAAGGGTTACAGGGTAAATGAAGGGCCAATATCACGCTTATATTTTTGACTTGGACGGAACGCTTTATCGCGGAGAAGAACCCGTCCCAGGCGCCGCCGATTACGTTCGCAAGATCGTGAACCGGGGGGCGCGAGTGTTTTATGCCACGAACAACTCCTCTAAAACCCGCCAACAAGTGGCGCAAAAGCTCACCGGAATGGGTTTTCCGGCGGAAACCAACGACGTTTTGAGCTCCGGCTTCACCACTGCTCGGCACCTTTCTAAGAAGGGGCAAGCAAGCGTTTTCGTAGTAGGGGAACCCGGTCTCGTTCAAACGCTTCGCGAGCATGGTCTGCGAGTGGTGAATGCCGATGAGGCGGGGCGGGTCTCCGGTTCGTCGACTGCCGCCGAATACTTGGTGGTTGGTCTATGCAAGACCGCGCTGACCTACGATCTTCTAGACGCGGCGATGCAAGTAGGGCTGAAAGGCGCGGAGTTTCTTGCCACCAACGCCGATCTTACGTTTCCCCTGGAGGCGGGCAAACTGTCTCCCGGTGCGGGTTCGATTGTCGAACTCCTGAAGGCATGCATCGGTCGAGAGCCGATCGTCGTGGGCAAGCCCAACCCTCGGATGATTCTGGACGCGCTTTGGGAGCACAAGATCAGCGCCCAAAACACGCTGGTGGTGGGAGACCGGATGGATACGGACGTCGTCGCTGGAAAGAAAGCAGGTTGTGACACGGCGCTGGTTCTTAGCGGCGTCACTGTTAAGCCACCTTCCGATGTCATTAGCTTCGGATCCGTGGTGGAACTGCCATAATCAGCCCCATGCCCGAATCCAACAATCCGTTCGCAGAGGTTAAGGCCGTCTTCTTTGACTTGGACGACACCCTTTGCGGCTATTGGAACGCTTCTAAGAAAGGGCTTCGAGAGACGTTCGAAGCGAATCCGGTTCCGGGCAAATCCACCGATGAAATGGTGA
>CAYYJX010000002.1:35376-71907 GCA_964471545.1 uncultured Fimbriimonas sp. | reverse complement strand
ACTTCATTCTTGCCAACTTCACCCCCTACCTAGGCGAAGAGTCCTTCCTTGCCGGACCAACCGAGCGAACCTCTCGCTTATGGGACGGTCTTGCAGACTTGTTTGCCCAAGAACGAGCCAAGGGCGTACTGGACGTCAGCCAAGTCCCCAGTTCGATCCTAGCCCACGACCCCGGTTACATCGATCGCGAGAACGAGCTGATTGTCGGTCTACAAACCGAAGCACCGCTTAAGCGTGCCGTTTTCCCGAATGGCGGCTTCCGAATGGTCCAAGCGGGTCTCCAAGCGTACGGTTTTGAGGTTGATCCCCTTCTTGAGGAGATCTACACCAAGTACCGCAAGACCCACAACGACGGCGTCTTCGATGCTTACACCGAGGACATTCGAAAAGCCCGTTCCGCAGGAATCGTGACCGGACTTCCCGATGCTTACGGTCGAGGTCGGATAATTGGCGACTACCGCCGGGTTCCCCTTTACGGCACAGCCGCGCTCATTGAGTTCAAGAAGCAAGAAAAGAACGCACTGGATGAAAAGCACAGTAGCGACGAGATCATTCGCGATCGTGAAGAGCTCTCCGAGCAAGTCCGTGCGCTCAAAGAGCTTGAGCAAATGGCCGCCAAGTACGGGTTCGATATCTCTCGCCCTGCGCTTAACGCAAAAGAAGCCGTTCAGTGGCTCTACTTTGCGTACCTGGCAGCCGTGAAGGAGCAAAACGGCGCCGCGATGTCGCTGGGTAGAACGGGCACCTTCCTGGACGTTTACTTCGAGCGCGACCTTGCCGAAGGCACGCTCAACGAGACGGAAGCACAAGAGATCATCGATGACTTCGTGATCAAGCTCCGCCTGGTCCGATTCCTTAGAACTCCTGAATACGATGCGCTCTTCAGTGGCGATCCCACCTGGGTCACCGAGTCCATCGGTGGAATCGCGCAAGACGGTCGGCCGATGGTGACCAAGACCTCCTTCCGATATCTGCAAACTCTCTACAACCTGGGACCGGCACCAGAGCCGAACATGACCGTCTTCTGGTCTCCCCAACTGCCTGAAGGATTCAAGAACTTCTGCAGCAGGGTCTCGATCGATACAAGCAGCATCCAGTACGAGAGCGATGATCTGATGCGCGGAGCCTTTGGTGACGACACGGCAATCGCCTGTTGCGTCTCTGCCATGACCGTGGGCAAGCACATGCAGCT
The DNA here is from genome assembly GCA_964471545.1 of uncultured Fimbriimonas sp. GTDB lineage: Bacteria > Armatimonadota > Fimbriimonadia > Fimbriimonadales > Fimbriimonadaceae > Fimbriimonas. Next base: position 70,715 of record CAYYJX010000002.1, on the reverse strand, counting down.
GTTCGGTGCCCGGGTGAACTTAGCCAAGTGCCTTCTCTACGCCCTCAACGGCGGAAGAGACGAGGTAACGGGTGAGCAAATCGCCCCGCGATCGATGCCTGTCATCAGCGACAAGCTGGATATCGATGAGGTGATGATCAAGTTCGAGCACATGATGAACTGGCTGGCGAAGACCTACGTCAACGCGATGAACTGCATTCACTACATGCACGACAAGTACGCCTACGAGCGCATCGAAATGGCTCTGCACGACTACAACCCCTTCCGATCCATGGCATTCGGAATCGCAGGTCTTTCGGTGGTGGCGGACAGCCTCAGCGCGATCAAATATGCAAGCGTCAAACCGATCCGCGACGAGACGGGCCTGATCGTGGATTTCCAGATCGACGGAGACTTTCCGAAGTTTGGGAACAACGATGATCGCGTGGATAAGTTCGCGGTAGATCTCGTGGAGAAGTTCATGCACAAGCTTCGACAAATCCCCACTTACCGAAATGCCACCCACACCCAAAGTGTGCTCACCATCACGAGCAATGTGGTTTACGGCAAGGCAACCGGCAACACCCCGGACGGTCGACGCAAGGGGGAGCCGTTTGCGCCGGGAGCCAACCCAATGCACGGTCGCGATAAGCTCGGCTTCATCGCCAGTGCCCTATCGGTGGCAAAACTTCCGTATGACAGCGCCCGCGATGGCATCTCTCTCACGACCAGCCTTGTGCCGTCTGCGCTCGGAAAGGTGAAAGAGGAACAGATCAAGAATCTGACCGCCACACTAGACGGTTACTTCGGCGCCAAAGGCTTCCACATGAACGTGAATGTGCTGAATCGGGAAATGCTCCAGGACGCCATGGAGCATCCCGAAAAGTATCCTCAACTCACCATTCGGGTTTCTGGATACGCCGTAAACTTCATCAAGCTCACGCGCGAACAACAACTGGATGTGATCAATCGCACCTTCCACGAGCGGGCTTAAGCTCGCTGGTGGAAGGCTCCGAACGGCTTCTAAACAATGACCACCGGATTCGTTCACTCTTACTTCCCGGGCAGTTCCGTAGACGGCCCGGGAGTTCGCTTTGTGCTGTGGCTGAGCGGTTGCGCGTTTCGGTGTCAGTACTGCCACAACCCAGACACTTGGCATCTGCATCACGGAAAGGAGATGTCGATCGCGGAGGTTTTGGACGTGCTCCGTCCGTACGAACCTTTTCTCAACGGCGCACACGGTGGGGTGACGATCAGTGGCGGAGAACCCTTGATTCAGCCTGATTTTGTTCGTTCCTTGGTGGATGCTTTCCATGGAGAGGGCTTCCATGTGGCCCTAGACACGAACGGATTCTACGGTTCCAAGCTTTCGGATTCGGACTGGCAGAAGATCGACCTCACCCTCTTGGATATCAAGTCGTTTGACCCCGCCATCCATCTCGAAGCGGTCGAACAACCCGTGGCGCCCGTCTTGGCGACGGCGCAGCGCCTTGCCGACCTAAGCCGTCCAGCGTGGATTCGATTTGTGTTGGTGCCAGGTTTGACGGACCAACCCCACAATGTCGAAGGGTTGGCAGACTTCGTCGCGACGCTCGGCAACGTTGAACGGGTGGAGGTCCTTCCCTTTCATCAAATGGGGGCCTTCAAGTGGAAGGAACTTGGCCTGGAATATCGGTTGGCCAATACCCAGCCGCCGACTTCGGAGTCGGTCGCCTGGGTTCAGGAGACTTTCCGAAGTCGAGGCTTAGAGGCGGTTTAGATCAGCGGTCTCGCACGTCGGCGGCGCGAACTTCGATGTCACGGATCAGTCCGGGGTCGCCGGAAACGTTGATGAACCTCAGATAGCGCACTCGGCTAAGGCTTCCGAAATACGTCATGGTTCCAGGAACATAAGGCTTCAGGGAGACGCTTTGGTGCTTGAGCGAGAACCCCGCGTCGAACTCTACGGCGTAGGTGAGAGCCTCTTCCACTTTGTCGCCCGTGTTGTACGCAAGCACCACGAATTTATTGGGGAGTTGGTCGGCCTTTAGGGTGATCGAAGCGATCGTTCGATCCCGCCCAAGGTCGATCTCAAACCAGCCGTCCTTCACGTTCTTCCACGCGTACTTGGTTTCCGGCTGCTCATCGACCAAGCTCACCAACTGGGCTGGGAAAGACTTGTTCGAATCGGTGACCGACTTCCCACGGGCGAGATTCCCTTCCAGCATGGGAGCTCGAGGGAGATTCACTCGAAAGTCAAAGAATGCGGCGCTGACGGTTCCGCGAGCCGCTGCGTCGGTGAGTTGATAGCCCTTCAGCTCATTGCGTTGGACATATCCGTTGGACTCCACATCCACGTAGATACGGCGATGCACAAAATCGTGGTCTACTTCCTTAGGCAGATCGACAAGGGAGATATTGCCTAACTTATCGGTCGTCCCCTCTGCATCGGGCGTTGCTCCAGCGGCAGGAAGATCGTAGAGCGGAGTCTTCGTCCCGTAAATTTTCACCTTCACGCCTTCGTATCGCTGACCGGGCGCATCGTTGAATCGCAAGAAGTTGATCGGCATCAGTCGATGCTTGCCCTTCGTGAGGAAATCGACGTCGCTCCACGCCAAAGGTCCGAAAGTGGAGAGCTTCATGATGTCGAAGAGCGGATTGGGCCAGGGTCCCATTGGAACCATCATTGACGACATCAATTGCACATCCGATCGGGTTTCACCGTAGCCCGCGATACCCGGGAAGAGATCGTCCATGATTCGGGCGGGAAACTTCGGAGAGGTCAGACCAAGGGCGCCGAACACATCGAAGTTTTGGTTGAGCGGTTCACCCGAAAAGTCGGGGACAACCTGAAAATCAACACCGGAAGTGGCGATGGAGTATCGGCTTTGAGAAAGAGCGTTCTGGTTCCACGCCTCCGCGACGACGGCGGTTGCGGGGACCGATCGGGTCTTTTCGGTCTGCACCCAGCTAAAGGTCTCGAGGGGCTTGTCGGAACCATCGGCAAGGACGGCGAGTCGCTCTTCGAGCTTGCTGAGTCCTTCCGCAGGAAGACCCGAGAATTGGGCGACGTAGGTGTTCCCCTCTTTTTTCTCGGCCGCAGCGATGACAGGGTCACCGACCGACTTGATCCATTGAACTTTGAGTCCCGGGCGGTCGATCACCGACCAGACTCGGACTTCAAAAGCGTTTCCGTTTGTCCGCTTTACCCCGGTGATGATGGGAGGCGCGGCGAGACGAACATTAGTGTTGGTCGACTCCATCTGAACGAACAGCTTCGGCTGTCCGATCCGGCCCGTCGAAGCCCATAAGTAGGCTGGCTTCTCTGTTTCGATGGCAAGACCGTAAGCGGTCTCCGGGTGTTCATACGCGTCTTGAATGGCCGAGGTGAGTCCTGAGATGATGATCTCTCGGCCCTTGACCTCCACTTGGGTGTTGAGCAGTTCGGCATCCTCGGATCCCAATCCTGGTTGACTCCACTTTCTCCCTTGGTTGTCTCGCGTGTTCCAGGTGGCCCCGAACTTCGTGGGCGGGACCAGTTTCCCAGCATCGTTCTTAACGGGAGCAGGAGCGTTCGGGTCGTTTACGGTGTCGACGGGCGGTTGAAGCCACTGCTTCTTCACCCGATACACCTTGACCGCCCCAGGGTCGAGATTCTCATCGTCGGCGCTGGTGAAGGTGAGCGTTGCGGCGGTTACTCGGACGTTGGAAATGAACCGATGGAGAAGGCGAAAATCGATGAGGAGTTTTTTGCCCGGGCCAAGGGTGTTCACAAACTTGTTCGGCTGAGGGAATGCCGGGTTGGCCTTGTCGATGACCGCCTCGCGCACCGCCCAGTACCCGCGATTGAATGCCCCACCGAACATTGGCGTCGCCTCGAACGCAGGCGCACTCCGATAGAGCTCGGCGACGGACAGCGCCGGTCCGACCATGACCTGAGGTTGATCTTGGATGCTGCCCGGAGAAGTAAGTGATGCAGGGGCCAGAGAGATTGGGGCGAGTGAAGTCGCAACCATCCATCCTGTCAATCCGATCCAACTCATGTCTGTAAACCTTACCGGCTACGTCACCCGAACCGGGCGCCGTAGCCGGAGACTTCGATGCCTCACCTAACTAACGTCTAGGGTCGACCTCTCGTTTCCTTCTCAAGGTCTTGGGCAACATGACTGGCAAGCTATTTTTTGGTGATGGTTTGCTCGACGATCTTCTTCATGGCGGCATCGACTTCCTGGGCAACCGCTTTAATGTTCTCTCCCTCAAACATGGCGCCAAGCAATGAGGCATTCATTGAATGAACCACCACAGACTTCTTCCCCTTGGAATCGGTTCGCTCGGTGACCGCGATGCGGCACGGCAGCATTGAAGCGATTCTAAGATCGTCCGCCAGTGCTTTGTATGCGTGGCTCGCCGAGCAGAGCCCCAAGATGATGGTCGGCTCCACTGAGAGTTGCTTGTCTGCCAAGCGCTGCTGCAGGTCGATCTCAAAGACAATCGACATCTTGTTCGCAGGCACTGCCTCTTTAAGTCGCTGCACGGTGACCACGAAAGAGTACGGAGACTCCGTCAGCCTTTCCGGGCGCGGCGCCAGCGGGGCGCTCCCGGTAACGGCACCGGATTGGACTGGAGACCGAAGAGCACCCTCATCTGGGTTTGGGAGAGGAGATAGCAGAGATAAACCGATCATGGCGGGCCACATGGTTCTGTTTAAGCTTCGACGGGGGCTTTTGCCTTCTCGACAGCGGCCTGAATCTTCTTCACGAACTCAGCGGGCGAGGCGCCACCCGCAAAGGCATCGACCACTCGGTTGCCTTTCATGGTGACGAAGGTTGGGATGGAGCGAATGCCGAACGCTTCGGAGATTCGGGGTTCCTCGTCCACGTTGACCGCCAAGAAGACGGCATCTTCTATCTGCTCAGAAGCAGCCGCAAAAGTTGGCTTCATCTGCCGACACGGACCGCACCACTCTGCCCAAAAGTCGATGACCACGGGCTTCTCCGAGTTAATGACGAGTTCCTCAAATGTGGCAGCGGTGAGTGGGGTGACCTTGCCGTGACTGTTTTCCATATCCAAGAAGAGATACGTCCTTGCAGAAAGGATTCGTTCGAGATCAGATTTTCTCGATTCTTTGTCGGAGGGTCCCCACGTTGAATCCGACCGCTCGGGCCAGGAGCAGGATTTCTTTGACGACGTGCAGTTTGGGGTCGAACTTTCCCAGCACCTGCGGGCGGACCACAACGGTGGTGTCCAAACGCCTCGCCGCCGAGTCGCGTACTTGGGCTCGGATATCATCAGCCCACTTGCGGACTGACGTTCCGCTGTAAGCCGCTTCTCTCAGCGTGGTCGCGGAAACCTGGAAAAGATGAACCCCTTTCGGATGCGAACCCTTGGGAGCGCTCAAAAACTTCAGCGACTCGGAAGGCCAGATTGCCTCTTTGGGCCAGGCGCTTTTTGTCGCAATTCCAATTGGCTTGTGACCCAGTTGATCGAAAGCGGCTTCGGCTTCATCCCACCGTTCGGCGTCTCCGGGGTGCTTGCAAAGCCAGTCGAGCGCATGACCCTCATTGAGCACGGTGTCTGCGGTCGCAGGAAAAGCCCGCAAGACCCGGGTGGAAGCGAAGAAGTGCATGACCATTCCGGTCTGCCGGGAGAGCTCGATCAGCCTTAAAAAGACGGCCGGCTCGCTGTGACCGTACTCCAACGCATCTGGAGTATCCCAAGGCACATAGTCTAGGTCCACGCGCAGACAAAACTCGAACTCGTCTGAACGCGCCGCCACTGCTTTATCTAACCAGATTTTGTTTGATCAATTCAGGGATCAAGAATTGCGGTTATACAGTCCAAAAACGTGACCCTAGTGAATGTACGGGCCCCAAATTTTTGCGGGTTCTTTACAATAGGGGCAAGCATTTGTGCGGGTGGCAGTTGGGTGCCACTGGGAGGCTATTTTGTTAAATCGATCACGCTCGTTTGTTATGGCGCTTACCGCCACCCTCTCGTTGACCGCGTTTGCGGTCGCCCAGGTGAATCGGGGGTCCGTGATGGACTCTTCGAAACTCCGACTCCTTGCCAAGAACCGGGGTGGAGTGAAATCTTCGCGGCTCGGTCCGCTCGCTTCCATGATCCCCACGCGGATGAACGAAGTGATGCCCGGTCAGGTCTTGGTGAAGGTCGCTCCGTCCATGGCCGCAAAGTTCAAGGCCGACCGCGACCGAGGCGTAAAGGTTCGGATGCCGATTCGTTTGGCGGCAGATGTTCAAATGACCTTCGCCTCGACGATCGCCAATTCTGGTTGGACCCTTTGGACGGTCCCGGCGGTTGTGGATACGCTCGCTCTCACGGAATCGCTTAAGGCACAACCCGGAGTTCTGAACGCTCAACCCGTCAACAAGATTTATCCCTTGCTCGCCACGCCGAATGACCCGGACTTCAACGCCGAGGAACGGGACGAGACCTACATCCTGAACTTTGGTGAGGAAGACATTTGGTTCCGACGAGACTGGCACATCGCAGACACCTCTGCTTTTGAAGGCTGGTCGGTCTGGCCGAACACCTGGTACACCGCGGCTTCGAAGCCCCAAAACGCCCCGCTGATTGCAGTAATCGACACGGGCACCGATATCACCCACCCCGATTTCCGGAATGCCGGAAGCACCTCAACCGACTCGGCGAACGGAGGTCAGATCGACTATTCGCTCAGCAAGCAGTTCACGCTGGGTGAGGTCAACGAGTTCGGTAGCCCAATGGATGCTCACGGGCACGGATCGCACGTCGCCGGTCTCGCGCTTGCGGGCGGCAACAACGGTGCCCACAACGGAAAAGGAGTTGTCGGCAGCGGCTACGGCTGTCGGGGCATGGTCCTTCGCGTTTTTGACGACACGGGCAATGGAACCGACGCCGACGCGGCGGCGGCGCTTTACTATGCTGCCGATAACGGCGCCAAGGTGATCAACCTTTCCCTTGGCACGCGCAACTACTCTCAGCTTTTCCAAGATGCGTGTACCTACGCTTGGCAAAAGGGCTGCCTGATCGTTGCCGCCGGAAACGAAGACGGTGGCGGTGGCGGAGACCTTGGTCCGATCTATCCCGGCGCTTGCTCGGGCGTGTTGTGCGTGACCGCCAACGGTCCGGACCAGATTCCGGCCGTTGGCACCTACACCGGTTACGGACGATACATCGACATTGCAGCCCCGGGCGGCGATCTCATCCAATCGACCGACTACATCATCATCCAGTTCGTCTATGGTCCTTCGGCCACTTACGACGTTTCGACGACCTTCAACCCGAACCTGTATCCGCCCTACTTGCATGACTACACGTACCTTGCGGGTACCTCGATGGCATCGCCGATCGTGGCGGGTGCGGCGGGTCACTACTTCGGAGCGAAGAACTACGAGCTAGGCGACTTCACCAACCTCAAGGTCTACCGAGCCCTCGAACGGTCGGCCAACGGGATCATGGGCGCGCCTTACGGAGGCTGGGAACTGTATCAAGGGTACGGCTCGCTGAACATGCAGAACCTGATGCTCGACCTCCCCGGACGAGAGGAACTGGTCGGCGCAGTTGAGGGAATCGTTTACCTTGTCGAAACGCCGATGGCAAATGTTCCGGTCCAATGTCGCAAGGTTGGCAGCAGCGGAGCTTGGACCAGCACCACTACCGCTGCGGACGGCACCTATCGATTCGAGGCGCTTACGCCTGGTCTTTACGATGTACGCGTTTCCATCTTTGGCAACGTGAAACAAAAGCGAACCAAGGTGATTGTGGGATCGGACTACACCGGGCACGATTTTCGAGTGCCGAACGGATCGACCAACTACTTCGACGAGAGTGCGCCGAGCATCGGTCGATTCCAGTTGCTCTCGTCTTCGGCAACAGGTTTGAACGTCGCTCACTGGGGTTACGACACCGAGTCTGGAATTGACAAGTTCCAAGTCGATATTCTCAACTCGTCGAACACGTTGGTGAGCGCCCATGAGCTTTATGCGGACGACTCCAACTCTTCCATCACCGGTCTGAACCTAGCGCCGGGCACCTATACCGCCGTCTACCGTGTGACCAACGGTTCGGGCATGATCACTTCGACCTCTCGAACCTTCACGGTCGTAGGTCAAACAACGATCAACGGAACGGTCGCACTTCCTGGCTACAACGGCTCGGCCAGGCAGCTGACGGTTTCAATCCGAACACCAGGCACCACCACGGCGCTGGAAACCTATAACGTGAACGTCGCCAACAACGGCACGTTTACGATCAACACGTCGCGAACGGGCACCTTCGATGTCTCGATCAAGGGCGCTCACTTCCTGCGGCAGACGTTGACGAACCGAACGCTGAATGGAACGGTGAACATGAACTTCAGTCTCTTCAACGGAGACGTGAACGGTGACAACATCGTCTCGAACTCGGACCTGTTGCAGATCCGCCAGGCATGGGGCACCTTCAGCGGAGGAACCGGTTTCAACCCGAACGCTGACCTGAACGGCGACGGATCGGTAGGAAACGGCGACTTCCTGATCTTCCGGCAGAACTTCGGCCGAAGCGGCGACAACTAAGCCGACCAAAAGAAATAGCCCCGATCGCTCATTGCGATCGGGGCTATTTTTGCGTTCGCTACGGAGCGACTTCCAGGATCACGCGCTTACCAAAGCCCTCCACGGGCCGCAGCTTGCCCTCGATGATCGCATCTGCCATGAGGAATCGCCACTTGGTGCGAATGTCTTCGAATGCCGGACCCGATTTCTCTTCGGCAGTGAACGGCTTCGGGGTCGGGTCGGCGTCTCGCGAGATCATGGGACCCATGCCCATAGCTTCGAACCAACGGACCACTTCTGGCGTCGCGGGATAGATCGAGAGGTTGAGATAAACGTGAGTGACACCAAGTTTCTTGAGCGAAGCGATGAGATCGTCGGAGCTCTTCATCTCAGCGTAGCCAAACTCAGTCGTGTGCCCAGGCGACGCCCAGATATACGGTACGTCTAAGAAAAAGCCAAAAACTTCATCATAGAGTGCCACTTTTCCGCCCTTCGCAATTTCGTTGAGCTTCTTCGCAGGCTGATAGAAACCAACCTGTCCCGGCACCCGATTCCCGGCGTTGTCGGCGAACCCACCGACATACTCCTCCTCGGTGAGACCTCCAGAGAGGAAAGGCATTTTCGGCGTCACCCACATGGTCCAGATGATGCCAAGGGCCAAGAGACCGTTTACCACCGCGATGCCTCGGAAAAGATTTCCGAGCTTGGCATTGGAAACCGCTGAACCGAACGCGATGCAAGCAATGGGGGCAATCGCCAGGATGTACCGTGACTGCTGACTCAGGGCGAACCATGCCAATAAAGTGAGGCCTACGGCAAGAGCAAGTTTCCGCTCCATGCCCACGCTTCCAGAACCCTTTTCAATCGGGTTCCCAACCCGTCCGGCTTGCAGCACCAGCCACACTAAGCCCACCATCACAGCGGCGCCCAAAGAGACGAATAGGAATCCGTTTCCGACGGTTGGCTGCGGGTTCGTGAATCGACCCGGTGCCAGCGCCAGACCGAACAGCGCGATTCCGAGAGCGGTCGGCTGCAAAGGAGAGGCACCAATTCCGAACGTCTTCTGCTCTTCCGTGTAGATCATCGAATGGAAGGCATCCCAGTTCTTACCGCCAAGAAGAGAGTAGAAGAACGGATAGACCGGGTTCCCCGTGTAGAGGACGTTCTTGATGTACCAAGGGAGCGCAACCAAGATGGCGAGCCCCAACGGAATTGCCAAGTCTTTCAATCCCGTCTTTCGAGCGCTGCCTCGATAGGCGAGGAACCCTGCGATCGCCGCAATTCCGAGTGTCTGAAGACCGGTGTATTTGGATCCCAATGCAAAACCCAGGAGCAAACCGCCCAAGATCGCGCGGTCGCGCTCGGCCTTATCCAGCCCTTGAATCAGAAGCCAGGTTCCCAAGCCGGCAAACAGTCCGTGACCAACGTCGATGTAAGCCGTTCCCGATTCCCACATGACCATGGGGATGGTGCAAAACGTGGCGGCCGACCACCATCCGGCGGTCACCCCGTACCGTTCTCGGGAGAGGCCGAATATGGCGATAGCTCCGAAGACGGTGGTAACCCACATCGCCGCCTTAGCCGCGAACTGTCCACCCACAACCAAACCCGGAACGAACAACATGTCCAAGGTGCCTGGGAAGTTCGAGTGGTGAATGAAAGAAATGAAGGTGATCTTGCCAGATTCGAGCCAGAGCTTGGGAACGGCGAGGTGGTACGCCAGCGAGTCCCAATCGAGCGGGGTGCTAGGCGAAAAGACACCCGCAAGAGACAGCAGCATCGCCAGCGTCGCTAGAGCAAAGGGGATGACGTCTAGCCCTTTGGGACCCTGAAACGTGGGCAGCGCTCGGTACCTGTTTCGAATGGCAAAACCAATGCCCGCCACCACAAGACCCACTCCCAAGCCCGGTGCAACCTTGAGCCCGCCGAGCAGTCCTGTCCCAAAGATCGTCATGCCATAGGCGGCGAGGCCAAGCAAACCACCGATTCCAACCCTTGCGGCAGTATCGAGGCTTTTCAACCACTTGCCGAAAAGAGGGCTGCACCCAACGGCCACCATGCCGAATAGGCAGATTCCAAGAATCCCGGAGATCACGCCTTCAATATATCTTTCTTTCTCATCGATCTTCCCTTCTTGCCGTTTCTAGACCACGTTCGATTCTTGTCGAGCCTTCTGTGGGTGTAACCTTCCGGTGTGGCGAAAGCGATGAGCGCAGGTCCGGCCTCCCCCATGGGGAGCGGATCGAAAGGAGTGGGGAGATACTGGCGAGTCTTTCGCACGTTCTTCGTCACCTCGTTCACGCGCGAACTGGAGTACCGAGCCAACTTCATCGCTAAGATCCTTCAGAACCTCACTTGGGTTGTGTTCTTCCTGCTGATCCTGTTGGTGATCTTCGGAAACGCGAAAACCGTCGGAGGCTGGAACCGAGACGAGTCTTTCGTGCTCTCCGCCACGATCTTCCTGATGAACTCGATCTGCTCGGCGTTCTTCTTCAGCCTTGTGGAGATTCCTCAGCACGTTCGGCAAGGAACGCTCGACTTCATTGTCACCAAGCCGATCGACAGCCAGTTCTGGATCAGCACGCGCAAGTTCAACTTCAACGAGATCGGCACCATGCTTGCCAGTGTTGGGTTGCTCATTGTCGCTGTGCCGGCGCTCAAGTCCACGCCCAATCCCATGCAATGGATCGCCTACTTTGTGGGAATCGCGTGCAGCGTTGGGTTGTTCTACAGTTTCAACCTGACCCTGATGACCCTTGGCATTTGGCTTGTCCGAGTGGACAACTTGTGGGTTCTGGGTGAATCGATCAATGGGATCGCTCGATACCCGATGGAGATTTACGGTGTAGGCGCCCAGCGAGTGCTGACCTATTTCTTGCCGCTGGCTTTCTTGGCTTACGTCCCCGCCGAGCAGCTCGTTCGTGGGTTCAACCCGACCACCCTAGGCATCGGAATCGCTTGGACGACGGCGGCACTGGTGGGATCAAGAATGTTCTGGCGCTACGCACTGAAGAGTTACAGTAGCGCCAGCAGCTGAGAGGCTTGTTATTGGATGCCGAACGTCATCGTGACAATCGCGGTGATCGCCTTGTCTTTTGCCGAAGTGTCGTTCTGACCTTCAGAAAGAATTCCCTGCTCGAATTTTGGCGTGATCTGCAGCGGGCTCATTCGCGCTCCACGAACGTCGGAAACCCTCGCACCGCTCTTGGACGTAATCTGCTCCGCCCGCTTACGTGCGTCTTCTGCGGCGAGACCCAAAATCTCTCGCTTTTCCTCCGAAATCTTGGTGTAAAGGAACTGCGGTGGGTTGGAACTCATCGGCACGCCGCTGGCGATCAGCTCGGTGGATGACCGGGAGATTTCGTCGACCAAGTCCACCTTTGAAGATTGAACTTCAATGTCTTGAGAGATGTCGTAGCCAACGATTTTCCGGAAGGTGTTTTCCGAATAGTCGTTGTTCTGGCGCTGCTCGTAAAGCGCGCTGGTTCGGAACGCGCCACGGACGATTTCGCTGTCATCGAGACCTTTCTTCTTGAGATAGGCGACGAGTTTGTCGGAGCCGTCTTTCACTGCGTTATAGGCCGACGTGACGGTGTCTCCGCGCACCCCGATGTTTGCTCGCCAGATGATGAAGTCACTCTTGATTTCCTTGCGGGCGGATCCGGTGACGCGAATCTCTTGTCCTCCCGTGCGGGTGCGGATAATCGCATTACCGAACAGGTACGTGGAAGCCACAACCGCGACCGCGATGATGGAAGTGCCGATTAGATTTGTTGGGCGTTCGTTTGCCATTTTGGATGAACCGTAGTTCACTCATCATAACGCTTTGAACGCCCCATGGTTACAAGTCGATAGGTCTAAATATGGGTCCCGTGATTGGGATCACACAAAAGAACTTCCCTGAAGTAGCCCTACGATCTCTTTGACACGCTGAGCATCGCTCAACGGGGCCATCAGCACTGCATCGTCGGTCTGAACGACGATGTGGTCGCGAATCCCAACCGCCGTGAGAACCTTCGATTCGGACTCGTTGTAGAGAACACAGTTGTTGACGTCGATCGCCACGACGTTTCCGATAATAACGTTGCCCCGTTCGTCCTGCTGAAGGGTACGGATCAGTGCATCGAACGATCCAACATCGTCCCACGCAAACCGGGCCGGAACCATGAACACCTGCTTTGCGCCTTCCATGAGCGCATAGTCGATGGACTTATTCTCTAGCTTCTCGAACTCGGCCACGGCAAGCTCCATGTTCCCTGCTTGAAGGGCGGCCGCGATCGCATGGCATACGGTCACAGAATCGGGAGAAGTCTCGGCGAGCTCGTTAAGGAATCCGTCAATGGTCCAGAAGAACATCCCGCTGTTCCAGTAGAAGCGACCGCTATCTACAAATTCTCGCGCTGTCTGGAAGTTGGGCTTCTCTCGGAAGGAGACCACTTTCGATCCGGTCATTTCCACGGACTCGACCTCGATGTAGCCGTAACCGGTTTCTGGTCGGCGAGGCGGAATACCGATGGTGACAAGCCCCCCGGTTCGCTCGGCGATTCCCAGGGCGAATTCCACGTCTTTTCGGAATAACTCCCCAGGGCGGATCAGGTGGTCGGCGGTGAGGATCGCCATCGAACTATCGCGAGCGCCTGCGCCATATCGTGCCAGCAATGTGGCGGTTGCCCAGACCAAGCATCCCAGCGTGTTTCGCTTGCTCGGTTCAGCGAAAACATTCTGGGGCTCCACCAGATTGGCTTGGGTAATAGGCTCGGTAAGGTGCGGAGCCGTCGCGATGATCACTTGATCGTGCCCCACCAAGGGCTCAATGCGATCGACCGCTTCACAGAGCATCGTCTTTGTTGGGTCGGTCAACCTCAACAGTTGCTTCGGTCGAACCTTTCGCGATAGGGGCCAAAAACGCTCGCCCGAACCGCCCGCCATGATCACTGCAAATCTCATCTTCTCTCCCCTATTTCCGAATCATTCCAATCTTGGACCCACGAGGGTGCCCTTCATGATTGTTGGCAACTGCCCTTCGCTCATGCGCGAAGAAGCCGGAAATCTTGCCTCAGTGAGTGAAACCCAGCAATTCCGGTGCCGGTTCCGAGCCGACTTGCACAGATTCGCAAAGCCCTAGCAATAATACGAGCATCGTGGCGCAATTTGGTGGAGAGCAGGCACTCGAATGCCGATTCATATCAATAGGAACTTCGTGCCTGGAAGGCACGCTTGATTCAATTGGGGCAGAGAGGATGTTTAAGCGATTCGGGCACTGGCTGAAGCCGTACGGTTTTGTTGATTGGACACGAGTGGGACTCGTTTTCGGCTTGCCGTTGTTGGCCGTAGGCGTTGTTGCCATGAAGTTGAACTCTCCGAAGCCCGCTCCGGTGAAGGACAGCAGTGCTGGGTTCGCCAGTGTGAAGGCGGCTAAGACCGACGCCGAACGCGTTCTTGTCGTGATGAACGACGATAGCCCCGATTCCATGCGGATCGCGGCTTCGTACATGAAAGCTCGAGAAATCCCGACCGCGAACCTTGTGAGGATCAAGACGAAGACGACGGAAGAGATCAAGACCTCGGAATACGTCGAAACCATCCAAAAGCCCATTCAGGCAGCGCTGAAGAAATCCAAGAATCCCATCGACTTCATTGTCCTCACACGCGGCATTCCAATTCGCCTGGACGATATCGGCGGTTACTCGGTTGACGCCACCCTGGCGGCAATGGAGATCAACGTGGCACCGATCAAGCAAAAGGTCGGATCGCTCGGCATCGATGATCCAAACCCTGAGCGATGCGTGAATCCGTACTTCCGAAGCAACGAGCCGTTCAGTCACGCCAAGTTCGGTCTCTATCTCGTCACCCGACTCACGGGCTACGATGCGGATGATGCGGTGAAGTTGATCACCAAATCGCTGAACGCAAAGAAGTATAAGGGACCGTTCCTTCTGGACTCCCAACCGCTTAAGCCGCGAGACGGAGGATACGGAGAGATGGAAAAAACGCTTTCCCAGGCTGCCGATAAGCTGACCGAGGCGGGACTGGACGTTGAATATGACGTCTCGCCCGAATTCGTCCAAGGTTCTGGTCCTCTTATGGGTTATGCGTCTTGGGGCAGCAACGACAACCGATTTAGCCTCAACACCTACCAAAAGCTTCGCTTCAAAGCGGGGGCGATCGCGGAAACCTTCGTGAGCACCTCTGGTCGAACCTTCGAGCGAACCTCGGGGGGGCAGAGCTTGATCGCCGACCTCATTAGTCAGGGCATCACGGGTGTGAAAGGGTATGTCAGCGAGCCCTACACCTTTGCTCTTTGCCGCACTCAGATCCTTTTTGATCGGTACACCAAAGGCGCGTGCCTAGCTGAAGCATTCTATGCGGCTTCTCCGGTGATGAAGTGGAAGGACATTGTGATCGGCGATCCGCTCTGCCGACCATTCAAGGCAGATGCTCCTTTCGCAAAATTCAACGCAAGTCGAAAGAAGAAGCGCGTCGCTACAGGCAGGTAACTTCTTGGCACTCCGGTGCCAAGAAAGTCTCTCTCCACGTCCGGCAAGTCAGCGTCGAAACCTCGGCGAGCGAAGCGATCGCCCAGGCGACCCGCTTTTGATTTCAAGGAGGCTCTGTCGCGTTTGGAGACACTCCATGGTGAGGCATTTCCCATTCCTCGCTTTGATCCCATGGAGGAGCTGATCTCTTGCATCTTGAGTCAGCACACATCCGACTCCAACTCGTTTCCAGCTTTCACTCGAATGCGAGCGACGGTCCCTTCCTGGGAAGAGACGGCGAAAATGCCCGTCGATGCGCTCGCCGATATCATTCGCGGGGCGGGACTGGCGAACAACAAAGCCAAGCTCATTCAGGCGTGTTTGAACGAGATTCACGCGCGCCTAGCGACCTTCTCCCTGGATTTCCTGGAAGAGCTGGACGAGGACGCAGCTAGACAGTGGCTCCTCTCCCTGCCAGGTGTCGGACCCAAAACCGCCGCCATCACCCTCAGTTTTGCTTTGGGACGCCACGCCATTCCCGTCGATACTCACGTCTATCGGGTTTCCAGACGCCTTGGAGCTTTGCCCCTGGGCGTCTCTGAAAACGACGCTCACCCTCTTCTTGAAAAGTGGGTGGAACAAGGGGACGCTTTTCGTTACCACGTGCTGCTCATTCAGCATGGTCGAAAAGTTTGTAAAGCACCCACTCCAGATTGCGGAGCGTGTCCGCTGACCGACATTTGCAAGGCCTACCGGTCGCTTGAAGGAGACCCAAAGGCAATTGCCCGCTTCGGTAAGCCGAAGCAGAGCAATACCGCCCGAAAGTGACAAACTGAAGACGGTGAGCGAGTTCGGCACCCGGCTTCAGGAATCATTCGGCGCGATGGGCGCCGAGGTCGCCAAGTGGACCACGGTCGCCCCCATTCCGGCTTGGGCGGAAACCGGCCTAGAGCAGTGGCTCGCCGCCACCGGTTCTCCAAAGCTTCATCTAGAAGAGCTCGCCCTCCGTTCGGATGCCGCCCAGAGGCTGATCGATCTCTTCGGCAGTAGTCGCGCGGTTACCGATTGGGTGGTTCAAAACCCCGAGTTCCCAACCCTTCTCTACGAAGACGCCTCCTTTTTGCGAGGTACGGCAAAGACGTTTGCGCTTCCTACGCTGACCGCCGAAGCAGAAACCCTTCTGAAGTCGGCGATCTCTTACACCCACGGCCTGGACAGGCTGCGCTACCTCCGACAGAAGTGGCTGTTCCAGTTGACGCTCGCCGATCTCGGTCGCCCCAACGCCTCCACCCTTGTACCGGCTAGCGAACACGTTTGGGATGCTTTGTCTAATATTGCCGACGTTTTATTATACAAATCGTTCGAGCTCGCGTGGCAGAACCATCGAACCGTCAAATCGCTGGAAGCCGATTGCCCAGTGAGCCTGGTGACCTTTGGCAAGCATGGCGGTAGGGAGTTGAACTACTCCAGCGACGTGGACGTGGTCTTTGTTCTCAAGGACGGGACCGACGAAAAACTGGAGCGAGAAGCCACCCGATTCGTGGAGAGCTTCTTGCGAGCGGTCTCGGACCGGATGGGACGTGGGGCACTCTACCGAGTGGACGTGAAGCTCCGTCCGTACGGATCGGCAGGGCCCCTACTAAACGCCATGCGGGCGTTTGAGGCTTATTACGAGTTGTACGCAGAGCCTTGGGAGCGAATGGCTCTGATTCGAAGCCGCGTCCTGAATGATCCGATTTCCATTTCCGATCGATGGGAGGCTTTGAGGCTGAAACACGCCTTTCGGTCTCACGTTTCCGACGCGACGGTTTCTGAGATTCTGAGCGTTCGAGATCGGCTGGACGCCTTCGCCACCCCAACCGATTTCAAGCGAGGACCAGGCGGGATTCGCGACATTGAGTTTGTTGCGCAGTTGCTCCAGCTCGTTGAAGGGTGTCGGTTGCCTTCCCTCCACGTCGCGCCAACGCTTCAAGCGCTCGCCGCGATTCAAGAAGCCGGGCTGCTGCCGGAACGGATTGCGGGTGAATTGGCCGCCGAATATGAGTTCTTCCGCACCTTAGAACACCGTTGCCAACTTCTTCACGATCGCCAGACCCACGAGCTTCCGGACGCTGAAGAAGAGAGGTTAGGGGTCGCCCGGATGATGGGCTTTGCCTCCATCACCGAACTGGAAACCGATCTGGCGAGGAGGCGCTCTCGAGTGCGCTCGATCTTCGTGCGATTCCTCCGCAGGCTGACCGAAGGCGAGGGCGAAGCGCCGATGCTAGACTTGCACGCCGGCACGCTTCCCTGGCTTCAGAAGACCTTGGGAGAGGAAGGGGCCGATGCCGTGCTTCGAGACAATTCGGAGTCGGGTCTCCGGTGCGATTCGCTCGCTCGCTTGGCACCCGTTTTGGTCGATCAGCTACCCCAGTTTCCCGGACTGACCGAGTTGATTGTAACGGGCGAGATCTTGGACGAAGAGCCCGATCCGACGGCCCTTTCCGGTGCCTGGTCGCTTTGTACCGACGAGCGGCTGGAGGAGGCAAAGGTCGATCGGGTGGGTCGGACCGTCTTGTCCGCATTTCTCTTTGCCTGGGTAAGAGACTGCCTGCTTTGGGATCCAGCCACCCCTCCAACCCCTTCTCAATCGCTCAGCGAAGTTCTTGTGCAGAGTCTGATCGACCACTCTCCCGTTCCGCTGGTGGTGCTTGGGCTCGGGTCCTTTGCTCGTCAGGAGCTAGGTCCGACCAGCGATTTGGACCTGATTGCGATCGTGGAGAATTCGTCGGACCAGCATGCGGGCGAGGAATATCTGCAGCGCGTGGTTCGGGTTCTTGAGCGGTGGAAACGGGTGGGCTTGCCTACACTGTTCGATTTCCGCTTGCGCCCAGAGGGGGGCAAAGGACTGCTTGCTCCAACCATGGAAGGGTTTGAGGCGTACCTGCGTGAAGACATGGCGACTTGGGAGAAATTCGCCATGCAAGACGCGATCGTATATGGGTCGGACCGAGGTCAGGATTTGGCAAAGCATCTGCTGAGTTCTCTGCATGTCCCAATTACCCTTTCGGAATTGGGCGAGCTCTTGGCGATGAAGTCTCGTATTGAGAACGAGCGAGTGAAACCAGAACTTGCTGGTCGTGACCTAAAGCTTGGTCCGGGCGGATTGGGCGATATCGAGTGGCTTATTCGGCTGAGGAAGATGAGAGGCTCCTCCCCATCGGATCAAGAGAGCGATCAGCTACGAACCGCTTTGACCGAGTTACTGCACCTGAGAAATCGGACTGTGCTGCTAGGCCATGGAGCCGTTTTGCCTGAAGGAGACGATCTTGTCCGGTGGCTAGACGATGCTTCCAAGGCGAGTTGGGCGCACCCGATTGTCGATCTGGTGCAAAATCATAGCGTTCGCCGAGAATGGGTTCGCCAGACTTGGCTTACACAACGTGCCGATTGGGAGTCCCAGCTATCCTAGGGTGGGACCTACTGAGATATGAATAACGCCGTTCTTCTTGCCGTCCTCAGCGCATTCGCGTTCCTCTCCGGTTCCATTCCGTACGGTCTGATCATCGCGAAGGCCAAAGGAATCGATATCCGAAAGGTGGGTAGCGGAAACATTGGCGCCACGAACGTGATGCGCGCGCTCGGCACCAAACTCGGCTTGTTCGCCTTCTTTCTCGACGTTCTGAAGGGTGCGGTTCCGTCGATCGTTGCCAATGTGCTGCTTCGGGAGAAGCTGGGTGGGCTCGATCCTCAGGCTCAGTGGTTCATCGTCGGTTTCTTCTCGATCATTGGCCACATGCTGAGTCCATTTGTGGGATTCAAAGGGGGCAAAGGAATCGCCACGGGACTCGGAGCGAGTCTGGGCGCGGCCCCGTTCCAAGGTCTTTCCGCCTTTGCGGTTTTCATTGTGGTGCTTGCCGTCTCTCGCTATGTCTCGCTTGCGAGCGTGGTGGCGATCTGGGCCGCAGTTGGCTTCGCGGCATCCATGCCCTTCTTCATTCCCGGCCAGAGCCTGCAAATTCTTCCGTTCTTCCTATTCTTAGCCGGCTTCATCACTTACAAGCACAAGTCCAACATGAAGCGGCTGAAGGAAGGGACGGAGCCCAAGTTCAGCTTCAAGAAATCCGGCACCGTCGCTCCCGTTGCTGAGGCGGCTCCCTCTGAAGAAGTTGTCTCCCAGGCGGTTGTGGAAGAGTCGACGACTCCGAAGCGCCGGATCACGGTTGGCGATCCGGAGTAGTTGGCAGTCGACTTTATCTTTGGCTCGCGGCGGGAACGCGCAAACAAAAGCCAAGCTTGATCCGTCTGGAAATATGTACTATCGCCGCGTCCGATCATGCTTGCCGCCCTCCCCGATTTGAGCTTTGCCCTTTGGGGACAGGCCGATGGACCCGCCAATGTCCTGATGCCATGCTTGATCTGGATAGCCATGCCCGGTTGGGCGATCTATCTGGTCCACCGCATGATCATGGCGGAGTTGGACACGCTGATCGGCTTCTTAGCCTTGCTTGCCACCGCTTACTTGGGCTTTTTGGCGTGGCGCCCTCCTCAAGAATGGATGGGTTACGGGGCGGTCATTGCGTTTCTTTCGATCGTTGTAGGTCTTCCTTTGATCGAGCGGCTCAACATGGCATCCGCAGACAAGGCGTTGATGCTGGAGCAGATTGAGAATCAGTACACGCAACTGCGTCGCAACCCTCAGAACGCGATCGCAACGTTTCGCTTGGCGAAGTACGCCTACGACAATGGCATGGCAGGGCACGCTCTTGCGCTTGCCGAGATCGCCATCCCCAGTTTGCCTGTAGGGTTGTTTCGTGAAGAGCACAAAACCATCGCTCTTTGGCGAATGACGGTTGGTCCCCAACACCAGGCTCCGGTGAAGTGCTTGGGATGCGGCAACGACTGTCACCCAGGCGAAGCCTTCTGCTCGAAGTGCTGGGCGCCGTTCATTTACGATCGCATCCGGGGTGGGGTCTTCCGAACCTCGTCGGTTGGTCGGAAGGTGATTCTGGTGTGGGTCGCGATTGTCGTTGCAGGTTTCACCATTCCTCAGTTGGCAAGAATCAGTCCCGGTATTGCCATTCCGGTCACGCTGCTGCTTGTTGGGCTCTGTTTCTGGGCGCTTTTCACCGCCATTCGCGATACTGTGACAAACTCTTAGAGCTCTCCCCTCTGACACTCTTCTGCTTATGTTCTCTCGCCTAGACCGATACGTGCTTCGAGAAATGGTCCCGCCGTTTCTCATTGGCTCGTTGGTTTTGGTTGTGATGTTTCAGATCAACTACTACATGGCGTTGGGCAAAACCTTTGACCTTGCCAACGTTCCGCAGGCGGCGGTTTGGAAGTTGATCCTGTTGCAGACCCCAGGGTTTGTGAACCTGACGCTCCCAATGAGCGTGAGCCTAGCTGCTTCTTTGGCAATGAGCCGCCTGGCGAGAGAATCGGAGCTCACCGCTCTCCGAGCGGCTGGGACGCGGATCACTCGGGTTGTTTTTCCGACCGCTCTCTTCGGTCTGTTCGTAGGGGTGATTGCGTTCTTCGTGGTCGACCAAGCAACTCCCCGAGCCACTCGCGAAGCCGCCAAGTTGCAGTCTCAGGTGGGCATTCTGGGCTCGGTCACTCAGTTCACAAGTAACGTGCCGCTGAAGCTAAAGAACTTCACCGCTAGCTTGGGATCGGTGACTCGACAGCCGGACGAATCGCTGAACATCACCGATATCTTGCTGATCGAACGCCCCGAAGCGGACAAGATTACGATTACAAGCGCCAAGAACGGTAGCTACCGAGAAGGTCTGTGGAGATTTCCGAACGCTCAAACCTGGCGGTTTTCTACCAATAGCCCGGGGATCGATTACACCGTTGCCAAGGAGATGGTGATCAACGAGAAGGTCATCATTGCGGATTTGTTCACGCCTCCGGCGCCGAACGAACTTTCCATCAAGGAACTGGAAGCAAGGATCGCCGAGCAAAAGCGGCTGGGGCAAAATACGCGCCAACTAGAGGTGGAGTATCACATCAAGTACAGCGTTCCGGCGATGTGCTTGATCTTCGCACTGGTTTCGCCGGTTTTCTCCATCATGTTTGCGAAACAGGGAGGCTTCATAGGCGTCCTGATTTCGGTCGTAATCGTGCTGGCGTATTTCAATGCTTGGGTGGTGAGTACCCAAATTTTGACGAAGCAAGCCCAGGTCTCACCGGTGATGGCGGCATGGCTGCCGAACGTCATTTTCTTCGCTCTTGGCATCATCGGGCTAAGGCGTCTGGAATAGCGACCGACTAGAATAAATGCGGGGGTCTTGCGGGGCTTCTGTGGGTCCAACTTTCCATGTCTTTCTATGCTTCCCTATCAGCCGTTCGTCGTTGCGGCATAAGGGCGGCTTGGGTTGTCTTGGGGTTGCTTCTTGCTTCGGGCGGTTTTGCGCAGAGCTTCACCGCATTGGGACCCGCTTTCAAGAATCGCGCGCTGCAACAGGCGATAAACAAACGAAACCCTAACAACCCGCTTCGGCCACGACCGTTCCCCTCCCCACAAAGCCAACCTTTGCCGCCAGGCGCAAACGGTCAGCAAGAGTTCGAGATCCTTCGAGCGGGCAAAACGTCGCTTCGAAAGCGCGTGGTGTATCTGGATGACGGGTGCGAGTTCCTTCTTCGGGGATACCGAGTTATAGGCACGACCGCCGAAGGCAATTTGGACACCGAAATCTTCACCGTGAAGGGCGGCGTCCAGGTCATTGGCGAGGACACCGTGATCACAGGTGAAGTGCTTGTGATCGACTTCAAGAACGGAACCTTTAACGCCACGAATGGCACCGCGGTAATCAGCCCGAATCTAACCGACGGACAGACCCAGGGCGATATGTACGTCAAGGGTCGGCTGGCTTATGGCTCGGACCGACGCATCGATGCGAAGGATTGCCAGGTCACGGGCTGCAACTTGCAGCATCCGCACTTTCACTTCGATGCTCGTAGCACCGAGGTCATTCCCGATCGGCACGTGCTAATGAAGGACGTGGGACTCACTGTCCTGGACAAGGAGATTCTTAGACTTCCCTTCTTGTGGATTCCGCTCGGAGACCGATCGTACAACTATCTCCCCGCAGTCGGTCAAACACCGGACGAGGGCTATTACGTCAAGAATCGCTACGGCTTTCCGATGCGAGGCGAAGACATCGGCGTCGTTCGCCTGGATTACATGGAGCGCATTGGCGAAGGCGCGGGCCTTGAGTACTACTATCGAAACCCCAATCTGAACGGTATTGCGAAGTTCTATACGGTGAGAGGCAGACAGGGGAACGACACCAACAACCTTAATCTCCAGCACGAGCAGCGCTTTGGGCTGGGCACTCTTACACTGGATCACGATCGCCAGCAGAACAACTACCTGACCGCCCCTGGATCGACCATTACCAACACACGCGCCCTCTTCCAGTTTGCGGGGGGCGGGAACGCCAACACCACCTTAGGGTTTGTCCAGAACACTTCTACGACCGACTTCTCTGCCAACGAGAACGAATCCATCACGCTAAACGACTCTCGGTCGTTTGGTAAGTTTCAAACCACGACCGCAATCACCTACGCCAAGGCGACCAACCGATTCCAGAGCGGTTCGACCACTAATGAGAGTCGCCGAGAGACAGTGGACATTCGGTTGCAGGGTCGGCGAGATTACGAACGCTTCACCGCCGGATTGGAGTATCAGCGGACGGTTCCGATTGGACAGATCGAGAACTTCTTCCCCGGCTCCGACCGCACGCCCGTGTTCACGTTCTCTTCCGACAGTAAGCGGCTCTTGGGAGAATCTGCCCCGAAGAGTTGGCCGTTCCGCACGGAAGTCACTTCGGGCGAATACTTTGACCCACAACAGAAGCGACGCTTTACCCGCCACGGGCTCGATTTCAACTTCAACCGATCCATCAAGGATCGCGGGAATTGGCGCTGGGATTTCAACGGTCGGTATCGGCAAGGGTTCACAAACGACGACACTGCTCAGTACACGCTGAACATGGGCACGGCTCTCACCTACGATGTCAATCGAACCACCACGGTGAACCTGCGATACACCTATCTGCGACCATACGGCTATAGTCCACTCATCATCGACCGGGTGGGAAACACCAATTTGGTGACCTTAGACGCCCTCAACAAATTCGGGAACGCACAGGTGGGCTTGCAGACGGGCTACGACATTGCAAGGCTTGATCGAAGCGAGATACCTTGGCAGCAAGTGGGTGTGCGGGCGGAGTATCAGCTTCAAAAGGCGTTCAGCCTCCGGTCGCTCACAACGTACGACACGTTCCGACAAGTGTGGAGCAACGCTCGTGTGGACCTTGCCTGGAATTGGGACACGGCAAGCGCCGCCATCGGTGCTCGCTACGACGGTGTTCGGCACACCTGGTCGAACGTTAACCTGTTCTTGGACGGGCTAGAGTTTGGCAAGACTCGCCTAGGCGCCATTTTGTCGTTCAACGGGTTCTCCGGTCGCTTCGACTCGCAGCAGTACAACCTCATTTACGATCTGCACTGCGCAGAGGCAGTATTGACCGTTTCAGATTTCGGCACGGGCTTCCGATCGGGGCGAGAAATCAGCTTTCTGATACGCATCAAGGCGTTCCCGTTCGATACGAACTTTGGATTCGGACGCCAGGGCCAGCCGCTTGGAACGGGTACGGGCCGAGACTTCTAAGCTACTGTTGAGGCGACCAGCCTGCGGCAAAGCGGCGACTCAGTTCTTCTGCGCCCTGCGGAGACATGTGATGGTAGTCGCTCCACCAGTCCTCGTTTTCGAGAGCAAAGAGATCGTTTCCAAAGGGGTTGGCGAACTCAAGACCGTAGCTTTTTGCCAAGGACTCTAGTTGCTTTGTAAAGAGAGCGAATGCCTCGGGTTGCTTCCACTTAGAGGGGTGCTCGGGCATGGGAACCACTACCCAGCGAATTCCTTTCGCGGTCGCCAGCCGCTGTGCTTCCTTGAGCGATGCTTCCAGCGTTGGGAACGGCTTGGACATTCGGTCGAGAGTGTTGCAGTCCGGCTGGGTGAGCAGACCCGGAGCCACCGTTCGGGTATCGGCAAGCTTGACCTGGGTGGGACCAAACCCTTCCGCATCCGTTGGGAAGGTTAAGCCGTTGAGTGGTCGCAAGGGGACGGCAAGCGCATTCGACATCGCCCCGTAGTACTCCGCCATTTTCGAAGCCTGGGTCAATTTCCACACGTTGTCTCCGGTTTTGGAGTCCGCCAACCAGGTTCGCTCGATTCTGCCTTTGGGGAGCGTGGTTGAGTTTGCGAGCGTCACCTCGCTCGCCGCTTCCTCACCGCGCACAAACTGAATCACCACCTTGGGCTTCGCTTTGTCTAACAGAAGCCGCTCGGCAAAGAAGATTGCCTCGGCAGGCTGCAAGGCGGAGAGGCCCGCGTTAAAGACCCGGGATTCCACGCCGCTCGATTGCCACGCGTCCATTACGATGCGAGGAACGACATTGGTCCGAACGACGGAACTGCCGATCACCAAAACGTCTGCCGCGCCGCGCGATTGAACAAAGGCGTTGAGCTTCCCGAGCCGGTCGCTGACTCCCGCATCGTAGAACGGTTTGGGCTTGGGCGCGACCCGAGCCAGAGCAGGCACCCGCATGCCCACTTCGTACCCAATGACCGTGAGGCCAAGGGCAATGATGAGCGGTTTAAGCGAAAGTTGTTCCATGGGTCGACAAGGGTTAGAACTGGAAGTAGATGAACGGCTGGCTGGGTAAGTCGCCACTGGCGATCAGGCACACCAGCATGACGAAAGCGAAGGCCGTCGCAACCGTTGGCTTCATTCCAATGAAGAACGGATCTTTGTTTCGGAGCTTCTGAGCGAGGTCTGGGATGAGGTGTAAGCCGATGATGATCGCGGTTGGGACGATCCAATAGACTCCGCCCGCCATGCCACCAGAAACCAGACCCTTCAGATACTGAAGCGTTACCTGCTCGCTAGGTGACCGGAAGAAGAGCCAAGTAAAGGTCGCAAGTCCGAAAACCAGCAACGGTGAAGCAACTTCCTGTAGGAATCGGTTGGTGGGCAGTTTAAAGCTGCTCTCTTTGTACAGATGATAGAGGCACAGGTACGACCCGTGTAGAAAGCCCCAAAAAACAAAGTTCCAGCTCGCGCCATGCCATAGACCGCCTAGGGTCATGGTTGCCATGAGGTTGAAGTAAGTGCGGAACTTCCCTTTGCGACTGCCACCCAAAGGGATGTACAAGTAGTCCCTCAGCCAACTGGAAAGGGAGATGTGCCACTTCTTCCAGAAGTCGGAGATGTTCTCAGCGAAGTACGGCAAATCGAAGTTCTTGATGAGGGAGAATCCGAACATCTTTGCCGAACCGCGGGCAAGGTCGCTATAGCCCGCAAAGTCGTTATAGATCTGGATGGAGTACAGAAGGAGACCGCAGAGAAGCTGGACCTGGTTGTACTGAGTGGGATTGGTGAACGTGCGATCCGCCAGTGCCGCCGCACTATCGGCGACCACTACTTTGCGGAACAATCCCACCAGAATCTGATAGACGCCCGTCACCATGTCGTCGCGGCGATACGTTCTGGGGTTGGAGCACTGCGGAAGCAGACTTCCCGCCCGCGCAATGGGACCTGCGATCAACTGAGGGTAGAACGCTAAGAACAGTGCCAGCTCCGAGAAGTATTCGGTGGGTTCCAGCTTCTCTTGGTACACGTCCACCACGTAGCTGATGGTGTGGAAAATGTAAAACGAGATGCCGACAGGGAGCACGATCCCAAGCGTGAACTGATCGGCCGAACCTCCGAACCGAGCCAGGAGGGACATCAATCCGTCCACAAAGAAGTTCGCGTATTTGAAGACGGCAAGCGTGCCCAAGCTGGCAACCACGCTGGCAACCATCCATTGCTTCGCCAAGAGCGCGTTGCCCGCCCCGTGGGCCTTCTTAATAGCGAGCGCA
The DNA here is from genome assembly GCA_964471545.1 of uncultured Fimbriimonas sp. Taxonomy (GTDB): domain Bacteria; phylum Armatimonadota; class Fimbriimonadia; order Fimbriimonadales; family Fimbriimonadaceae; genus Fimbriimonas. The sequence continues at coordinate 44,832 of CAYYJX010000002.1, read as the reverse complement.
GGATAGAAACCGATGGCAGTGGCAAACACCATCAAGCTCAGGAATCGCCAATCCCACACCGCGTAGAAGGCGTAGCTGACGGCGACGAGAAACAGGTTCTGATGCCGAAAGTTCAATCGCCAGTAGACCAGGGCGGTCACCAGCAAAAACCCGAAGTAGTGGAGGCTATTGAACTGCATGGGGCATCAACGAATCCAAAACAAGAACCTATACAAGAATCGGACCGTAGCCCGCCTTCATCAACGGTAAAGACGCAAACGAGCCAAATTAATCCGCAAATGCGATCGGAATATGCTCAACACGACCGAGCGGACTGGGGCGGGCTGTGCTTTAAGCCTGTCCTCTTGAGCCAAATCGAACCCGGCGGAAAGACGAACCGACGTTACCGATCATCTTATGAATCGAGGTGAAGATTGGATTGCTGGAGCCTTCTTCTGTGGTCGGGTTACCAACGGCAAGCAAGATGATCAACGGGAAACCGACCGAAGGATAAACGAATGAGTTTCCGGTAAGGCTAACGATGAGGATGCTCATGACGAGCAAGAAGCCGATGACAGAAGCCTCTTTTACGCCGGGGGCGGAGTGGAAAGACTTAAGGGCGAGACCACCAAGTGTCGTAACGATGGTGATACCCAGGACAACACATCCGATGATCCCGTAACAGGCGAGGGTCATGAAATAGAAGTTGTCGATAACCAGCCACGTGTAGTTATCAATGTATTGGTAGCCTGTCGAGATCATCAGGTTCGAGTCTGGGCCGATGCCCGTCCAAGGTCGAATCTGCATGATCGGGCCAATTTGGTCCCAAGCGAGCTGTCGAGCTTTGATCGTGATGTCGTCCGTACTGAAGCCTTTGAGCGCGTATCCCATCTTTTCTGGGAAGAGCACGAACGGAATGGCCATGAGGAGGGCTCCGGTGAGACCCGCGGCAATTCCGTGGCTAGGGTTGCGCTTGATCTGCATTAAAACGATCGCACCGCCCACGAACAGGATTCCGCTCACGTAGCAAGTCCGGTACTGGGCAATGAGAATCACCGAAGCGAAAAATGCTATTCCGATCCATTCCCAAGTCTTTAGCGAACGGTTCACCAATCGGGAACCGAGAAGGATCATTCCAATGGTGGCCTGGTTCCCAAGTTCGAAGGAGTAGTTGCTAAGACCGGTCGGGCGGAACAAGGTTCCAAAGAAGCCCGAGACTGAGAGCGCCAAGGCAAACGGGACCTTGAAGAGCTGTAAGAAGCCGATGAGACCCGAGAACGCGTAACAGCCCAGGATCATGGCATAGGCAAACTTGCGCACGAACGGGGACGATCTCGTTCCGAGGTCGATGGAGAAGAACTGGACGATGTAGTGGAACAGCCACAGAATGTGCCAACCCCACGCGTTACCGAACGAGCGTCCGAGGTCGCCATTGACGGAGAGAGTGGAGATGACGATCCAGCCCGCCATCAAGATAAGGCTGAAAGACCCGGCAGAAATTCGACCCGGAATTCTCAGCGCCCACAGTCCGAAAAGGACGTGGAAAAAGCCAGACAGAGACGTCAAGTAAACCAGCGACCAAGCGAAGTCGGCGAAGTACCGGAACGGCACCAGACACTGGATCATCAACATGGTGATGTTGAAGCAGGACCAAGCGGTGTACGAACGACGCATCGTCGCCATGCGGCGACGAAGGTTGTAGTTCTGGTTGATCCGGCTTCCCGGGACGGAGGGTGCCATTCCGGGAAGCGCGTCTATCTTTGCCATACTGGTTGGTTCGGGTTTAAGCGCGTTGGATGACGTCGCCGATTCGTGAGCCGAAAGGCTCTTCGGTGGCGCTTGCGTTCGCAAGAACAATGCTTACCGACTTGGCACCGGATCGATTGAGGATCTCTTGTGCAATCGGGATGGAGCGATAGGACGTGGTCTTTGCGCTAATCACGAGGGCGGTTTCATCGACCATGCTTGCCAGACGTGCGGCGTCGGAGAAGACGTCCACGGCAGGCGCGGTGATGATGACCATGTCGAACTGCTCGTTCAACTGCTCCAGAAGAGCATTGAGGTGTACCGAGTTAAAGTCCAGCAATCCGCTGGTGGTGTTCGATCCAGCCGGGAAGAGCGACAGATTCTCGTGGCTCGTTGCCACGTAAACTTCGCTCGACTCTCCGGGAAGAACCGTTCGACCAAGAACATCGCTGACGCCTGTGTGGTTCGATTGATTGAAGAGCTTGGTAAGGCCCATTCCGCGTAGATCGCAGTCCACCAGAATGGTGCGTGCGCCGGTTCGAGCAACAGCCACGGCAAACTCTGCTGCCATCGGCGCAGATTCGACATCTACTCCAACCGAGGTGAACATCATCGCTTTAGGACGGTTCTCCTTGGCAAGCGTCGAGAACGCCATGTAGCGGAATGCTTCGATCGGCCGGAACTGAGCGTTCCCGATTTCGGCGAAGTGCTTTCGCTGTAGCGGACGCGGCAGAGCCGGAACGGATGCGGCAACGGGCAGGTTCGTTAGCTCGCTCAGCTGCCAAGAGGTGTGAACCGGAAGCTTGAACGACTCGATAGCGAAGGAGTAAGCCAGGCCGATGAGACCACCAACGAGCGCGGTGAGAATGACCCATCGTCGAACGTCGGGAGCGACAGGCTCGCGAGCTTGCTCAGGGACAGCAGGCGAGATGATCGGAACTGCTCGTCCCTCCACCGAAGCCGAGAAGTTGCTGAGAGCCTCTTGCGTCTTCAGGTAGTTCTGCTCAAGAGCTTGTCGATCTCGCAGCAGCTTTTGCGCCTTCATTTCGTCGGCAGGAAGCAGTGCGACCTCGGCCTCTTTTTCGGCGATCTTAAGATTGAATCCGGCCACTTGCGCGATCAGTCGATCAACATCGGCTCGAGCACTGGCGAGTTTCGCCTTGAGCTCTTCCCGGATCGGGTTCAGCGATCGAACGGAAGACATTCCTCGTTGCTTAGCAGAGGACTCAGCCAGCTTGAGACGCGCTTCGGCTTGCTTCACCTTCTCGCGGGCTTTCGCCACTTCAGGGCTCGTATCCAAGAAGATCTTTCGGAACTCGTCCAGTTCGGCCTGAGCGTTCGCGACCAGACCTCGTGCCGTCTCGATGCTCGTATCCAACTGCGAAGACTGGGATGCGTTGGTGAACTGCGGCTCCTTGGCAACTTGCATGGTCAAGGACTCGACCATGGCGCGCGTGGCGTCCAGTTCGACCTCGGCCTTCATGCGAGCGCTTCGGAACTCTTCCAGAATTTGGCTGGCGAGTTTGTTTCGATCGCCAAAGTCGGCAACCTTCTTGGTCCGCTTCAGGTCTTCGTACTCTTTATCGACCTGGTTAAGCTTGGCCTTGGTTGCCTCCATGGTGGCGGTAAGAGCGGTAAGAGTGTCTCGAACGGAGGTTCGAACGCGCTCTCGTCGAATGTCGGAGAAAGCGTAAGCGACGTTGTTCGCAATTTCAGCGGCGTCCTCACCGGAATACGCTCGCACCTTAACCCGGACAACACGCGTTTGGTCTTGGGCGTAGCTGTTGATCGCGGGCGGAATCTCAACGTCGTACATCGGGAAGAGGCTAACGAACGTTTGAACGGAAGCGAGATCTTGCTTGCCAAGTTCATTTGCCGCTCGCGAGAGTCCTTCTCGGAAAACACGGTTGGATCGGAGAAGACCGACGTCACCGTCGATGCTCGAGTTAAGCGACGGCATCAAAGACCGGCGAGCTTCGATCGGAAGACTCGAATCCATGGCAATCGAAGGGTTGCCAATTTGGAGCTCCGTGTAGGCCTCGTATACCTTCGGCATTGAGTTGCCGACGAAGTAGCCAATCACTGCCGCGATGAGCAGCATAGCCAACGACCTTCTCAGGTGGACTTTAAACATTCAATTTCTTCCTTCGATTCCCCAGCGCATACCCTACGCCCCAAAAGGCGCAGTGCGAAGACCAGTCTTAATTCTATTATCAAACACCGTGCCAAGTGGAGGTTCCCGGTGATATCGCCGGAATCTTCTTGTTAAGTCACTGGTGCCAATTCTCTATTGTCGGCTACAGATCGCGCTTTATTCGTACTTGTTCCCAATTCCAGGCCGATTCAATGATTTTGTCAAGGTCGGTCCATTGTGCTTGCCAACCTAAGACTTCTTTCGCCTTCGAGGGGTCGGCGTAGAGCGCGGGTGGATCACCGGCTCGCCGCGGGCCGTACTTCACCGGAATCTCTCTCCCGGTGACACGCCTTGCAGAATCTACAACCTGTTGAACAGAGACTCCGTTCCCGGTGCCAAGGTTCAACTTGTTGGATTCTCCTCCGGCAATTAGATAGTCAAGCGCCCGAACGTGGGCGTCCGCAAGGTCGGAGACATGGATATAGTCCCGCACTGCCGTACCATCGGGGGTCGGGTAGTCGGTTCCAAAAACCTCAATGTATTCGCGCTTCCCAAGAGCGGCCTGCAATACGATCGGAATGAGGTGTGTTTCCGGGTCGTGCACCTCGCCGATCTCGCCATCGGGATCGTCGCCGCAAGCATTGAAATAGCGCAGCGCAACGTATCGAAAGTCGTGGCAGTGGCTGTACCAATTGAGCATCTGCTCGCCAATCAACTTGGTTTCGCCATAAGGGTTGATCGGCTTTTGGGGCATGTCTTCTCGAATCGGCGTCTCGTTAGGTACCCCGTAAGTGGCGCAGGAGCTCGAAAAGATAAAGTGCTTGACTCCGGAATCGATGCATCGGTCGAGCAAAGACTGCATCGCGGTAACGTTGTTTCGGAAGTACTTGCCCGGATTGGTCATTGATTCGCCGACGTATGCGCTGGCGGCAAAGTGAATGACCGAGTCGATCTCGTGCTCATCGATGATTTGCTTCACGTAGGCGGAATCGCCCGCGTCTCCCACGTAAAGCGGACCATAAATGGCGGCCCATTCATGCCCCATCGAAAGGTTGTCAAGCACCACGGGCTTGCCACCTAACTGGGAAATTCGTTTGCAGGTGTGGCTCCCAATGTAGCCCGCACCGCCGATGACCAAGACCGAACGTGAATCCATGGACGCGCTTATCTTACCGAGATCGCCAAATCAGAGGGTCGAGGAGGCTTAGTACGCACCCTTACCAGAGAGAACCGCTTTTGGCGTTTTCACGAGAATCTTCACATCGGTCGTGAAGCTCATTTCATCGATATATCGGTTGTCCAGCGCCACCATCTCTTCAAAACTCAGATCGCTGCGACCCATGATTTGCCAGTAGCAGGTGATGCCAGGCTTTACCGAGAGACGTCGTTGTGCAGCTTCGTCGTATTGGCTGACCTCGCTTGGGATCGGCGGTCGTGGGCCGACCAAGGACATCTCGCCCTTCACCACACAAAGAAGCTGAGGCAGTTCATCAAGACTGTATTTTCGAAGGACACGACCGACCGGAGTGACTCGCGGATCGTGCTTCATCTTGAAAATCGGACCGTCTTTCTCGTTCAGCTTTTCTAGCTCGGCCCGACGTTGCTCAGCATCCACATACATGGTGCGGAACTTCGGAAACATGAATGTCTTGCCGCATCGACCGACTCGTCGGCTCATGTAGAGGGCTGGGCCCTTGCTGGTGGTCACAACCAGAAGCCACACCACCAGGAAAAGTGGAGCCAGGATCAGAAGCATCAGCGCCGAGAAGAACAGGTCCAGGCCGCGTTTAATGACGCGGTAGACCGGTTTGCTGATGATCTCCTTTGCGATCGGTATTGCGCTCACAGAAGCCACCTCGACTTTTGACTGCGAGGCCTCCTCTGTTGTTTCTCTCCGATCAAATCTTTCTTCCCTAAGAACCCTAGAATCAATCATAAAAGGCAAAGCCCACAAGAAAAGTATAGGTTAGTATCCCAAACTTCTCCTGAGGGCTTTACAAAGATTTCACTCAACCGTAACGCTTTTAGCAAGATTACGGGGCTGATCGATCTCGCACCCGTTCAAACGGGCAACGTGATACGAGAATAGTTGGAGTGGGAGGATGCTGAGGAGCGCACTGAGAAACTCAAACTTGGCCCTCGGGATGCGGACCACCTGGTCGGCGGCTTGGTCCATCATCGTGTCGTCGTCGGTTGTGATCGCCACAACCGTTCCGCCCCGAGCCTGCACTTCCTTCATGTTGCTCACCACCTTGTCCCGCGTGTGGGGATCGGTGGCTCCAAACATTGCGGCGACGCCCGGTTGTACCAGCGCCAGGGGACCGTGCTTCATCTCGCCGGCGGGAGATTCTTGGGTGGGGATGTACGCCACTTCTTTTAGCTTCAGAGCCGCTTCGACGGCCACGTAGGCGTCGGCCCCCCGGCCTAAGAAGAAGCAGAGCGGCATGCTCTTCATGTCCTCCGCCATCTGAATGATCTCTGGCTCAAGCTTGAGCGCTTCTTCGGCAAGCGAGTCCATGCGCATCAGCTCTTCCACCCATTCACCCACGCGAACACCGGGCATTTCTTGAACCTGGGCAATGTACAGCGCCAAGAGCGCGAAGACCATTACTTGAGCGGTGTACGCCTTCGTGGAGGCGACGCTGATCTCCGGTCCGGCTTGGGTGAAGATGGTTCGGTCGCACTCGCGCGCAATGGATGATCCGATGACGTTGACGATTCCAAGGGTGCGAATCCGTCGCTGCTTGCAAAGCTTCAACGCAGCCAAAGTGTCGGCGGTCTCTCCAGACTGGCTCACAAAGATCGCCAGCGATCGCGGGGAAAGAACCGGATCGCCATATCGGAACTCCGACGAGTAGTACACATCGGTGGGCAGTCTCAGAAGGGTCTCAAAGAGGTGCTTGCCCATGAGTCCTGCGTGGTACGCCGTACCGCACGCGATGATGTTCACGCGGTCGATTTCATTCCAGACGTGCTCTCCAAAAATCCCTTCCAGGCGAACTCGGAACTTCTCATCCACTCGACCCGCAAGTACTTGCCGGATGACCTGCGGTTGCTCGTGGATCTCTTTCAGCATGAAGTGGTCGTAACCTCCGCGCTCGGCGGCGGCGACGTCCCAATCTACGTGCATCGGTTCAACAGGCAGGTCCCTGCCGTTGGCATCCATCAATCGAATCCCTTCGGTCGTGAGGACGGCGAGGGTATCGTCCTCCATCACGATCACCTCGCGGGTGTAGGGCAAAAGCGCCGGGATGTCGCTTGCCAACATGTTCTCGCCCTTCCCGAGTCCAAGAACAAGGGGGCTGGAGTTTCTGGCGCAGACCACTTTGTCTTTCTCCAGATGCGAAACGACCACCAGGGCATAGGCTCCGCGCAAGCGGGTGATCGCTCGTCGAACCGCTTCTTCTAGGGGTCCGCCCTTGGCGTACTCCTCGCCGATAACGTGGGCAGCAACCTCGGTATCGGTCTGTGATTGAAACTTGTGACCGCGAGCGATCAACTCCTGGCGGAGGTCGAGATAGTTCTCGATGATGCCGTTGTGGATGATCGCAACGTTCTCGGTTTGATCAAAGTGAGGGTGAGCGTTGACGTCTGTGGGCGCACCGTGGGTGGCCCAACGAGAATGGGCGATGGCAAGGGGGGCTTCCGGCCACTTATCCGACAAAGCCTGCGCAAGCTCCGTGAGCTTGCCAGCTCGCTTCGTGACGACAATTCCTTCTCCTTTTGGAAACGCAATTCCCGCGCTATCGTAACCACGGTATTCAAGCCGCTTCAGCTGATCGTAAACCACCTCGACTGCATTACGTGGGCCAACGTAGCCCGCAATTCCGCACATATCCCCGATATGTTACTGGGAACCGGTCCGTGATTGTCCATTCTGCTCTCCCGAGTGTCTAGACATAGCGCGGGTTCTTCTGGCGAAAAAGGTTCGTTGCCAGGCATCGGCTACCATCATGGAATGAGTAAAGGGGTCTTCGTATCTGGAAGGGTCCACTCTGTTGGTTGAAGTGAACGAGATGCCTAAATCCGATGTCGATTTGTCTGCAATTGCAGGATTGAAAACCTGTTTTGTCTTCGATTGGCTGACGGCCATGGGCGGCGCCGAGGAAGTCACACGCGTGTTGGTGGATTTTCTCCCTGGAGATGTTTACACCGGGCAGTTCAATCCAGCCAAGTTTAAATGGCTCGATCCCAGTCGCGTGAAGACGAGTTGGGTGGACAAAATGCCCCTGGCTCACACCAAGCACTACGTGTACGCGCCCATTTTGCCGCACGTCTATCGCAACTTCGACCTCACCGCCTACGATCTGGTAATCGTCTTCTCTCACACCCTCGCCCATAACATTCGCAAGGTGAGACCCGACGCCCGAGTGGTTTCTTACTACTGCACACCGGTCCGGGCGCTCTGGTACCCCGAAATCGACCGCCGGGCGAGTGCATCCCCGCTGACCAAGCCGTTGGTATCTCACTTAAAGAAGCTTGATTTGGAAGCCTCTAAGCGTCCCGATCAGGCCTGGGCGATCTCGCAAACCGCCGCCGATCGAATCGTTGAAATCTACAAGCGCCCCTGCGATCGAGTGATCTTCCCGCCCGTCGATACCGCAAAGTTTGCCGACGTTGACCGAAAAGGGACGGACGGCGGCTATCTGATGTGGGGTCGGTTCATCCCGTACAAACGATTCGACCTTGCGATTGATGCGGCCAAAAAGATGGGCTTCAAACTGAATCTGGTTGGCACGGGACCACTTGAAGAGTCCCTTCGAGAGCGCGCCGCTGGGCACGAGAACATCGTGTTTCACGGTCGACTTCCGGATCCCGACCTGAAGGAGTTGATGGGCCGCTCGAAGGCGGTGTTCTTCCCTACTTACGAGGACTTTGGCATTGTGCCTGTAGAGGCAATGGCAGCCGGACTCCCGGTGATCACCTACTTCAAGGGCGGAGCCGCCGAGACCGTAACCCCGGAATGCGGCGTACACATGCAGAACCTTGAAGTGGAAGACGTGTGTGCGGCGGTGGAAGAGGCCGAGCGGCGCGAGTTCTCCCCCGAAACTCTGCGTAACAATGCCGAGAGGTTTTCAACGGACCGTTTCTATCGAGAATTTGCCGACGGACTCAACGACCTGGTCAAAAACGGGCGTAAAACAGGCTAATCGAGCGAATCTGCCTAACGATCGACGGTGGCCGGCCTTGACCAGGTTCTTTGGGCTTTGCTCAATCTTGGTAAAATGCCTCGGTAGGCAATCGATAGATGGCCGTTCGATCTGCGTGAGTTCGACGAACTTGGAAAGTCGTCAGCTGAGAATTCGCTCTGAAGTGGAGACAACTTGCCGATATTCGGCGAGTTCGAGTTTCAACCGATTCCCAGGACGGGATAGGGTTGGGAAAGGGGGAGACCCCTTGAGGTACGCAAACGCGCGCGCCCGGAGCAGATTTGCCTGTTGGCGTTCAACAAAAGTGCGGCCGACGAAATACGCGAGCGTCTGCAGCAGGTGGGGCTGGACCAGGTGAAGGTGAGCACGTTTCACGGGCTGGGGTACGCCGTGCACGGCAGCGCGCTGGGCACCCGTAACCCCGTGAGCAACCTGACCGAGTCGGGT
>CAYYJX010000002.1:0-35366 GCA_964471545.1 uncultured Fimbriimonas sp. | reverse complement strand
ATGATCAAGTACAATGCGATCCGAGGCTGCTTTGCAGTAAGCGCTCCGATGGAAGTGTGGGCCTTGGGAAGTAGCGTGGTCCTTGGGTGGTACGCATGCTGACAATCGAAAATGAGTTGGTCGCCGAGTTCGCACGCTCGGTGGAACAAGCAGACCACATTATTGTAGGGACGCACCTCAACCCAGATGGCGACGCGTTGGGTTCAGCGATTTCCATGGGTCTTTACCTGGACTCGCTCGGAAAATCTTTCGAAGTCCTCTGCCACCACGCTGCTCCGAGAAACCTACGCTTCCTTCCATTTGTCGATCGAATTCGCACCGAAGGCACCGAGAAGAAGGCTGATCTTGGCATCATTCTCGATCTGGATTCGACCGAACGGTTAGGCAATCACAAAGAGCGATTCGATGCCGTTCCGAAGCTCATCGTGGTCGATCACCATGTACCGCACCAGGCGCCGGGTGACGTTCGCATTGTCAACACTTCTGCGGCAGCCACCGCAGAACTCCTCACAAAGCTTTATCTTCAGTTAGGGGCTCCGATCTCCCCAGATATGGCGACCTGCCTCTACACCGGCATCGTCACCGATACAGGCTCTTTCCGGTTCCGAAATACCAGCCCATCCGCCCTTCAAGCGGCGGCAACCTTGCTCGAACGAGGAGCTGCCTTTGAGAAAGTAAGCGAAGAGGTTTTCCAAAGCCGACAACTCTCTTCGGCACGCCTGCTTGGTCACACCCTTGAGACCATGAAGCTGGATATGAACGACAAGCTTGCGTGGGGCGTTTTGAGCCATCGCGATTTCACCTGGGCCAACGCGAAGGACGAGGACACCGAAGGGTTCGTGAACGAGCTTCTCTCGATTGAAACGGTACAGGTTGCGGCCCTCTTCCGGGAAGCCGTGCCTGGAAAGATCCGGGTGTCGGTTCGAAGCCGAGGGACGATCGACGTCGCCGAGGTGACTCGCAAGTTTGGCGGAGGCGGACACAAAAATGCCGCCGGATGTAACTTTGAAACCTCTCTTGACGAAGCCGAACGTCGCTTGGTCTCAGAATTAAGACTGTGCTTGGAATCTGTCTAATCGACAAGCCCGTTGGGATGACCTCCCACGATGTGGTGGGCATCATGCGCCGGCGATTCCAGACGCGTCGGATTGGACACGCAGGCACTCTTGATCCTCTTGCCAGCGGCCTGCTGGTCGTGGCGGTTGGCCCTGCGACTCGCTTTCTTCAATATCTGGACCTAGAACCCAAGGTCTACCAGGCGCGCATCAAGTTTGGGATTGAGACCGATAGCTACGATGCGGAAGGCTCCGTGGTCGCGGAGAAGCCGGTCCCTGCCGATCTTCCGGTTCAAATCGCCGAAGCGCTTCCCCAGTTTAGGGGGCTTATCGACCAGGTTCCGCCCATGTATTCAGCGGTCAAGATCAAAGGGCAACCTCTCTACAAGTACGCCCGCCAAGGTATTGAGATGGAGCGCAAGAGCCGGCGGATTCACATCGCGCGCTTCGATATCCTGGAATCTAGTGAAACCGAGGTGCTTGCAGAGATCGAGTGCTCGGGCGGAACTTACATTCGAACCCTTGCGCAAGATCTGGGTCAGGCGGTGGGGAGCGGGGCGCACCTGATCGGGCTGGTTCGAACAGAGGTCGGTCGATTCCGACTCGACGCCGCCGCACAGTTGGAGCACGTCGGTCCCGAAGATTTGATTCCTCTTTCCACCGCGCTGTATCCGATGTTGCTTCGCGAACTGAACGAGGCTGAGTTGTCACGCGTGCGAAACGGAAATCCGATTCCCGCCAGGGTTACCGCTCGGGAGGCTCTCGATCGCGGGTTCCGGTCGCCTTCCAAGAACGGCGAAGAAGGAGAAGCCATTCCGTACGTCGCCCTCACCGACATGGCGGGCGAAGTGATCTCGATTGCCGCCCTAGAAGGCGATTTCCTCCATCCCGAGTGCGTGATTCCGGTAGAGGCGCCTCCCACGCCGACGCATCCTGGAGAGCGCGACTAACGTCACTGATTACACGCGATGAACGAACCGATCATCAACGGGTCCGACTCGGGGAGCCAACCCGTTCCACCGCCCCTTGCCTTCCCCGCTAAGCTCGGCTGGTTCATCCCGTCCACCAAAACACGGGCCGTTCCAAACCTGGTTTGGTTCTTCATCTGGCTGGGAGTCACCATTGTCGGATGCTATTTGTCGCCCTCAAGCCACGGGCACGGAACGCATCAATCACTTGGACTGAGTCCTTGCCCTAGCGCCTTGTTTTTGGGTCGACCTTGCCCCGGGTGCGGTCTGACCACGTCTTGGACTCATTTCCTTCATGGCAACTTCGCCGAGTCTTTTCGAGTTCACTGGCTCGGTCCCATCGGCTACATCCTGTTCACAGTGTGTGCATGGGTGGGGGCGATCGGGTTCTTTCGGGGTTTCCGGTGGAACCAAGACAGCCTGTCTCTGAACCGATGGATCATCGCGCTCGTGGCGATCTTTTTCCTTTATGGCGGAATTCGCTTTGCAGTTGTAACTGACTACCGAACGCCAAAAGAAAAGGGGATCCGAATGCTCTTCGGACCCCGCTAGCCTATCGACCGTCAACTTATCGCGGCAGTCGGGTCGGGTCAAAGCACTTTCCTGGCCCCACCAAATCCGTTTCTGCTGCCAATGGGCGACACTCGCCATTACAGTCCGCCCAGTCCATGTTGTAGGGCCAGGTGTTGTCCCCTCTGCGCTCCAAAGCCTTTGACCAATGAACTTGGCTCACGTGTCCATCAACGAAGCAAGTGATCATCTTCTGCCGGTACCGGAAGGGGACCTCTTTCGTATAAGCGGACCATCGATTGCTACCACAGGTGAGATTGATGTCCAGTGACTCAAGAAGGTTAGTGAAGTTGTTGGTCCCAGGTACCACATCTGGATCCCCTCCAGTGAAGAAGGCATAGGTGTTGGCGGGCTCGTCAACTGCGGTGGCGACTTGGGCGGGCACGTTGGTCGCTTTCGTTAGGCCATCGTAGTTCCAGGTGTAGTTCCCATCATTCGTCCAGTTGGTTCGGGTTAGCTGATCGACGCCGTCTGGGCTGAGTGGACAATCGTAGATGTCCACATTCTTCACGTACGGTCCGTAAAACCAGGGCCAGTTTGTCCAAGCGCGCAAATTGTTGTTCGCACCGAATCCGTATGCCGCAGGGACCACTACGCCCCCAAGGTTCTTGTGGAACGTGTCATCCCAGTCCGAGAGGTACAAGAGCATTCCGGCAGACATGTTGCGCATGTTTGAGAGTGACTGCGTGCCCTTTGCCGACTCTTTGGCGGCTGCAAAAACCGGGAATAGGATTGCAGCAAGGATGGCAATGATTGCGATGACGACGAGAAGTTCAATTAGGGTAAATGCCTTTCGCATGGGGTTGTTTGGGGGAGTAAATACGAATCTTTAAGAAGCCGTAGGGTCTCAAAAGCACGTATTCGACCTTCCCTCAGGAGGAAGGTCGAATACGTGCAGGCCGCAGGAATCAGCCTTGCTTGCGTTTCCGAACAAGGGCGAGAAGGCCCATCCCCAAGATCGTCATTGACGCAGGCTCAGGCACCGGCGCCCACGTGATCTCTAGAGACGGTCGAAGAAGCGGATCACTGAAAGCACCGCTGAGGAAGAACCATCCGTCGCTTCCGTTGAGGTGCGGAAGGAAAGCCCATCCTTGATTGACGCCACCTGCTAACCAGGCCTTCACATCTGCCGTTACATCGGCCATCGTGACACCGTAACGTACGTTGGGATCCAAGGTCGTAGGGTCGCCGAACACCGCCGAGGTCCCGGAAAGTGCGTCCGTTCCGAGGGTGACGCCGTCTCCGCCGAGGACGGAATCCCAGGTGGCGGTGCCATCCCAGTTTTGGAGCATGCGATGGAGCGTGCCACCGTCGCCCGATGCGTTGGAACCGATGGTGTGTACCACCAGCTTCGCTTCCAGAATTTGTGCATCCAGCGGGACTTGTCCAGACCCATTTCCGAAGATGTCGGTGAACTTTAGAAGTGATTGCTCCTGGTCGCCGGGATTCGTGGTTGTGAAGTCCACGCCCAGTCGATCAGCGTTTGGCGTGCTGAGGTCCGCGCGGATCGACTTTGAAACCGTTCCAGAGTAACCATTCAGACCCTGCCGGAAAACCGTCGTCTGGGTTCCGTTTGGCAGAGGCGTCACATCGTATTCAACTTCAAGAACGGGGCGCAGCGTTGAATCGGAAGATAGGTGAGATCGAATAGCGGTTCCGTTTGCTCCATTTACGATCGGCATGAGCGCCCACCCGTTATTCGTTCCTCCGTTCACCCACTCCTGCAACTCTTTCCGGACGTCCACGTTCACCACTAGGGAGCTACCGTTGAACAATGCGTTCGTGCTGTTATCGATGCTGGACGCGCCAAAGGCGGTACTTGCGTTTGCCGCAGCGACGGTATCGTCGAGGTTGATTCCATTACCACCCGCAAAGTCGTTGTAGGTTGTGCTTCCAGTCCAGTTCTGAAGCATCTTGTGCAGGCGACCACCATTGCCCGGACGATTGGAGCTGGCACCGGCGGTGAGGACAAGCCGAGCCGACTTGATTCGAGCTCCGGCCGGGATTTGAGAAGCACCCGCCCCCACGATGTTGTCGAACTTGAGTAGGACCGAGTCGTTGTCGTCGTTGGTGGGATTGTTTCCCACGGCAGGGTTGTCAATCCAAAAGTTCTCAGCCGCGGGTGCTCCTCCGCGTGAGCGAAGGTTGATCATCTGCGTTCCCACATAGCCGTTGACGCCCTCTTGGAAAGTCAGTAGTTGCGCCTCTACAGCAAGCGGTACGGTCGCGAAAATTGAAAGCACCCAAACCTTTTTCATAGCCATCAGACCTTGGATCGAAATCCGAGATAGTTTTGAAAAGCGTTTATGAAGGCACGGTTAAATTTAACAGGACTTTGCTCGATCCTTAATCTCATGAACTCAGCCTTAACCGAGGAGTCGCTCCCAGCCCCTCGTTGGTTCGTCGGCAAAAGCCAAGGTTTTCTCCGGTTACCTACGCAAGTGGCTCGGCTAACAGAAAACGGGATCCGAATGCTCTTCGGACCCCGTTGATGCGGCAAACGCCTTCTTTTTGGCTGTGATTACAGCTTGGCGGCCAATCGACCGAAGCCGTTCTTACCGGCGTAAACCGCTTGCGATCCGAGCATCTCTTCGATGCGCAGGAGTTGGTTGTACTTGGCAACTCGGTCGGTTCGGTTCGGAGCACCCGTCTTGATCTGGCCGCAGTTAGTGGCAACTGCGAGGTCAGCGATGGTGGCGTCTTCGGTCTCACCGGATCGGTGGCTCATGACTGAGGTGTAGCCTGCTCGGTTTGCCATATCGACCGCAGCGAGCGTCTCGCTAAGCGAACCGATTTGGTTGACCTTGATGAGGATCGAGTTGCCCACGCCATCCGCGATACCGCGGCTGAGGCGCTCGACGTTGGTCACGAACAGGTCGTCGCCGACGAGCTGGACGCGATCTCCCAGAGCCTTAGTGACTCCGGACCAACCTTGCCAGTCCTCTTCACTGCAACCGTCTTCGATCGAGATGATCGGATACTTGTTGCACAGCTCAACCAGGTACTCGACTTGCTCGTCGATGCTGCGCTCTTTCTTGGCGCCGCTTTTGTACACGTACTTGCCATCGTGGAAGAACTCGGTGGCAGCAGCATCAATACCCAGGTAGATATCCGAACCGGGCTTGTAGCCAGAGATTTGGATGGCTTCGAGAATGTAATCGAACGCCATCTCTTGAGACTCGAGGTTCGGTGCGAAGCCACCCTCGTCGCCGTAGCCCGTGCCGAGACCCTTGCCCTTAAGGACCTTCTTGAGGTTGTGGAACACTTCGGCACCCCATCGAACGGCTTCCGAGAAGGTCGGTGCGCCAACCGGAAGAATCATGAACTCTTGGAAGTCGACGTTGGAATCGGCATGGGCTCCACCGTTCAAGATGTTGAGCATCGGAACCGGAAGGGTTCGAGCGGTGGTGCCGCCAACGTACTTGTAAAGCGGAAGCTTGGTATAAGCCGCGGCTGCCTTAGCGGTTGCCAGCGAAACACCAAGGATGGCGTTGGCGCCGAGCTTGCCCTTGTTCGGGGTGCCATCGAGCTCTCGCATCTTGGCGTCAACTGCCTCTTGATCGGTCGCATCCATATCCAGAAGCGCCGGCGCGATCACTTCGTTAACATTCTCAACCGCCTTGAGGACACCCTTGCCCAGGTATCGACCCTTGTCGCCGTCTCGAAGCTCAACGGCCTCGAATTGCCCCGTGGAAGCTCCGCTCGGAACAGCGGCTCGTCCGACGGCTCCAGATTCTAGGTGGACATCGACCTCTACGGTCGGGTTGCCACGGCTATCGATGATCTCACGTGCGTTGATGTGCGCGATGTACGGCATGGTCTTTTTCCTGCTTCAGGTTTCACGTGGGACCGCGATCATCATTGAACCGTCCCGTCCTTCTGACAGAGATTACCGCGAGGGAGGCTGGACAGGCTCACGATCACACCTCCAAGGGCCTTCTCAACCCGTCTTTTCGCACAATCCGAGGCTTCATTCACTCTCCAGACAGAATGAAAAAGATGTTCCTTTAATTCATAACAAATGGTGGTATTTTCCGCTAGTCTTTCTGTTCATTATTGGCCTCCCTTTGCCGATTATAAGAATATGCCAAGCCTGGACACAAAGACGATTCGGCACTTGATTGAATCGATCAAAACCTCCCCACAACCCGGTGAAGCGAACAACGCTGCCGAACCTTCTTCGACACCTCCCTTTCAGGGTTCCGGATCGGAGTTGATTCGCGCCATTCTCCGTCGATCCCAACTGCCCTCCCAGGTTGCGGCAAAGTTGGTTGACGAGCAGATGAAGCCGGCTTCTGAATCTCAACCTAGCTTGAAGATCGCCACCGAAGACGTCTCTGCCGATCCACGCGAGGCGATGGAAGCCGTATTCATTGAGACGAAAACCGTCACCTTGGCCGATCGGATTCGGTCTTACTTCAAGCGAGCCGCCTGATGAAGACCATCGCATTTACAGGCGGCAAAGGAGGGGTTGGAAAGACCTCTCTATCTTGCAATTTTTCGATCGCCCTTTCAGAGATCGGTTATCGCACTATTTTGCTGGATGCAGATTTCGGTCTTGCCAACGCAGATACGGTTCTTGGCATCCGACCGGTAATGACGTTAGTCGATCTTTTGAACGGATCGCGAATCGAGGATGTCGTCATGAATACCTCGTACGGCATTAGTCTGCTGGCGGGCTCGAGCGGAGTGACCGAACTTGCGGATTTGGATATGGCTTCGACCAATCGGTTGATTCAGCAGTTTGGAAGGCTGGAATCATCTTTCGATGTGATGGTGGTCGATACCGCCGCTGGAATCTCCAGCGCAAACTTAGCTCTCCTGGCCGCCTCGGATGAGATCGTATTGGTAGTGACGCCAGATCCGTTGAGCGTGCTGGACGCATTTGCCACGTTAAAGGTTCTGGCCCGACGCCGACCCAACATTCGGGTGAAGGTCGTCATGAACATGGCTGATAGCGCAGATCAAGGAAAGTCCTTCTTCTGTCGGATCCACTCGGTTGCCCGAGAATCTCTCAATCTGAACATCGAGTTTTTGGGGTCGATTCATCGGGACCTGTCCTTCCGAAACGCGCTCTGCTCTCGGTCTCCGCTTCTGGTCGGGAATCCAAAATCTTCTGCGGCGAAGGAAGTGAAGCAAATCGCTTCCTCTTGGCATGCGTCGCAGTTACGAAGCCGGATGTCGACGGCAAAGGCAGAGAATGAAGATCGCGGATCGTTCATTTCTCGTTTGATGGCCGGGCTCAGTCGAATAGACGATCTGCTTGCTCGGTCTACGCGGTAAGGACCGATTGGTCCTTACCGACTTCAGTGTTCGCTAAGTTCAAAGGCGCTCCCATCGATCAAAAGACTCCACACAAAAAAGCACCCCGAATCTCTCCGGGGTGCTTTTTTCTCTAGCGGTCAGGCTGCGGTTCGAGCGTATTCCGCATCGGTCTCGGAGACCAAAAATCGACACGCGTTATGAATACACGGGTTCGAGAGAATGATCTGCGACGCGTGGCGAACCTCGCCGGCAAGAGGCCGATCTTCTAGAAGCGGATCGATCGCGAACAAAGCCGGGAGCGATTTCCCGATCCGGCTTTCCGGTTCTCGCTGCGCCAGGTGGAATGCCTGGCGAATCGCCAGACCAAGCGCTCCGATGACGATGTCCAACTTCTCGATCATCGCCAGGGTATTCAGTGCGGCATGCGTTCCGAAGGGGACGATGTCTTGATTCATCCCATTGGTGGGCAACGTTTGGATGGAAGCAGGCATTGCGGTTCGGCGCATTTCGGCAACAATCGCGGTCGCGCAAAGTTGCACTCCCGCAAACCCGCTTGCCGCCCCGGGGCGAGGACTTAGCATAAGGTTCAATCCATCGGTTTGTGCCGGCTCCATGAGGAGGGCGAGTTGCCGTTCGACGAGATTCGCCACTTGAATCATCGCGTTGGTGAGGTGATCCATTGCGAACGCCACCTCTTGACCAAAGAAGTTGCCCCCGTGGATCACTTGGTCGCCATCGGCATCGAAAATGGGGTTGTCGGTGACGCCGTTGATCTCCCGAGTCACCACTTCGTTGGCTTGTTCCCAAGCGGTCAGGGCCGCTCCCAACACTTGGGGAGCGCATCGGAGCGAGTAAGACTCTTGCAAGGGTCGACCCCGACCATCCCGGCTCACCCCGTCTGCCAGATGGTAAATGGCATCCGAGACTTTAACGTGGGTTCGATGACCCGAAGCCTCGTGGAGCTTCGTTCGAATGGGCTGATCGTGGCAGCCGAGCAGGTCGTAAAGAAGCGCGGTAAGAGCGGAAGCGGCTGATAGCCGCACCCGCGCGCGCTCCAGCGCAACGCAACCCGCGGCGCTCATAAGCGGAGTTCCGTTCACAAGGGCAAGAGCGTCCCGACCTTCAAGCGGGATAGGCTCCCAGCCCAACCTGTTGAGTGCCTCCTCAGCATTCATCCGGTCGCCCTTCAGCCACACTTCGCCTTCTCCGCAATACGCGGCAACCGCATGCGCCATCGGGATCAGGTCACCGCTTGCCCCCACCGACCCCATGCTCGGAACGATGGGAATGAGGTCCTCTTCCACCGCCTTTTCCAACCAGGCAACGGTATCTGGGGAGATTCCGCTCAGCCCCTGCGAGGCCGTGTGAAGACGAAGACGAACCATCGCGCGAACAACCGCCGGTTCCAGATCCGGTCCCTGGCCAGCTTGGAGATGGCAGAGCAGTCCGAAACCTTGCTTGCGCGGGTCTTCGTCGGCTGCGAACTTGACCAACGGACCGAATCCGGTTTTCCACCCGTAAATGGGCGTATCCGAGGCCGCCTTTTCGAGAGCGAAGCGGTGACTCCTCTCAACAGCCGCCCTCGCAGGGGCGCTTAGGGTAAGTGCCGAGTCCCCGGCGATATGTGCAGGATTTAGCCGAATTCCTGCACCAACCTCCAATGTGCAGTCCATACGCGACAACATGGCTCGTTCTCCAAGTTGCGTGAGGAGGGTGTAGTCCAGTTTTCCAGAAGGCCTTACCGCCATTTGCCAAACCTCTTCCGAAAGGTAAATTCCGTCGGTGACGTAAGGAGAAGCCCCTAGGTCTCGCAACGGCCATGTTCCTTCGCCGCGGGCGATTCCAAATGCGGCGTCGGTGCTCTTCTTAGCAACGACAACATCGGTATTCAGCCGTTCAGAGAGCAGTTGCTCTTCCGGCTCTGGATGAAACATTCGACCGTTGGACCACTTCCAAGATCGCCCCATGCGTCCTTTGAGCGAATAGCTTCCGTCTGGGTTTGCCATCACGACGTCGCCCGTGTTCCACCATTCCACCGAAGGATCGGCGACGTTCGCGCCGCGCACCTCTAGAACGTCATCGGCATCGAGCCGGACCTCACAACCGATTGGGAACCCTAAGTAGTTGGAAGCAAAGAAACCAGGCTGGCCCAGCATGACACCCGGCGTGCATTCCGTTTGCCCGTAGCCGATTCTCATTCGGCATCCCGCTCGCGTAAGAATCCCGGCTAGTTCGCCAGAGACGGGAGCTCCCCCGATGATTCCTTCCTCGATCTTTGCCAAAAGAATGCGCCCGTCAGATCGTTCGGCAAGTTGCTGCACCACTTTGGGAACGGAGAAGAACACCGGATGGTCGGCTGCTTCCAACGCGGCAGCGATGCTCTCTAGGTGGAAGCGATCGGGCGAGGGGACTTCGATCACCGCCCCTGAAAAGAGGGAGCAAAGAAGTTCGAGAACACCCCCAAAGCAGTGTGCCCAAGAGAGATAGCTCACCACTGTGGAATGTTTACCGATTTGCAGGTGGCGAAGGTGAGTATCCACTTGATGCACAAGGTTGCGATTGCTGATCGAGACAACCTTAGAAAGTCCCTGCGAACCAGAAGTCCAGAGCATCAGCCTGGCGTCCGCCGAGTCTCGAATTGCATCTTCTTCAATGGGGAGCTTTAGCCCTCCGATCATGGCATCGACGGTGATCTCCCCGTCGATGAAGGTCGCAACCTCCATTGCGTCCAGCCTTCTCTCGATTTCCGAATCCTCCAGACCCAGTGGGATTGGGCAGAACACTCCACCCGCACCCCATGTTCCCAGCATCGCCTGAATGTAGGCGACGCCGTTGGGGATCCTTGCCGCAACGCGCTGACCCGGTTGGAGTCCGGCGGCTTGCAGGGCTTGCGTCACTTTCATTCCCCCGGTCCAGAGGGAGGCAGCGGGGCAAGATCGGTTGGCGACGACCAACGGTTCCGGCTGGCGAAGGAGGACCTTCTCCAAAGACTGGAAGATATCGTCGGACAAAGAGAGATGCGATGGCTTAAGAGGCATGGCTATATTCATCCGTAGCGTCAAGTTCGCTATTTTCAGGTTGCAAAAGCTGTTTCAAATCAACGACAAGAGAGCAAGCTTTCTCGTTCGGCAGGTACCCGGCGATGTAACTCGCCGTTTCGAAGGGCATCTTGCCGAGGGGGCGGGCAACACCGTTGCGTCGATTGACGACGGCGTCCACCACGACCACGGTGGGAAGGTCATTCCGCTTGAGCGTCAGTCCTACGCCTCGCGATGGGAGCTCACCGTGTTCCCCGATGAGGTCGGTGAGCCCGTATACGTCGTGCCGCACCCCGTGGACCACCAATGAAGGAGTGGTGTGGGAGGCTTGGACACACGCGGAATCAAAATTGACGACCGCATCGACAATCGAGGACTCGACCGCATAGACCGTGTGCCCAACGGCAACTTCGAGGTAGTCCTTTGCAGAGAGGTCGGTTGGAACGGGGAAAGTCGCCCGCAAGAGGTTCCCATCTTCCGTTGGTTGAAGTTCGCACGTGGCCCCGGAAACCGCTCGCATGGTCTCGGAATCTTGCAAGCTGCCGTCTGCCAGACTTCCTTCACCGAACGGAACTCCATTGTCTTTGAGTTCAAGAACGATCCTCCGACCGTCAGACTGAACCCTAAAGAGAACGTCCACGTAACCCGGCTTGCCCTTTGCGATACGCTCATCGGCTGATTTCTCAAGACCGCGCTCGGCAAGGAGCCCCAGGTAGCGATAGCAAAGATCGATCATCGCCTTTTGGGTTGGGAGATCCAGCTTGGCGTCCTGAGCGAGATCGAAAGTCGGCAAGATCCTCAGCCCAACGGTATCGGAAATCTGCTGGACGAACCGCCGGAAGAGCTTCTCGTATTTGTTGAAATCGTTCAGCTGAGCAAGCTGAATTTGTGCCGCCTTGACGAGGGGTCCATACTCCGTAAGGACCGTCTGGGATCCGCCCAGAGCCTGGTCCGCGTCCAACTTGAATTGGAACTGCTGCACCTGAAGCAGGGTCTCTTGAATCTCTTCGGCAAGGGCAATTGGAATCTCGCAATGCCCATCGCTGATCTGAAGGGTTTTGAGTTTGTTGTAGTCCGTTGCCGCTTCGATCGGGGAGGCCAAGATATCGGTGAGCGCTTCCATCTCACTCGCTTGGAACAGCGCTTCCACGTCTTGAAGAATGGCCGTTCCAACGGCACCAATGACCATAAGGGCCATGTCCGGCATGCCCGTGAGCATCATCTGATAGTTCAACCGCTGATTGAACTGACACCACTGCGCTTTGGCCTCGATGTACCAGTAGACGACTGCCGCTTGCAGGTCGGGTTCCGATTCGGGGTCGTCCCCGATGTCGGTGAGGAGCCCGCGGAGTTGATCCAATCGGGTTTCCGTGAACGAGACGATCCGCTGAATATCCTCGGGGGCCTCCACTCCAGATTCACCCGCTAGGGCAGCGGCGTGCTGGGGCCAATCCTTATCCTCGATGACCGACTTAACTTTAAAAAACAAAGTGGAGGCTTCCATGGCTATGAACCGAGGTGCTTAAGCGGACTTGCTGCCCTGT
The DNA here is from genome assembly GCA_964471545.1 of uncultured Fimbriimonas sp. Lineage (GTDB taxonomy): Bacteria > Armatimonadota > Fimbriimonadia > Fimbriimonadales > Fimbriimonadaceae > Fimbriimonas. The sequence continues at coordinate 22,926 of CAYYJX010000002.1, read as the reverse complement.
CGATAGGACTCGAGCAGAAGTGCGCTGGGGAGGGGAGCAGAGATGAAATCGGTCAGCAATGTGATCGATTGCTCATCAAAAAGCGCTTCCAAGACTTGCAGAGTGTGGCTGCTAAGAGAGGCTTGAACGACCAAGACCGGGTCTGGGGTGTCGCCTCGAACGGTTGTGTAATTCACACGACAGTTGAATTGAAACCATTCGGCCTTCGACTCGACGTACCAGTAGACCAAGTGATCGCGCAGTTCAGCCTCGTCCTCTGGGTCCGCCAGCAGGAACGCGAGGGCTTGAATCTTTTGCAACCGAGACTGTAGATACGACCAGATCAGGCTTTGGACGGAGAGTTCGCGTATCTCCATCTGCTCGATCAGATCTTCCGTAAAGATTCTCCAGTGGTCGAATGAGAAACGGTCGATCACCGCTTCGGAGAGTGTTTTCGGGGTGGGCGAGTCGGCTCCATTGCCTCCCACCTTCTGGACGCACTCTTCAAGTAACTGACACACGGTTGCTCTTTCCTCCATCGAGTAAGAACTCACGCGTCCTTCTATCTCAACAAGTACGCGTCGAAGGTGTTGGATGGAACCGACTGCCTCCATTGTTAAGCGGCCTTCTTAACGAACACCCAGTTGGTCTTGGTGTCCTGGTCTCGGTAAAGATGGATGTCGACCGGGGTCGGCTTCATCTTGTACGTGAAGGTGTACTTGAACTGCTCGTTGAGGTGACCGTTGGAAACGCCCTCCTTGAACTTGCCGAAGAAGAGGCGATTGTTGGTGCAGGGAGCGACCTGCGTAAAGAAGGATCGACCCTCGGCGTGGGACGGCTCGACACCGGCCATATCGGCCTCGTATCGGTTGTAAAGCAGGATGTTGCCGTTATCGTCAACCTTGACGATTCCGTAGTCCTGCGAGTCGGCGATTTCCCGGGTGACGTTGCCCGGCCTGTTGATGATAGAAGTGTCTACAAAGCTCATTGGTTTCTTGTTTTTCCTGCTAAGCGTTTAGTTCTTGCGAGCATAGAGCTGCTCGAGGAGACGAATTTTCTCTTGGATTTCTCCAACGATCTCAGGCACCGATCGTCCTGGGAAGGCCGATTCCAGCTCTTCTCGTTCCGAATAGAGCGAGGCGAGTTGCTGGGAGAACGACGTTGTCACAGGATCGGCGTCTGCGGTGGCGCCGGTTCGGCGATAGAGTTCGGTCTGGGCGAGTTCGATGATCTGGTCGATCGTGAGTCCGGGGAGGGCGGCCTCCATCTTGGACTTCTCCTCAAGTAGTTGATCTACCTGCTCGGAGATGAGAGCATCGAGTTGTCCCTGCACACTGCGGGTCAATTCGATAAATCCCTTCACGTCTAATCCAGGAAACGCCAGAGACAGATGCTCTTTCTCACGGTAGAGCTCCGCAAGTTGCTCTTCCATGCTGATAATGGTTTCCATACGGTTCCTCGTCCGAATACAGCGTCTTGCAAGTCTCGGACAGGTAACTCTTTGGCGTTACTTGGGAACATCCTCAGGGATTTTTAAACAAGTTCATATCATTCTCTGAAAATGCTGAATGACCCGATAGAAAACCGCCCCTTAGGTTCAATCTTCCTACTAACTCGCCCCTAAAAGGGCTCGGTGGGTTCTATGCCCGGACCGCGCAGCATGGGTCACTGATATATCGCTCCATCGTGAAGCTGAGCGCCAGTGACCAGAGACGCGACTATCTGGGAAGGGACGCAAACTCTTTAATTGATCCCCCTTGATAGAGGAACCGCTAAAGGGATCTACTTCATCCATTACTCATCAGAGAGCGTATAAAAAATAGTGATCATCAGACATCTCCGATGATCACTACAATTCCCCACGATATTCAAGTTTTGTTTATCAACTCTTGTACCTGCCGTGAAGACTTGTTTATCACAAGCCTTCACAGGGTCGTTTCAAAGGAACTCTGCTAGGGCAAATACCAGTGGGGCGTTCCAGTTGATCGCATTCTCATTGGTGCGATAGCTCGCCTCTTCGTCGTACCACTCACGAGCCGGGGGGTTCTTCCCTTCGGCATTGGGACCACCGACGAGCAGACCAGGCCACGGCTCATCTATTCCGTCTGCCCCAGACGGGCGGTGGTGGGGACGCTTTGCCCATTTGGTTCCCACGTGGGTCACGTAGCTCGTTCCCCATAGGTTTCGACCAAAGAGGTGGTGCAGGCAGTCCAATGCCGCCTGCCGGTACGCAGGTTTCTTATGGACGGAGTACGCCATCTGGAGCACGAGCGCGTAGTTGGCGATGACGCCATTGCTGCCCCAGTAGTACTCGCTCGATTTGAGAGGCATGAGGTAACCGTTGCCTTTCACTCGCGCCGCAACAGCGTCGGCAGCGACCTCGAGGCCCTTCTTTACCGTTGCCTGATAGTCCTTATCCACCGGGCGGTCTTTGATCTGTGCGTACGCCATCAGAGCAAGGGGCCTCAACTCGGGCCAGCCCGGAGCCGGAGTGTCGCTGAACGTATCTTTCCACTCCTTCGCAAGCTTCAGGAAAACATCGTGGTAGGAGGCGTCTCCCGTGGTCCGATACAACTCGACTGCCGCCCACAAAACCTCGTCCTTCGCGTTGCCGTCTCCGTACCCTCCGGTGCCGATCCCTTGAGGGTTATTCGTGAAGAGTTCGTTCGGGTGCTTGAGGCACCAGGCGAATCCTTTCTTCGCCACTTCCAGAAGTTTCGTCGAATAGGCGGGATCGAACGCTTTGAACACTCGCGCACCGATCGCGGCCACGGCCGTGAGGTCGGCGGTCGCGGTTGTGTTCTTGAACGGAGCCTTTCCGGTTCCGATCACTAGCACATCGCCCTTGTCTTGGTCGGGCATGACGAACCCGGTGAACTGCGCCGTCGTTGCTTTGTGCCAAGCGCCGCCATCCTCGTCTTGCATCTTGAGCATCCAGTCTAGGTTCCACTTCACCTCGCTCAAGAAGTCGGGGATCTTGGATTTTCCGGTCTCAGGAACGTCTAGCTTGATTCCTTTGATCTTCGCCGCGTTTCGCTCGAAAGCCAGGAGCATCGTTCCAGTGGTGATTCCGGAGTTGACGGTGTACTTCCCGTAATCCCCCGCGTCGTACCATCCGCCAGAGATGTCGCGGGTGCCCGTTTTCCCGCTCGAAGCGTGATACTTGCCGATTGCGGTGTGACCCGCTTTGAACTTGTACTGCGGAAAATCTGGTCCTAAATCAACATCGATGCCGCTGCGAAGGCCCGTAAAGCTTCTGACCGCTAAGCGAAAAGCGCGTGCGAAGACCTTATCTCCGACGGTGAAGGGGAACGTCTCGCCAACTCCGTCTACAACAAGTTTGTAGTCACCGGCTTTCCTGAGAGCGGTGAAGTCGAAGTGGGAAACGATATCACCGGAGTCCGCATCCTGGACCGGTGCCGACCCTTCGACCTTCAGGACCGCTTTGCCCGTTTTCGCCTCTAGAATCGTCGCGGTGAGGTTGGAAACGCCTTTGCCCGACGGGACCGTCGCAACCGCGATTTTTGTCTCCGAAGGGAGAAAGCCGACTTGGCAAGTTTTGACGGCGGGAATGGCTCCACTCCCTTGAACGGTTTCCTTTTGAGCTTGCATGGGTATCGACGGGGATGTCGACCCAACGGAAAGCGCTAGCATCGTCATCGAGACTAGGTACATCGTTCTATCTTATCAAAGATTTGGCGATCAAAGAGAACCTGCGTCCATTGAATCAACGACGCGCACGAAGCTAGTGGACGATTCACGACCGACCTCCGTAGAATTGGCGAGAGGTAATCTAACCAAGCTTATGGCAATCGCGCTGAATCGAGAGAACTACATCCTTCACAAGGTTCACTCGCTCACCGGAATCATCCCGGTCGGCTACTACATGGTCCAGCACCTGGCGCTGAACACCTTTTCGCTGGGTGGACGTGAAAAGTTCGACGGGGTCATCAACTTCTTCGAGGGCATTCCGAAGCACATGCTTCTCACCCTTGAAGTGTTTGCGATCTGGATTCCGCTGGCGTTCCACGCCATCTACGGCCTCTTTATCGCCAACCGCGGTCAGCAGAACTATTTCACGACGAAGTACAAGTGGTCGCAAAACCTGATGTACTCCTCGCAGCGATGGTCCGGCATCTTCATCTTCTTCTTCCTCTGCTATCACGTCACCACCACGACGGGTCAGAAGTATTTCAAGAACGATGCGGAACTGATTAAGTTCGACGCTTGGCACGAGATGCTGACGTCGCAACCTGTGATCGTGGTGGTCTACGCGCTGGGCGTTCTCACCGCCAGCTACCACCTTGCGTACGGCATCTGGAACTTCTGCATTCGCTGGGGCATCACCATCAGCGATTCCGCGCAGGTTCGCATCCAGAAGTTTGCAGCCGCGGCGTTTGTGGGCCTTACGCTCATGGGCTGGCTAGCACTTTTCGGATTCATCAAGGGCGATAAGACTCCGGTAGCTGCGAAGGAAACTCCGGCAGTCGAAACTCAGATCTAGTTCAAGATCAAGAAAGGAAAAGGCGAGCCTATTGGAGGCTCGCCTTTTTTGTTGATTCCGTGAGACGTATTAGACGAACAGGGTGGGGGTTCCACCCGTGTGCCAGAAGCAGACGCGACCGTCGACCTCACCATTCTTAGCCATATGCATCAAGCCGGCAAAGGCCTTTCCGGAATAGATGGGATCCAGGAAGATGCCTTCTCGACGAGCCAGGTATTCAATGGCTCGATTTCCTTCGTCACTTGGGATCCCGTATCCGTCACCCACAAATCGAAGGTCGAAGCGGAAATCTTTCACGGTAAGGCCCTTGTCTTCCTCCAAGAGTTCGTCCACGACGACGGCGTCCAGCTTGCCCGCCAGGGTTACGAACTCGTGCACAAGTTCAGGCTCCGGATCGCACGCCACTCCGATGTACCGGGTGGGCGTTTTGTGATATCCGTATTGAAGGCCGGTTTGGGTGCTTCCACTGCTGCTTGCCGAGACAACGAAATCGAACGGCTCTGCTTGTCTCCACAGTTCCAGCGACGCGCGGTAGAAGGCATAGGCTCCTAGTGCCGTCGAACCCCCGACGGGGATTGAGTAAACGTTGAACCCGTCGTCTTTATAGCGTTGCACCAGCTCTTCCTGACGCTCGAAAAGTTCATCCCAGGTGCCGTTCGGGACCACTTCGATCTCGGCACCCACGATCTTATCGATCAGCAGGTTGCCACCTTTTGGCTTGAGCGCTTTTGCGGCAATGTCCGGCGCCGGCGGTTCGCCTTCGTACGGAAGCTGCATAGCGACAACGGCGCACTTGATGCCTAGCATCGAACAGCCCACCGCAAGCTGGCGAATGAAGTTGGACTGCGCCGAACCGCACGTCACCACGACCTCCGCCCCCTTTTGCTGAGCGTCGGCGAGTAGATACTCGAGCTTCCGACCCTTATTTCCTCCGAGCGCGAAGCCGGTGAGGTCGTCTCGCTTGATCCAGAGATCGATGCCGAGGTCTTCCGAAACGCGTGGCAGTCGATGCAACGGGGTCGGAGCGGTGATCAGAGGAATTCGAGAAGGTTCGACCAAAGCGTCTTTATTTTGGCCGAAAGGTGAATGAAGTGCGATCTGCCAAAATTAGACGTGACCGAGATTCCCGGATCCCCAGAGAATGGAAAGAAGCCGAAATCCAAACTTCTTTGGATTGTCCTAGCCTCCATCGCTTTCGTTCTTTTGGTCGGTGCGCTCAGTCCGGCGGGCAATGCCGTTCGAGACCTTTTGAGCACGGGAGTGTTGGACAACACCGAGGGCAAGAAACGATACGAGGGAGACACGGAGGATCGGTTGAAGGCCATCTTCACGGCGGCTAGCCAGTATCACCGCTCCGAACAGATGTTCCCCCAGGCGACTTCTTGGATGGACGATCTTCGCCTTCGTATGAAAACTGCGGACTTGCAGTCTGGAGACGAAGTTAAGAAGCTCATTCGCCCCGACCTCGAGACCGCGGAGGAGTTTAAGAACAAGACCCCGAAGGTTTCCGGCTTCGCCATGAACGCCGCCATTGCAGGCAAATACGACGAAGACCTGAAAAACCCTACGATTGTTTTGTTCTTTGAAAGTAAAGAAACGGCCTGGAATCAGGTGGGCGATCCATCTAAGGACGGGGTTTCGAACGGTTGGGCAATCAATCTGAAAGGCGATCTGGTTCGGCTACCGTAATCAGTGATCCTTAACCTTGCCACCGCCCCGGGGCGGTATCCTCTCCATTGTCTTCAATCAGTGTTGATTTGAAGACGGCACTTTCCTTTTCCCGACAAGAAAAGGCTTTCAACGTAGAAAGAACCATGAATCCTATGTCGACCCTTGCGAACAACTCCATCGTAAAACTCGACTTCCTGAAGCTTATGCTTCTCAGCCGGGAAGGCGATCGACGAGAGGGCATCCTCCTCCGACAAAGCAAAGGCTGGTTCCAGGTGAGCGGCATGGGGCACGAAGCTCTGGGTGCGATGGCGCACTGCTTGCAACCCCAGGACTATCTCTTCCCCTACTATCGCGATCGCGCCTTGATGCTTGCTCGCGGCCTCTCGAACTACGACCTCGCACTCGCTTACTTTGCCAAGAAGGATTCTAGTAGCGGCGGACGGCAGATGCCGGGTCACTATTCCAGCCGAGAGCACAACGTTTTCAGCGTCTGCACCCCCACGGGCGGCGGACTGCTCCCCGCTTGCGGAACCGCATGGGCAATGAAGCTCGATGGGACGGATGCCGTGGCGCTCGCAACAATTGGAGACGCCGCTTCTCGACAAGGCGAGTTCTTTGAAGCGGTTGCGTTTGCGCTTCAAGAGAAGCTTCCGGTTGTTTTCGTCGTCGAGGACAACAAGTACGGCATTTCCACGCCTACCGGCAAGTTCCTTCCCTTCCACCTTGGGATGCTCGACGAGAATTCGTTCGTCAAGATTGACGGGCGACGAGTGGACACCGTTGTGGAGGCGACCTCTCAGGCAGTGGCAAAGGCCCGCGCAGGCGAAGGTCCCACCCTGATTTGGATGGACATCGACCGTCTTTCCAGCCACACCAGCTCCGACGATCACCGAGTCTATCGCGATCTCAAGGACATCGAAGAGATGCAGCATCGCGATCCGATCCGCTTGCTTGCCGAAGAGCTCATCGCCTCTGGCGAACTCACCGAAGCTCAATGGCAGGAGATGCAGGACGAGGTCGTTCGCATTGTTGACGAGGACTACCTGAAGGCTGAAAAGGCGGCTGACCCCGATCCGGACGAAGTCATGAAGGACTGCTGGGGCGACGAAGTCCCGGCAACCAAACCTCCGATCCAACCAGGTCGCCAAACCATGGTTGCGTCTATCAACCAGACCTTCAAGAAGGCGCTGGAAGACGATGGAAAGATCGTCTTCTTTGGAGAAGATATCGAGGATCCGAAAGGTGGTGTGTTCGGAATCACCAAGGGACTCAGCGAGGCGTTTCCGAAGCAGGTGTTCAACTCGCCGCTTGCCGAAGCGACCATCATGGGTGTTGCGGTTGGCATGGCCGCTTACGGCTGGAAGCCAGTGTTTGAGCTCCAGTTCATCGACTTCATCGCCCCGGCTTGGAACCAGATCACTACGAACATGAGCACCACTCGCTGGCGAACGTACGGCGAATGGAAGACACCGTTGGTGGTTTACGCTCCTTACGGCGCATACCTGCCGGGTGGCTCGCTGTGGCACTCTCAGAGCAACGAGGCCTCCCTCGCCCATGTCCCCGGTCTGAAGGTCGCGATTCCGTCGACGCCTGAGGATGCGGCAGGCTTGCTGTGGTCGGCCATTCATGGCGATGATCCCGCTTTTGTTCTGATTCCCAAGCACATCTTCCGAAAGCAGGTGGACGTGACCAACGTTGAGCCGGTGCCGTTTGGTAAGGCCCGCGTGGTCAAGCCGGGTGCGGATGTGACGCTGGTGACGTACGGGAACACCATTGAGCTAGCCGAAGAAGCCGCCGCCAAGTCTGGCTACTCGGTTGAAATCATCGACCTGCGCAGCATTGTCCCGTGCGATTACGAAACGATTACCAAGTCTCTTGAGAAGACCGGGCGATTGGTGGTTCTGCACGAAGACACCAAGACTTGCGGTTTCGGTCAGTCCGTGATCGCCGAGGTGACTTCCACGCCCGAGCGGTTCAACCTGCTGCTGGCACCCCCTCAACTGGTCTGCCGAGACGACGTTCACATTGGCTACAACCCGATTTACGAATATGCGGCTCTGCCCGACATCGATCGGGTGATCGACGCGTTGAACGTCGTAATGGAGTAACCGCGCCTCCATAGAAATCAAGAGGAGCAACAAAGAAGAGGGGACCGAGCTCGGTCCCCTCTTCTTTGTTTCGTACGGATCGCGATGAGAGCGATTGCGAGAGACTAGTCGACCCTAATCGAAGGCTTGTCGCTCGATTTCTTGGCGATCGTGCTGTTCTTCTCCCAGGCAAGGTCTTGCAAATACTGCACCAGGCGCTCTGGGTCATCGAACAGGCCTTTCAAGATTCCAAGGTCTTCGCGAAGCTTCTCCACCGAATGCGGTTGGACGTTGGCGACCGACCGGATCTTCTTATGCGTGGTTTCGTTCAGGTCTTCCCCTTCGTAAACCAACTCCTCGTTCAGCTTCTCACCGGGTCGCATACCCGTGAATTTAATCTCGATGTCCTGCCCGGGCACCAGTTCGTGCATCCGAATCAGCTCGGTGGCAAGGTCCAAAATCTTGACGGGCTCTCCCATGTCTAGAATGAACACTTCACCCCGGCTTCCCATTGCTCCCGCCTGAAGCACCAACTGTACGGCCTCGGGGATGGTCATGAAGAAGCGCGTCATGTCCTTGTGGGTGACCGTCACGGGTCCGCCACGACGGATTTGCGCGGTGAGCAGCGGAATCAGCGATCCACGGCTTCCGAGGACGTTTCCAAAGCGAACAGCGGCAAATTGAACATCCGAAGACTGCCCATAAGCGCTCACGATCATTTCGCAGACCCGCTTGGTCGCGCCCATGATGCTGCTCGGCTTCACCGCCTTATCGGTGGAGATCAAGATGAACTTCTTCACCTCAAACTGCACCGCAAGCTCGGCAAGGTTGAACGTGCCTTGGATGTTGTTGAGGATCGCCTCGCGAGGATTCCGCTCCATGAGTGGGACGTGCTTGTGAGCGGCGGCGTGGAAGATCACAGTGGGGCGATACTTCCGGAACACCTGCTCCATCGCCACGAGGTCTCGGACGTCGGCGATCACCGAGTTCGGCACTAAGCCCGTGGTCTGGATGAGCTCCTGCTCGATCTCGTAAATGCTGTTTTCGCCCTTGCCCACGAGCGTGAGGCTGGCGGGAGCCATCATTGCGATCTGACGGCAGAGCTCGCTACCGATCGATCCACCCGCACCCGTCACCAGAATGTGCTCGCCCGCCAGATAGCGACCAACTTCTTCAAGATTGGTCTGAACGGCTTCTCTTCGAAGGAGATCCTGAATCTCAATCCCTCGAATCTGAGGAATCAGCGACTTGATGGGGTTGGTGACGATATCCCAAACTGCGGGGAGCGTTCGAATACGCACTTGCGATTCGGTTGCGATGTCGAAGATGCGGCGAATGCGGTCGCCTCGGACCGAGGGCATCGCGATGATGAGTTGCTCGACACGCTGTTCCTTGACCAAAAGCGGGATGTCTTGAGTGGTGCCGAGAACGGGCACTCCATGCATTTGCATTCCCTGCTTGGAAGGGTCGTCATCGACAAAGCCCACGATATGGATGGAGGAGTGAGGCGCCCGCTGAATCTCGCGAAGCAACATCTCGCCGGAGTCACCTGCTCCCGCGACCAGCGTTCGCCACTTTTGCGTTGGGCTGGCGACCTTCTTTGCCGCTAAAAGCGCGGTGCGTCGTTGCCAAAGGCGAAGGGCGACGAGGCCCGTTGCAGAGAAGAACGTGTAGAGAATGACAACGACGATCTCGTGGTTCAGCGTGTCTCGCCGAGTTGCCAATAGGACCAACAGCGCGAAGACGCACTGCCCAACCATCGCGGCACCAATATTGACCACATCGTAAAGTCCGAAGTATTTGGGCTTCGCGACGTAACGACCTCTCCAAGCGAGCAAGGCAACGCCTGTGACGGCTAAAAGAAGACCCCGAGCGGTGACTCGCTCGATTCGATATTCAACCTGACCGGACAGATACAAGAGAACAGACGCAAAAACGAACGATGCAAGCAGCACACCGCCGTCCAGCATCATCGTGCGTAGGTTCAACGAACGCGACAAGAAGCCAAACGTCCGTCTTCGACCAGATTCAATCTCTTTCAAATTTTCACTCCCAGATACCAATCGCTAAAAAGAGCACTACTCCAATGGCAAAAAATTAAAGGCCCAACATCTCTTACGGATGCTTTTCTATCCAAGAAAATTATACAGGTTTCCAATCATCGCTAAATGACGATTCACGCGGGTTCACGGCTACTCGCAATGGGTTGGAAAGTGCCACTTCCCTGCACCCCTCTACCCTATTAGCCAGAAACCTCTCATAATGCTTTTTCAAGATGGATGTCGCGGTTTTGGGTGCGGGTAGCTGGGGGACGGCCATTGCCATCCTCCTTGCTCGGAACGGACTGGAGGTGGGTCTTTTCGGTCGTAACGAAGAAGAGATCGCGTTCATGCGCTCCAATCGCGAAAACGTCCACTACCTCCCCGGCTTCGCGATACCGAAGGGTGTTGATTTCTTGCCACTCCACGAGGCCACCTCAGCACCAATGACCGTTGTTGCGGTTCCTTCCGGAGCGGTACGCGAGGTGATCCAGCACTTAGACGGCGATCATCCTCTTTTTGTTCTTGCCAGTAAAGGAATGGAGAACACCACCGGACTCTTGCCGGCGGAGGTGGTTCAGGAAGTGCATCCCGGTAGCGAAGTCGCCGTGATCTCTGGGCCCAACCTGGCAGTAGAAATTGTTCGCGGTATCCCCACGGCGGCCATTGCCGCCTGTGCCGACCCCATTTATGCCGACCGAGTGCGATCCGCCTTCATGTGCAGTTCTTACCGCGTGTATTGCTCTTCGGATGTGATCGGCGTGGAAGTCGCGGGTGCACTGAAAAACGTCATCGCGATCGGCGGCGGCATTAGCGATGGTCTCGGGTTCGGAAACAACACGAAGGGTGCGCTTGTTGCACGTGGCCTTAAAGAGATGATCGCCTACGGCCTATCGGTCGGCGGGAAGCTTGAGACGTTTCTGGGCATCGCAGGAGTGGGCGACCTTTTTGCAACCGCCAGTAGCCAGCTCAGCCGAAACTATCGAGTCGGATACGCCATTGGGCAAGGCCAAGACCTTCGCAAAGCGCTGGCTGAAATCGGTCAGGTCGCGGAAGGGGTGAGCACCGCCGAGGCAGTGATGGCCCTTGCACGACGGCGCGGAGTGCCGATGCCCGTCTTCGAGTCCATTGATGCGGTTCTGCGCGGAAGACTCCCTGCCGGCAAGGCAGTGAGCCTTCTGATGGAGCGAATGACTCGCGACGAGGGACTAGAGTCGCTGACCCGCAGCGAAGACGCCTAACTACAGCCCGAGCGCTTCTTGCATGAGGGGATGGTTGAACATCTTCTCGTGATCATGGTCGATCCCCTCGGCGACCATGCGCTTCCAGCCGAAGCTCCAACCTCGCTCGGCGGCGATCTTCTTGCCCATCTCAAAGCAAGCGGTGGCGCGTTGGTATCGTCCCGGACCTTGGCGCATGGCTTCCGGACTGCCGTCGAAGTATTCATCTGGCTTGTTGTCCGCAGAACCCGAATACAGCACAAGCGGCAACGCCAAATACCGCTTTAGGGTCTCCTGATCGGCCACCTGTTTAGGAAGGTCGCCGTAGCCATAGCTAAACGCCCAGTCAAAGGTGGGAAAGATGAGCGACCCAGGGTTGGCGGCAATGATCCGCTGGAGTCCCGGGGCCCGATTGAAGAAGGGGGAAAGGGCCGCCATCCGGTCCACAAATTGTCCGCCCGCTGAATGCCCCATGAGCCAGTACGGCATGAACGCATCCCCTTCCGATTTCCGAATCTCATTGATGATGGTCGGCACCATGGCGTAGGTCCACTCCACGCGCAGCCGCGCGCTCCCATCGCGATTTAAGACCCCGCCCCGTTGATATCGCCAGCTCGGGAATCGCTTCTCGTCGAACTTGGGTGCAATCACGATTGCCCCGTATTTCTCTGCCATTTCGATCGAGTGGTCTCGATACTCGTCGGCGTTCCGGAGCGTGCCGTGAAACACCACGAACATGCGCTCTTTTCGGTACGAGTTCGGGCGATATCCGAAGACCTCCACCGAAGTCCCTCGTTCGACCTCCACGGTTGTTGTGAACTTGCCCGGCGTGAAGGTGTTTTGACCTGCGGCTCCTACACCCAAGTGAAGAGCGGCAACCAACGAGGCGGAAGTGAGAATCGACATCGGCATGGCTACCTTAACGCATCCCCGATAACTCGCCAAGCGGATATCCCGATCTTTCGTAACTTTCCGTCTAGGACCCAACCGGTATCCTCTTGGTGATGATCGATCGGTATACGACCCCCGCGATGACTGCGATTTGGAGCCGCCAAGCCAAGTACGAACGCTGGAAAGAAGTGGAAGTCGCCATCTGCGAAGGCTGGGCAGAAGAGAAAGTGATCCCGATCGAAGATCTTGTCGAGATTCAGCAAAAGTCGACGTTCACGCTGGACCGATGCGACGAACTGGAGAAAGAGACTCGCCACGATCTGGTTGCGTTCGTTCGAAACTTAGAAGAGAACGTCGGACCTGCGGGTCGTTGGATTCACTACGGGGTTACCAGCTACGACGTCATCGACACTGCCTTAGGCATGATGCTTCGCGACTCCTGCGACGTCCTTTTGGAATCTGCTCGCAGTCTTCGGGAGGTCATTGAGGATCTCGCTGAGAAGCATGAGGACCTCCCTGAAATCGGTCGAACGCACGGCATTCACGCAGAACCGATCACGTTTGGTTTCAAGTGCGCCAACTGGCTTGCTGAGCTCGATCGCAACATCGCCCGAATTTCTGCGGCAAAGGCGGATATTGCCTACGGCAAGATTTCTGGAGCAGTGGGTATTCACGCTGTCGTCGATCCAGAAATGGAGACGCGCGTGCTTCAAAAGCTCGGCCTCAAGTCTGAGCCGGCAAGCACCCAGATTGTTAACCGCGATAAGCACGCCAACCTTTTGAACTGTCTTGCTCTGATGGGCGCCGGCCTGGAGCGCATCGCCACCGAGCTTCGAAACCTTCAACGCACCGAAATTTTGGAAGTGCAAGAGGCCTTCGCCGCCGGTCAAACGGGATCCTCGGCGATGCCGCACAAGCGCAATCCCTGGAACAGCGAAACAGTTTGTGGACTTGCGCGCTTGCTTCGTGCGAACGCCCACGCCATGCTCGAGTCGGTCTCGACATGGCACGAGCGCGATCTGACGAATTCTAGCTTGGAGCGAGTGATTTTCCCCGACTCGTTCCACCTTGCCGACTTCATGCTCAAACGAATCACGACGATCCTGCGAGGTCTGGTCGTGTTCCCGGAAAACATGAAGGCGAACCTTCGAAAGATGGGCGATCTGGTGTTCAGCGAGCATTTGATGGTGACGTTGGTTGGCAAGGGTCTTAGCCGAGCCGCCGCCTACAAAGTCGCTCAGAGAAATGCGGCGATGGCGTGGGAAGGTCACGACTTCAAAACATGCGTGGAGAACGATCCCGATGTGAAGGCGAACCTGACGAAGGATGAGGTCGCGCACATCTTCAGCCTCGATCATCACCTGCGCAATGCCGGCCACACGCTCAAAGCGGTACGGGCGGCTCGCGTCGTGGAGTGATGGCTCCATGTGTGCCCGGTTCCAACTGGCCGCCGATTCACAAGCGTTGATCGACGCTTTCGGGTTGCCATTCGAACCGGGTATTTCCCCACGTCAGGAAATCTTCCCCACCGATCCGGTGCTCGTCGTTGCCTCGATGCATAAGCAGTTGGTCGCTACGCACATGCGGTGGGGGTACACCCCCTCGTGGTCAAAAGTGGACTTGGGGGCAAAGCTCATCAATGCCCGTTCGGAGACGTTGGCAGAGCGGAACACTTTTCGGCATTCCTTTGCCCGGAGACGATGCTTGCTCCCGGCGAGCGCCTACTTTGAATGGCGCCTTGAAACACGGGTGGTCCCGATGGGATCGCAACAGGATTTGTTCGGCGAGGTTCCGACAAAGGTCGCGAAGGTCAAGCAGAAGTACAGGTTCGAACGCGCGGATACGCGTCTCTTCATGTTCGCCGGGGTTTGGGATACGTGGATCGCGGCCGATGGCACGGAACTGGACACGGTGGCGATTCTCACCTGCAACCCGAATTACATTGCCGCGAAGTACCACCACCGAATGCCCGTGATGCTCGATCCCGAGCATCACGAACTGTGGTTGGACGAGCGCGTCAACTCTGACGAGCGACTGCAGTCTCTCCTCCGCCCGGTGGATGCCGGACTGATTAAGGTTTTCGCGGCCTAGGCCTTCTTCTTGCGAACGAGGCTATCGGCAAGGACGCCGAGCAGGATCACCACGCCCATCACCGCGAATTCGAGCGAAGACGGAATCTTGAGCAGGTTGACCATGTTTCGGAGCGCCTGAAGCAAAGCCGTTCCAAGAAGAATTCCGATGATGGAACCCTCACCCCCTCGCAGCGAGCAACCACCCAACACAGCCGCCGCAATGGCGTACAGCTCATAGAAGTTGCCGTGGGTCGACGGAGAGATGGAGTTCGTGTAAAACCCGAGGAGAACCGAAGCCAGCCCAGCAAGGAGGCCGCAAAGGACATACGCAAGCGTGATGATTCGTGCGCTTGGGATGCCTGCGTATCGCGCCGCTTCTTCATTAGCGCCAACGGCGAACAGGTAGCGACCGAAGGACGTTCGGTGCAAGACGAAGAACATAATCGTCGCGACCACCATGAGCACCCAAAGCGGGTTCGGAACACCGAGGAACGCACCCGTCGAAAGCTCTTTCAACCACTCGAAGCCCTCGGCTTTTCCGAAGCCAAGCGTGTTGTCATTGGCGATATATCGCGCTAGACCTCGGTAAAGCAGCAGACCACAAAGGGTGACGATGAACGGCTGCATTTTCACCTTGGTGATCAACGTGCCGTGCGCCAATCCAATGCCGGCGGCGAGGAACATCACCCCGAAAAAGGCGAGAGCGGGGGGCAATCCAGACTTGGTGAGCCAAATACTGAACATCACGCCGAGAAGGGCAAAAAGCGATCCGACCGAAAGATCGATGCCGCCGGTGATGATCACCAGGCCAAGACCGATGCTGAAAATGCCGTAAATCCCAATGAGGTTGCCCGTGTTCTGGAGGTTGCCGGGACTGATGAAGTTCGGGTTCTTGATGGCCGTGATCGCGATGAGAACGATCAGCAGGATGGCGATCCCAAGTTCTTTGCCAACCAACGATCGAAGCTTTGCAGGCATTAGAGCTGACCTCCGACTGCCAGAGTCATGACCTGCTCTTCCGTTGCCGTATTCCCATCCAGAATCCCCATAATCTGTCCTTCGCGCATCACCGCTACCCGGTCGCTCATCGCCAAAACCTCTTCCATATCACTTGAAATCATCAAGATCGCAATCCCTTCTTCAGTCAGCTTGCGCATCTGCGTGTAAATCTCTGCCTTCGCGCCCACGTCAATTCCGCGAGTCGGCTCATCGAAAATCAGCACTTTGGGGCCCTTCATCAACCAGCGACCGATCACCACTTTCTGCTGGTTGCCGCCGGAGAGAGTGCCCACCTGGGTCTCGATGGTAGCGGTCTTTACACCGAGCCTCTCCACCGCTTCTTGGGCGAACTCTGCCTCGCGCGCTCGATCGACAAAAGGTCCCTTCGAGAGTTCCTTCAGCGAAGGCATCGACGCATTTTGCTTGACCGAGAATGCAACGGTGATGCCCGCGCCCCGTCGATCTTCCGGAACCAGATAGATGCCTGCAGCAATCGCGTCTTGGCTCGATCGGAGCTTCACCGGGGCACCGTTCACTTGAAGCGAGGGCTCCTTCGCAAAGCGATCGACCCCGAAGAGGGCGCGTGCCAACTCGGAACGTCCCGAACCCACCAGCCCGGCGATGCCCAAAATCTCCCCCGCCTTGATCTCTAGATCAACAACCGAGTTGGGGAAGCGGAGCGTCGAGGCGCCCTTTACGGAGAGCATCGTGGGGGCTTCTGCTGAGATCGAATGGGGCAGTCGCTCGCGCTTGATCTCTCGCCCCACCATGAGTTTGACCATGGCATCGTGAGTGATCTCTTCTTTGGCGAGGTCGCCCGCGTTTCGACCGTCTCTCAAACCCACAACGCGATCGGAGATCTCTTTAACCTCATCCAGGCGGTGGGATATGTACAGGATTCCAACACCATCCTTTCTCAGATCTCGAATCAGGTTGAGCAGTTGAGCGGTCTCTTCAACAGTGAGCGAACTCGTGGGTTCGTCTAAGACCAAAATCTTCACTTCCATCGAGAGCGCACGCGCGATCTCGACCAGTTGGCGTTCGGCCAGCGAAAGGCGACCCGCCATGGCGGTTGGATCAATGGATGAACCGAGTCGAGCAAGGATGGCTCGCGTGTCTTCCACCATCTTTGCCTCGTTCAAGAACGGACCACGTTTGGGCTCTCGACCCAAAAAGACATTTGCCGCTACGGTGAGATTCTCGAGAATGCTCAGCTCTTGGTAAATGACCCGAACGCCTTGAGCCAGCGCATCGCCGGGAGTGCGGATAGAGACTTCTTTTCCATCGATCGCCAAGGTGCCGGCATCGGCTTGGTACACACCGCCCAAGATCTTCATGAGCGTGGATTTCCCGGCTCCGTTCTCGCCGATGATGCTAAGGACCTCTCCTCGCTCTAAACGAAGAGAAACGCCTTCCAGGGCGAGTACCCCTGGAAAGCGTTTGGTGACCCCGTTTATGGATAGTAACGAGGAGGTCGACACGATTACTTCTTGAGTTCGGCCAGCTTCTTGCTGAACTCTTCGACGTTATCCTTGCCGATGGCTTGGGTCGGAACGATGATCTTCTTGTCGGCCGGAATCGCGCTCTTATCGCCCTCGATGATCTTGGCGAGAAGCTTGGTTGCCTGATAGCCGAACTCGAACGGTTGCTGAACGATGGTGGAGAAGATGATGCCGTCTTTGACGCCTGCAAGCGTGTCCGCATCCTCGTCGAAGGCCACGATCTGAACCTTGCCTTCCTTCTTCGCTTCCTTCACTGCGTTCAGGATCGCCGGACCGTTGTAGCTCCAGAGACCCACACAACCTGCAAGATCAGGAGTGTTGACCAGAGCGTCTGCAACGTTCTGCTTTGCGCGAGCCGGGTCGGTATCGTCCGTTCGAAGATCGAGGATTTCAATCTTGGTGCCCTTGATGGCTTCCTTCAGACCCTCGAATCGCTCCTTGGCGTTTTGCGCGTCGGCCTTGCCCACGAACACCATGACCTTACCGCCGTTCGGGAGAGCTTTCTTGAGTTCTTCACCTGCCATGCGACCTGCGGCGACGTTATCGGTGCCAAGGTAGCAAAGGCGGTTGCTGTCCGGCGCGTCGCTGTCTTGGCAGATCAGCGCGGTCTTCTCGGCGATTTTGTTGAGATCTTCAACTTGGTTGGTCGGATCGACGGGGCTCACCGCAATTCCCTTGGTGCCGTTGGAAACGAGGTCCTCCAGGATTTGCTTTTGGGTGGCCGCTTGACCGTCCGGCGGCATCTTGAATTCGACTTGGAAGTTCGGAAGTTCACCCGCAGCCTTTTCAGTTCCCTTTCGTGCGATCGTCCAGAAGTCGGATGCGTTGTTCGTCACGAAAGCGATGGTCTGCTTCTCAGTGGATCGATTCGGAGCGGCATCACCCGCACCGTTAGCGGCATTCTCGCCGCCGCCCGAAGTGCAGCCTCCGAGGCCGAACGAAGAAGCCACAACGATTCCGAGGAGCAAGCCTCGGACAGTTTGAGCGGAATTGAGTTTCATCGTCGATTTCTCTCAGGCTTCAGATTACCAATCAAATTCTCATTTGTCGATAAATGAACATTCGACTTTTTGAATGCTTATAGAACCTAAACTATGCTAAAAAGTGGCGTTTCGCACTATTTGGCGATAGAGATTCTGATTGTTCGTGAAAACGCACCCTGTAGAATCGCAAGATGAGACGCTCGCCCTTTGCTCTCGCACTAGCCTTTGTGTTTGGCGCTTCGGCTTACGCAGGCACCCTCTCCGTGCAGGTCGCATTCCTTTCCGACCTCCCGATCGTTCAGCAAGATCAAAAGCCTGCTGAAAACAAGCCGGTGGGGCCACGAACAATGAAGCCCGACGACTATAAGTCTTTCGAGCGCCTTTTGGGCCCGCAAATCTCCCCCGATGGCAGGTGGCTCGCCTATGGAATCGCGCTGATCGATGGCGAGGGACGAGTCACCATTCGCAACAACGACGGTCCGGCGCGATGGGATTACGCCAACGGCGGTCCCTATCGATTTTCGGATGATTCGAAGTACGTGGCGGTCCTGATGAACCCGCCAAAGAAGATGGTCGACCAGATGATCGAGCAAGGACGACCCGTTCCCACCAAGTTAAGCGTTCGCATTCTCCCCGAGGGCACGGAGAAGGTCTTCGACGACGTTCGATCATTCCGATTCCTGAAGGGTCGAAACACGTTGTTGGTCAATCGACAGAGCGCTGAAACCGGCGGAGGTGGACCTGGCGGCCAGGGTGGTCCCGGCGGTCCTGGCGGCCCCGGTGGACGCGGTCCAAGTGGGCCACCGTCGGGAGGTCCGTCCGACCTCGTTCTGATGACTCCGGAAGGCGAAGAACTCCTTGTTATTCCGAGCGTGACTCGATCGGTGCTCAATAAAGAAGAGACCTTGGCGCTTGCCGAAGTGCGGACGGGTTCGGGATACACCACGCTCCAACTCATCGACCTAAAGACCGCGCAGGTAAAGACTTTGAAGTCGGACAAAGATGCTCCGGTGGCTTTTGGATGGGCGGAAGAGGTCGACGTAGCGTTCTTTGCCATGCCGGTGAAGAACGAAAAGAAGATCGGAAACAACCACAAGATCACCCGTGTTGAAGTCGGTAACGGTCTTGCGACGAAGTCGACGGTTTACGACCCAGCCAAGACGCCCGGGTTCCCCGATGGAATGCGGATCAACGAAGCTGCTGGAGTCGACCTTTCTCCAGACGGCAAGAAGATCGCAATCGGTATGGTGCCCTGGGAGGATCGTGAGGCCAACCGAACCCCGGAAAAGGACAAGCCGGGTGTTGAAGTTTGGAGCACCAACGATATCGATCCGATCCCGCTTCAGAAGATGCGTGCCAATCAGGCCCGAAGCACTTCCGTCACCTACGTTTGGGATGCGGCAACAGGCAAGCTCGCGAAGGCGACGAGCTACGAACTCACTGTCGGAAAGCGGTTCGGAAACAACACACTTCTGACCAAAAACTTCGACAAAGCAATCAACGTTCGTTACGAACCCTATCGCAAGCCAACGACCAACGGTATCGAGAAGGCCGACCTTGAAGTTGTTGATGTTGCCACCGGAGAGGCGCGCAAAGTCTTTCAAGGATACGAACTAGGGTCGTTCGGTTCGGGGCGAATGATTCCGAGCCCAGAAGGCGGTTACGTTGCTCTCTATCACGATAAGTTCTGGTGGACGCTTAATCTCTCCACGGGCAAGTTAAACAAGCTCGCACCGAAAGAGAAGGTGACTTTCGAGGATAGCGAAGACGATCACACGGTCGCCAACAAGCCCTCGGCTGCCTCGCCTCGATGGTTTGAGGGTGATAAGGGGCTGGTTGTTTACGACGAGTTCGACGCTTGGATGGCGAATCCTGAAACGGGAGAGATGACCCGGCTAACGTCGGGTCGCAAGGAGTCGGTGGAGTATCGGTTGATGTTCCCAGAGGGTGGCTACCAAGACTTGCCCAAGGTGACGGATCGCCTGTACTTTGCCACGTTCGACAAGGAAACGAAGCAAGACGGTTTCGCACTTAGTGACGGCAAGGGCGGTGTGAAGCAATTGTTCGCCGACGACGCCGTTCTGGGCAGCCTTATCAAAGCGAAAGATGGCGATCGGTACATGTTCGTGATGTCGTCCTTTGACAAATCGCCGAACGTGTACATCACCAACGGGGAGTTCACTGCGGCAAAGCCGGTGACCAAGACCAACCCTCAACTCACCGACTACCTGTGGGGCAAGCGGGTGGCGGTGTCGTTTAAGAGCAAGTGGGGAGCAAAACTTCAGGGCACGCTTTACTACCCAGCCGATTACAAGCCGGGAACGAAGTATCCGATGGTGACCTACATTTACGAGCGGCTAAGCGACGAGCGAAACGCGTTCTTGTACCCATCGGAATGGAGCGCCTACAACGAGCAGCATTTCATCCAGAACGGCTATTTCGTATTCAAACCCGACATTGCTTACCGAGACAATCGCCCCGGTGAGTCTGCGGTCGAGTGTTTGGAACCCGCTGTGGACGCGGCTTTGAAATTGGCGAAGGATATCGACCCGTCAAAGGTCGGTCTCATCGGCCATTCGTGGGGAGCGTATCAAACCGCTTTTGTGACGACGGTGAGTAAGAAGTTCGCCGTAGGGGCCTGCGGCGCTCCGCTCACCGAGTTGACCTCGATGTACAACTCCTATTACTGGAATTCGGGTTCGCCGAACGGGGTGATTTTCGAATCCGGTCAGGGCCGAATGAGAGTCCCGTTCTGGGAGGATCCAAAGGCTTACTTCGACAACTCGCCCGTGTGGCAATCCACGAAGCGCCAAACGCCGATTCTGGTCGCCTTTGGCGACAAGGATGGCGCGGTCGACTGGTCGCAAGGCATTTTCTACTTCAACACCCTTCGTCGCATGGGTAAAGAAATGGTGATGCTGGTTTACGCCGGTGAGAACCATGGCCTCGCTCGCAGACCGAATCAGCTGGACTACGCCAAGCGTCTTCGACACTTCTTGGATGTTCACCTGAAGGGGCAAAAGGCCGAACCTTGGGTTAAGGAAGGCGTGCCCTATCTGGATCAGGTGAAGTAGCCGCTCGCAGGTTCAGAAAAGAGTCGAACCCCGCTCTCCACCTATGGGAGCGGGGTTCTTTTTGCGTCCCTGTCACGCTTTTTCGGGCGTGTCCCTATTTTCATGTATTTTTCATTTACGGGTAAGGAACATATAAGTTGATCGTCTGATCAATGTCTGTAGGGGCGGTGTAGGTGGCTATGCCTGCTTGCCTCTAAGGGACTGTGCGCCATGCAGAAGTTAAAACTAAAAACAATTCTGCTTTGGTTGGTTGCCATCATGGCAACCCTCCTGAGCCTCCTTGGGTGCGGCGGTGGATCCTCATCCTCCGGGACGGCTTCTCTGGATCTCTTTATTACCGACGACCTCACCCCGGATTACACCGGCGTTTGGGTGAAGGTTTATAAGGGATCGCTAGGGAAAGCCGACGGAAGCTCCACGACCGTTTTTGAAAGTGCCGAGGGTCTCCCCGTCAACTTGCGACAGTTGAACGATGGAACGGCACGGTTCCTCCTCCTCGCCCCCGGTCGAGTGCCAGAGGGAACGTACGACAAAGTAGAGGTGATTCTCGACAAGACGGTTACCCTTGTGGCAACCGGGTCGGGAGCAACCACCACGGCCAACTTCCCTAACACGTACGACACCACCGACGGGAAGTCTCGAATCAGTCTCACCCTAGATCCAAACCTGACCGTACCTGGTCCAAACCGACTGGTTATCGACTTCGATCTGAAGAATTGGACCGTTACGGGCGGCGTAGTCACTCCGGTGGTCAAGCGGCACGACGGCAGCGGCCTGGACGATCCTTCTCGGCACGAGAAGTTTGAGTTCAAGGGCGTCATCGGCGACTTGAGCGGTTCGCTTCCGCCGCAAACATTCACTCTGCGGCTTCGAACGGGCGGCTCGATCACGGTTGAAACCACCGTTGAAACCGACATCTTCATCGAGGGAGGCGCCACCGCCGGTGGAAACCTAGCCAATGGACTGAAGGCTGAAGTTTACGGCACCTTTGACCCGGCTTCTCGCCGACTCGTTGCTCGGGTTGTTAAGGCAGAGGTCGAGGACGAGGACGATCGTGACGAAGCTAAGATCGTGGGTCCCGGTTTCGACACCAACCCCACCGGCGGAACGTTCAGTATTCGCCCCCGATTCATTCGAGGCGCGGTGCCGAAAGGCGACGTGGTGAACGTTGCCACTACGGAAACGACGAAGTTCAAGGGACGCCGAGGCGCCACCCTGACCAAGGACCAGTTCTTTGCCGCGTTCGTCAACGTGGGTAGCGAGCCCGTGGTGCAGGTAGAAGGCATTTACAACGCCGAAACCAACACCATCACTGCCAAGAGCTGCCACATCGAGAGCGATGCAGGACGCGGAGACGCGGAAGCCGAAGGCGAGACCGCAGAACCGAATGCACAACTCAGGAAGTTCAAGCTGTTCGTCTTCGAAGCCAATGGCTTCGACTTCGGGAGCGAGGCGATCAACGTGCAAGCGGTTGAGGACGCGAAGTATTACGGCGTCAACGATCAGTTGATCTCCGCAACCGCGTTCTTTGAAGCGCTGGCGGCCGGCTCCAAGAAGGTTGAGATCAAAGGCGGCTTCCGGGACGGCGTGTTCTATGCGGGCAAGCTGGAACTGGAAGGTGAGGATGACTCCTCCGCCGAGGCTAAAGGTCAGACGGTTCAACCGAATGCCGAGCTTAGCACCTTCAAGTTGGAGGTCACGGAGTCCGAGGGCTTCACTCGACCCGAAGGCAAGCTTCCGGTTGAGATTCTTGCTGGAGCGCGCATCACCAACAAGCGAGGCGAAGAGATCACGAAGGCGGATCTGTTCACCAAAATCACCGAGCAATCTCAGCTCGTCAAAGCCGAAGGGACGTTTGTTGACGGCGTCCTGAAAGCAGTCAAGATTCGGGTGCTGGACTAGTCC
>CAYYJX010000001.1:16698-76499 GCA_964471545.1 uncultured Fimbriimonas sp. | reverse complement strand
GTGGTTCGCCGCTCGATGCGCTTCTCGAAGTTCTCGCCCTTGACAATCCGGTTCACGTAGATCGCGGGAGTGTGAATCTGATCCGCATCCAGCGCGCCGACCGGAACGAGTTCTTCCACCTCGGCGATGCACACCTTGCCAGCGGTCGCCATCATTGGGTTGAAGTTGCGAGCGGTCTTTCGATAGATGAGGTTGCCCGATTCGTCGCCTTTCCATGCCTTGACGATCGACAGATCGGCGACGAGGCCGGTCTCCATCACGTACATCTCACCGTTGAAGTCGCGCGTCTCCTTCCCTTCCGCAACCAGCGTTCCATAGCCGGTCTTGGTGTAGAAAGCGGGAATTCCGGCTCCCCCGGCTCGAATGCGCTCGGCGAGGGTGCCTTGTGGATTGAACTCCAATTCGAGCTCGCCACTGAGAAACTGCCTTTCGAACTCGGCGTTCTCTCCCACGTAGCTGCTCACCATCTTTTTGATCTGGCGAGTCTGCAACAGGATTCCCAAACCAAAATCGTCGACGCCGCAGTTGTTGGAGATGACGGTGATGTCTTTGACGCCCGAGTCACGCAAGGCAAGGATAAGGTGCTCGGGGATGCCGCAGAGTCCGAACCCGCCGGACATAATCGTCATTCCATCAAAGAGCAGTCCGCTGAGGGCTTCGGTTGCGTTTGCGTACACCTTGTTCATCGTTGACACCAGGCAGGTACTCATAGTTTGGCAGAGGAATCACCGAACTGAACCAGTCGCCCTTGAGAATAAAAAGAGGCGCCGCAACAACGCGAGCGCCCCTAAACGAATGATTCCAGTGTAAGGAACCGGATTCTTACGTTTCCGGCTACAAGGGGTTAGTCGAAGGGCGAGCCCGCTTTGTTCCGTAAAAATCCAAGAATCTTTAGAAAAACATTGGAATCTAGGCTGCTTTAAGAGCCGACCTCTTCCAGAAGCGCTTGAATTTTGAAAGTGAGTTCGCTGTTGGTAGCAATGCGATCCACCCCGGCTTGACGCCCAAGGTCGAGAAGCGGCTTTTCTTTGTGGCCCGCATGCGCGATCACTTTGGCACCGAGCGCCTGAATTCGGGGTGCGAGTTCTGCCCCGGGAAGCGTGGTGGAACCCAGATTAACGATTGCAACCTGCGCCCCGGGTTCAGAGGGGAGCGCCGTGCAAACCTCCGCCTCATGCCCGAGTGCCTGGATCGACTTCACCAAGCGGGCAGACCACATGAGGTTGTCTTCGAAAACCCAAACTTTCATTCTCTTCACACTCTACGCTACAGACGGCTCTCGGAGTCCGACCCACGGTCGCGGGTACCTTCAATAAGGAACCTAGCAATGCCCCCGTTCAGGTTCTAGAACCGCCATGTCCGCACCGAAATCCGCTCGACCCGATCTTGTTCGCCCGCTCATTTGGGAAGACGACACGCTCTACATGCTGGATCAGCGCGTGATCCCTGCCCGCGAAGAGTGGCTGCCGATGAACGACTACCGTCAAGTGGTGGAAGGCATTAAGGATATGGCGGTTCGCGGAGCCCCAGCGATTGGAATCGCCGCTGCATACGGCCTGGCGCTCGCCGCCAAGAACGGAGACGACTTCCAGCACGCTTGCGCCGACCTTGCCGCCAGCAGGCCGACTGCGGTGAACCTTTTCTGGGCGATCCACCGGATTCAACATCTTGCCGATCACTCCTACGCATCGGTCCTTGCCGAGGCGAAGAAGATTGAAGCCGAGGACCTGGAGATGAACCACAGCATCGGTCGATTTGGATCGCTCCTGATCAAGAACGGATGGAACGTGCTGACGGTTTGCAACACCGGATCGCTCGCCACCGCCGGACACGGAACCGCCCTGGGCGTGATTCGAACCGCTCATTCCGACGGCAAGGGGATTCACGTCTGGAGCTGCGAGACCCGCCCTAGACAGCAAGGTTTGCGACTCACCGCCTACGAACTGATGAAAGAGGGCATCCCGTTCCACAGCATCACCGATGGCATGGCGGCCTCTTTGATGCGCGCCGGAAAGGTGGATTGCGTCATCGCGGGTGCAGACCGCATTGCTCGCAATGGCGATACCGCCAACAAGATCGGAACCTACTCTTTAGCCGTTCTCGCCAAGCACCACGGACTCCCGTTCTACATTGCGGCTCCGGTTTCCACCTTCGATCTCGAGCTTGCGGATGGATCGGGAATCCCGATCGAGGAGCGGCACAGCAGCGAGATCACCCATATTGAAGGGGTGGCAGTGGCTCCCGACGGGTGCCCGGTGTTCAACCCCGGGTTCGACGTCACTCCCGGCGAGTTGATCACGGGAATCATTACCGAGCAAGGCGTGTTTGAAGGTCCGTACCGATTCGGCGACAAAGACTTTACGCCCACACATTCTTAAGGGAACACACCGATGAGCGAAATCGACTTTCGAACCATCATCAGGCGTCGCCGAGAAGGCGAGCGTCAGATTCGTCCTGAGTTCGACGAGTTATGCCGAGTCGCGGCGGATGGTTCGGTTCCCGATTACCAACTCGCGGCGTGGCTAATGGCGGCGTACCTTCGACCTCTTTCGGATGAAGAGACCGCCGACCTTACGCTTGCCATGGCAGAATCGGGCGAGCGGCTCGATCTAACGGGCGTACCGAAGCCGTGGGTGGATAAACATTCGACCGGGGGCATTGGAGACAAGACCACGGTTGCTCTGCTCCCAATCCTTGCCGCATGCGGGCTTAGTGTCACCAAAATGTCGGGGCGAGGACTTGGGATCACGGGAGGCACCATCGATAAGTTGGGTTCGGTTCCAGGGTTCCGCACCGACCTGAGTCCGACCGAGATGGTGGAACAAGCCAAGCGCATCGGCATTGCGTTAACGGGTCAAACGCCCGATCTTGCCCCTGCCGATAAAGCTCTTTACGCTCTGCGCGACGTGACCGAAACGGTCGACAGTCTGCCGCTTATCGTCTCCTCCATTCTCAGTAAGAAGATCGCCGGGGGAGCCGAGGTGGTTGTTTTGGACGTGAAATGCGGATCGGGTTCGTTCAATCCCACTCCGGAGAAGGCTAAACGACTGGCATCTGCCCTGAAGAGCGTGGGCGAGTACGCGGGTTTGCGCGTGCGGGCCTCCATCACGGATATGGATCAAGTCCTCGGTTCGGCGTGTGGCAACGCGCTGGAGATTCGTGAAGCGCTCGACATTCTGCGGGATCAAAAGCGCATTCGTACCGGTCCGGCGCAACGGTTTAAGGAGCTGGTGATCTACTTCGCGGGGCTTGCGCTTCACGCTGCGGGCATGGCGGAGACCGAAGAAGACGGTCGAGCCCAGGCACAGGGCGCTATTACGACCGGATGGGCGTGGAAGAAGGCGAAGGATTGGTTCACCGCTCAGGGGTGCGAATCGCCTTTGGAAGAGTACGAACTGTTCCTGCCGACCGCGAACGAGCGTCACCCCGTTCTTGCCCCCACGGGCGGCTATGTTCACGGCCTCGATGCGCGACTCATCGGCGAAGCAGTGCTTCACCTGGGTGGCGGCCGCATCACCAAAGCGGACGAGCTCGACCTGTCGGTGGGGATCGAGATTCACCGCGAAGTCGGCGATAAGGTGGACGCGGAGGAAGCGATCGCCACCGTTCACGCCCGCAATCTCAGCGAGGCGAGAGAGGCGGAGCGGCGGGTTCTGGAGGCGTTGACCCTTCGGCAAGAGCCGTGTGGCAAGCGTCAGGTAATTCTCTTCCCAGATGAAGGTTGAAGGCTTTGTTCTAAAAGCACTTTAATGGCGATTAGTCTCCCTTTTCGAACTATTTTCTTAACAACTCATTTTTTTTTGCACGGAGACCTTTTCCGTGTTACAGTGTCTTCGGCGATGCTGGTACGGGTAGTTATAGCAGTTATCGGAATACTCTTCCTTGGTCTTGCCATCAAAACCAAGTACGCCTATCAGGCGCCTGCTACGCGGGCAGAACTGCTCGCCATCGCTTCAGCAGACGACCCAAAGGTGGCTACCCTAGCCAACGATCCTCTACGCGGCGCACCCAAAGAAGAGGATGAATTGGTGATCTACCTCCCGGAATGTACGGGTTGCACCGTGGACGATCCTATCCCCGATCCACTGCCGTCGGAAATGAAAGGGGCCATCTTCGTGAAGCGAACATCGGCTGATCTTCCTCCAAGCATGGCGACTGAAAGGGTTCTTATCGATAAGGATGGGAGTATTCAGCGACAACTAAACGCGAACAAGTTGCCCAGAATTTACGCTTTCAAGAACAAGCGACTACGAGACTGGCAAAAGCTGGATGAAACCCTCGGAACTTTCCTGGGGAGGAATTGATCATGCGAGATGGAAGCGCGAGAGCTTTTACTCTTACCGAGGTGATGGTGGTGATTGCGATCATCGGAGTGGTTGCGGCGATTACTTTTCCGATCGTGACAAGCATGAAGAAGTCGGCGAAAATCACAAAGACTTTACAGAACCTGAGATCTCTTCATGCTGGGGCGATGTTGTATCAAGCCGACTATCAGGGCGCTTCGGTAGGAACCATCGAGGAGATGGGGTTACCAGATTCTTTTGGAACCACACGTCCGCTCCCTAATGGTGGAGGTTACATAAAGCCTTGGTATGCAGGCGTGAAGTCTCCATTTTTTCCTGCACCACACAACCACTACAGCACCTTCCTAATTCCGGCCCGGTATGACGGTTTAAAACCGACGTGGTCGGAGTGCACAAAAACGAGGGGTGACGCTTGCATCATGTACTGGGATCATTTTGAGGCAGGCAGGGATTCCTACACGGGGGCTTTGATCGCAAATGTTGGCCATTTCCGCAAGCGGTTGCACGGGATCGCTTTAGCGGGCAATATCGTCGCCCGTGAAGACAAAGGGGAACCGATCAGTCAATCGTGGTGGATTCCCAATTACTACAGCCAAACAAGATGAACACTCGACAGCTACGAACATCACTCCTTGCAACTGTTGCAGGAATTGCACTTGGCAGCATTTTTGCTACCGGAACCGCGCACGCGCAGTTCGACCCAACTCCTCCGCCTGACTGTTTCACAGAAGCCTTAGAACTCGATCCTAACATTTACTTGGAGGGGCACGGGTGCAGTACGGGTTGCACCGTTCTGCCGGGGTGCTGCCAGTACAAGACCTTTAGGGACATCAACGACGTGCTTAGGACATGGCGTAAGTGTTATATCAATTTCCAATGCGCTAACCCGAACGGAATTCCCAACGGATATTCCTGCACTGCGCTCCAACCGCCGATCGATCCTGAAAATTAGTGGCTGAGGTGAACAAGAAACGGAAGACCTTTGGCGTCACTCTATTAGCGGTGACGCCACTTCTAGCGGGATTGTGGGTGTTTGCCCGGCCACCGGCGACTGCCGCCTCGGCGGCAGAGGATATGTTCTCCGCGTTGGAATCCGGCGATGGCACAGGGATCTACAGGTTTCTTCTGCCCGATGAGCAGAAGGCGTTGGGACTCTCTAGAGAGCAGACCGAGCGAATCTTGACCGAAGTTCTTATACCGGCATATCGAAAACTGAATGTTCGGCCCTCGGAGAAAAAGTTCCTCGCGGGTAACTACGAGATGTACTTCATGGCACCTTGCCGGATGAACAACACGGAATCGCAATTTGCGCTCTCGGTGTTGGAACTCACGCCGAAGAACTACCAGACTTCACTCACCAACCTTTACGCAGGCATTCAGATGACCGAGTTTCAAGCAGGGAAGAAAGCTGGAACCAGCAAACAGATCCGCGAGATGCAATATGCCCGCATTGAACGACTCAAGGCTATGGGGTTGAAAGGGCTTTACGACTACAACTCAGACAAAGCGCAGGAGTGGCCCAAGCGCAAAAGCGAAACCTCTAAACCTTGATTCGATGACTCAGACGATCGACTTGCGCACGACATCGGAGCCGCCACCAACTTCGAGCCGATTTAACGACGGTTGCATGGTCTACTTCTTCGTTATCCGTCCGTTTTTGATGAAACTTCCTCAGCGGACCTTCAGAACTCGAACAAACATTCCCAAGTATTTAGTACAGGTTAGGCATTCCTGGTAGAGCCATGAAAACACAATTACTGAGATCAATTTTGAACGGAAAGAATATTGGAGCGGCGCTTCTGATGGCACCGATCATGGCTGCAGGATGGGAAGTTGCTCAACCTCCAACGATAGTCGCAGCCGCCGCTGACGAGATTGTTGCCGCACTTGAGACGGGGGAATCGGCGAGAATCGTCCCGTTCCTAGCTTCTGAGGAACTGGTAGCGCTAAATCTGACGAGAAAGCAGGCTGAGCGGATTGTGGACGAAGTGATCGCGCCCGCCTATCGTGAGCTCACCGTGGACTTCGCAGGTAGACGGATTCTCAAGGGACGTGACGAGTACTATTTCATGTCACCGTGCGGCCAGTTTGGAACCAACGCGTGGTTTCCACTTGCTTTGCTTGAGAAAAGACCGAAGAAGTTCGAGACCATGCTCACGATGCTCTATTTTGGTCTCCGCCAGGCCGAACACAGAATCGGTATCGAGTCAGGCACGCAGACCCAAGTCGCTCAACGTATCAGTGAGCGGTCCAAAAAGCTTCGTTCTCTAGGAATGAAGGGCCTTTACGATTGGAATCGGAAAGAAGTTGCTCCATGGGGCACAAGATTTCGGCCCAGTTCGAAACGGTAAGGCTGGGTTGAGGCAGAGCTCACTTACGGGCAAGTCTGCCTCACTCCTATTAACTGGAACGAAATCTTCCTATACGATCGACTTGCGCACGACCTCTTCCCCGCGATTCCGACCGACGGGTCGAACCGCGACGACCTTCTCGGGTTCCAGATCGAGCAGTTGCAGCCAGTCTTCCAACTGGTCCGACTTCGGGAAGATTTCGTTCTCCCGATACTCTTCGGTCATCGATTCCAACAGATCGTCGAGCGTGATTCCGTGCTTGGCAATTGCGGGCCCCTCGGCAGAGTCTGCGATGGTTCGGCGAATCGCCTTCTCCTTGGCTCGACCCACGATGGATTCAATGAGCGCGCCGGAGATCATGTCTTTGCGATAGAGCGTCTCCACCGAACCGGTTCTGAGTGAAACCTTAAGGAACTCGTTCTCAGTCGTTTTTGCCCAGAGCTTTTCAATAAGACCTTCGATCAGTTCCTTTCTCGCGCAGTCGATCTCGCCCTCGTACTTGGCGATGAGCGCCGGATCGAGCGGCAAGGCGGCGTGCAGGTAGATACCCGCGATCTGGGTGGATGCGTCCTTATCCGGCCGAATCACTTTGACTTTTCGGTCGATTCGACCGGGGCGAAGGATGGCGGGATCGATGTAATCGGGTCGGTTGCTGGTGAGGATCAGCACCACGTTCTCCAGCGACTGCAGACCGTCTAGCTCGGCGCAGAACTGCGGCACCACGGTGTTGGACATGGAGAAGTATCGACCGCTGCTGCGCGTGCGGAGAATCGCCTCGGCCTCATCCATGAAGATGAACACCAGGTAGCCGTCCTTGGCGCGTTCGCGGGCGGTGGAGAAGATCTCTCGCACCATGCGCTCGGTTTCACCGACCCACATGTTCAGAATCTTGGGTCCGGAGATGGCCATGAAGTACTCCTTCACCTCCGTTCCCTTTCGCTGACTGTATTCCTTGGCGAGGTTGTGGGCGGTGGCTTTGCCGATGAGCGTTTTGCCGTTGCCGGGAGGACCGTAGAGCAGAATTCCTTTGACGGGCTTCTTGCCGTACGCCTCGAACACTTCGGGATAGAGCAGCGGTTGCTCGATGGTCTCGCGGATGAGAGCGATCGCGTCTTTTTGTCCCCCGACCTTTTCCCAAGGAATCTCGGGCACGTCCTCTAGGAAGTAGTCGCGGCTCTCTTTGCTCCCGAAGTGCTCGAGAGCGAATCGACCGGATGGATCGAGACGAACTTCGTCGCCGCCTTTGATCTTGGTCTCTTTGAGCGCCTCGGCGCGATACACAAATCGAGTGCCTTGGCCGGGGGCGTCGCCACCGATTTTCAGCCGACCGTCTTCCATGGTCTCGCTGACCTTTGCGGTCATGCCTTGATCGGTTGCGGGGAGGATGCCGACCACCGAATAGGCGTCGTTGACGCGGACCCTTGCGCCAGGAACCAGCCCGGATCGGTCGATCTTGGGATCAACGGTCGAAACGAACTCGGTATCACCCACCGAGATGAGGACGAGTTCAAGGTTAAGTGCGTCTTCTTCCGACCCACCAATATCCCCCGCGTCCAGATTTCGCAGGAAGAGACCGAGTCGGTTGGCAGGAGCGGTGAGTTTCTCGTAGGCTTCGGCGTACTCATTCAACGCCTCTTGAGCCTTGTCGACCTCGCGGCGATCTTTTTGAATGGCTTGGCGCAACCCGGCAATCAGGTTTTGCAGGCGCACGTTGTCTTTGGGTGCGCTCTCCGCCAGCTTTTCAAGCAGTAGCAGAGACTCGGGCACTTGCGGAGTATCGGATCCGCCAAGGTTGGAAGAAGCCATTGCTTAGTTCTACGCCGGCAAACGGGACATTCGATGAAATGTCCCGCGATTACTCGGCAAAGAAAGCGGCAATCGTCGCGCGTGCGATGGTGGTTTCCACCGATCCTTCGACCTCTGCCTGGGCAACGACCTTGCGCTCGGTGTAGCCATCCGAGGCACGGGCATAGATGGTCACCGCGTCGACCCCTTCGACTTGCTCCACCTGAACGGAATCCACCGTCATTTGTCGGCTCGCAAAGATTCGCTCGAGCGCCTTTACCGTCGCGTAGGCAACAGAGTCTTCCAAGCTTCGACCCATTCGGAGACCAACGCCGAAGGTGACTTCTCCGTTGTGCCGCAGCGCCACGTGGGTGAGGCTATTGGGGGAATCGTCGGTTTGCACCGCGAAGACGCTCGGAAGCTCGCCTTCTTCACCTACCGAAACGGTGGTTTCGGGCAAAACGGCGACTTCGGAATTGTCAATGAGCCGCAAAGAAGGCTCATCACCCAAATCCTGCCCTCCGGAAAGTGTTTCCAAGGACGTTGTCTCGCGCACATCGGTGGGAGCGCCCAGGTTGCTGGGGGCGTCGTCCTCGGCTTCCACCTGGATCACCGCCGTACCGGATAGGTCTTCAAGGGCGGTTGGTGGAACAACAGGTACTTCGTCCATCATCGTCGAACCGACCAAGGAAGGATCGAACGCCGGGGGGGCACTTTCCAAGGCAGGCTCTGAATCCGGCTCTGACGCCAAGATTGATTCCGAACTTGAAACATATTGCGATCTCGTTCCTGATGGTTTCTTCGCCAGACAATCTTTGCTGGCGAGGTTGATCAGGTTATCGAGCATCGCTCCGTGGTGAGCGTCGAGGCGTTCCTTGGCTCGTCGACCACCGTAGTTACCAACCGAGAACTGGATGAGGTCGGGCACGTCTCGGAGCCGCAACGTTTGACCTTGGTAGATCAGCTCGCTCATCAATTCCAAAACCTGGTCGTGATCGCGCAGGGTGCCGATGGCGAACTCGTCGCCTCCATAGCGGACCAGCAAGTCCTGCTTCGGGTCGATCATGTCGTTGAGGAACTGCGAGAAAAGGCGAAGCACTTGGTCGCCGACCACATGGCCGTACTTCTTGTTGAACGCGCCGAAATCATTGAGATCAATGAAGACAATCGCAATCTCAGTCCCCTCTTCCAGTCGCTCGATGCCCCAATTGCGCAGAGCGTCTGCCCACGGCAGTCCGGTCAGCGGATCAAAACTGGTTCGCAGCGCCGAGAGGAGCATGTGCGACGTGACCATGCCCGCATACTTCCCTTCTTTCAAAAGGGGGGCGTAGTCCACGTTCTTCTTCACAAACTGGTCGGCGGCCTGGCGAGCCCGGGGCTCGTCGTGCAGGATCAATCTCGGCTCAAGAAGGGCGCGAGAGACGGGTTCGTCCGGCGAGTGACTCTCTAGTGATTCCAAGGTGACAACGCCGATGAGGTTGCGGTCGTTGTCAATGACAGCCATCGCACGAAGACCGTGACCCACCAAAATGTAGGTGGCAGTGCTCACCAAATGGTCGGGACTTACCCAGACGTTCAAATATCCGTATCCGACAAATTGATGAGACATAAGCCCAAAATCAGAAACACCGCCCCCCGGCGTTGAAACCCTGGTATCAGTGTATCGGGGCATGTTGGCACCCGTTCCGCGTAGGAATACGGGATTTGCGAGTGGAAAACCGGTAGGTCGTTGATACGCCATGGATCGATCTCCTTAGCGAGTGATCGAGTCGATAACGTATTCGACGAATTTTCGAGCCGTCCGTTTCATTGACTCATCGTCTTCTAGGACGCGCCTGAAGCGAGAAGCCGACAAGTACGCCTCTGCCGGGGCGCAATTGAGATACTGCGCAACCGCCTGCTCGTTGAGGTCCGCTTCAAACAGCATGGTGTAGGCGGACAGCTCGGAGATTTTGATGCCGTAGAATTCGTTCGCTCGTCGCTCTGCCTCTCGATAGATGCGGTGGCGAAGGTCCCATGACGAGTTATCGGCGAAGAAAGGATCCAGAACTCCGCAGGCTCGGAGGGTGGAATCGCGCTCTGACCAGTCGTTGCGCTCCAATCGAAGCCGGCGAAGCGCGCCGACGAGGGTGCGTCCGTTGCCATGAAGGCGAGTGGCGAGCACCTTGGTCAAGGCTGCGGAGAGATGCACGTCCTCCGCGTTGGAAAGCTTGGTGAGCAGCGAGGCCTTCTCGGCGATGTCGGCCGGCTCGATTCGTCCAACGATCCATGACCGCTTGCTGGGAAGCATGTTCATGATCGGGCGCTCGCACTTTCCGCAAGCGTAGGCCAGCAACGTTGGCTTGCCCGTTCTCACCCGCTGCTCCAGAACGTACTGCAGGGAGAGTCGGAGCCGGGGTCGAGACGCCACCAGTTGGCAGTCGTCGAGAAGAAGAGCTTCGGGTTGATCGAATCGCCCGCCTTGAGTGAGGAATGCCTCCGCGCTGCGGACTTCAGGCCGAATCCCGTGCAATCGCTCCATGTGGAACGCCGTTGCGTCGAGCAGGTGCGTCTTGCCCCAACCGGAAGGACCGCCAATCGCAACAAAGCGATGCCCCCGATTCGCGAAGAGAAGGCACCCTTCAACTGCCTCGACATTCGATCTTAGAACGGCGAAGTTCGCGAAGGAAGGCGTGGACCGATGAAATAGGACTTCAGAGAGGGTTTCCGAACCTTGTGCCGGGGCATTCTCGGCCCCTTTTCCATATGAATAGCGCAAAGTGCTCAACCCCAACTCTCGACCAGATCCCCGTTAAGAATTGTGAACCTTACCGGTATGAGGGTCAAGCGTCGTTATTGCCGAGACGTCATTCGTAGTGATGTTTTCTTTCTACGTTTTTCGCCGTTTTTCAGCGTTTTTCGCAAAAAGAAATCACCGAGATTTTTCTGAGTTGTCCACAGATTGTCCACCTTTCGGGTGACGAATCTTTTGCCAAAACGTTAAAGCTTGGAAGTTTGGCGACGTATTTGGGGTATGGCACTGAACGCAACTTTCTAGCGGTTGAGTGCGTTTTGGTTCAGGCTTGCCTTTTAGTACTAAAGGTGTCCCCGGAAGAACCTTCGGATCACGCGCGTGATCGCGCGAGGGGCCGTGGCAACTCTCGCATCCGACGTTCGCCATCTTGGGCGACGACTTGCGGTCCCAGTAACCGCTGATGGCTCCAAGTCCGGTGACGTGGCAAGACACGCAGTCGGGATCCCGATCATGCCCATCCTTTTCGAGCGTGGCTAAAGCTGAGGCGTGACGCGTGGTTTTGTAGTGATCGGAAATCTCCTGATGACACGACACGCAAGCCTCCGACCCGGCGTAAACCGCGGTTTGCTCACGCGGGACACGGTTCAACAGAGTCTCTTCTTCCACGCGCTTCAGATAGATTCGGTACAGGCGCGCGGTCATCGCATCGTCGATGATCTTCTCGTCCAAGAGCGTCGTTTCGGTGCGGACCTTTCCGCCCGGTTCAATGGCGACGGTCAGCAGGTTCTTGGACTTGCCACCCGGGGAGAGCACCCACTTTCCGGGTTCGATTTCCTCGCCGGAGTCGGCATCGCCGCCCGTGCGATACACGACCAGGGAAGGCGATCCGATGGTTTTGGCGAAGGCGGTTGCCTCTTCTTTGGAGAAGTCGGTAAGGACGACCAACTTTCCGCCCGTAGGGAGATCGCGCATGGTGGGCTTCCAACCAGGCATCGCTTCGCCAGATCGCCGCGAATAGCCAAAGACCTTCCAACCGCCAACCGTCACTGAGGGTTTGAGGTCGAGATTTAGGCTGGACATATCGGTGTTGACCAGCGGGGCGCCCATCAACCGGGAAACGGACATTCGGACCCCCAGGGGATGATCCAAATCCTCACCGCCCCAGAATGCAGCGGACGCTTTGAGCGTGGAGTGAACCTCGGCAACGGTTTCGGCCTTGAGCTCGTTTTGACGACCTTGACCACCCGTGATGGGACCCGCTTCCAAGAAGAAGGCGTTGCGCGTTTCTCCCATCTTAGTGCGAACCACACGCGCAAGCCGAAGCAAGCCGCCAGACATGGGTTTGGTACAGCCGCACGGGGCAAGTTCCCCTGCCGATCCTCCGGCAATGAAGAACGTCACCGTCTCAAACGAGGGAACCTGCTTTGTCGCGGGCATCCAGATGCCTGCCGCGAGAGCGGCTCCGGCAAGTCCGGAAGCCCCCCATTTTGTTAATGCGTTCCCCATTGCTTTCACCTTGGATAGCCCTCTCCTGAACGACTAGCCACCTGCGCGAACAGGAATACGGACGGTTTTCTGTTGAGGATCGTTGGTGGTGACCACGATTTCAGTGCGGAGGATCTGCTTCGCGTTCCCGTTGAAGCGGACTCTCAGTCGAAGCTCGCCCTTGACGGGCGTGGTCTCGACTTTCACCGAAATCTGTTTGTCTTCGCACTTCACAGACTTGACCTTGAGGTCAAAACCGGGGCGGGTGAGATAAACCTGAGCTTCGGCTGCCGCCGCCATGGTGGAACCGAAGTAAACCGATTCCGGCATGGCGACCAACCCGGTCTGTACGTAGAGCGGGATGGCAATCCTTGGTCGACGGGCATCACCCGTGATGACATAGAACCCGAGCGACGATCGCCCCGGAACCGAGGATCCGCTGAGATCGAAAGTGGCCTTGTAGCCCTTTCTCTTCACCATCGCACCCACCTTTCCGGATTCGCCGAGGGTATCCACCACCTCGCCTTCCCACTTTTGCAGGCTCACGGAACCACGTCCGCCCACAAGACCAGAGGCAAGAACGGAGCCCTTCCAAGATTGAGCAAGGACAAGAATCGCCTCGAACTTCGTCTGGTCTGGCTTCAGCACAATGGTTCGACTATCTCCACCTGGCAAGACCAGCCGCACTCGAGGAACCACCTTCACGCGCACCGGAATGATCAACTCGGACTTGTCCGGATCGTTGTTGAGCACGATGAGGGCGTGCCGGATTTCTCCGAACTGATCGGTGGTGTCGTACACGGCTCGAATCAGCACCGAGGATTGCCCTGGAGCTTCATTGGGACCTTCCGACGTGACGCAAGCACAGTCTCCGTAGGCGATCCACCGCAGAGTGCCTGCCCCGACATTGTTGATTTGAATGGGAGCGGAGACAACGTCGCCCTCGAACACCGTGCCAAGGTCGATGGCTTTGGTATCGGTGGAGAGCCGTGCGGCGCCGACGGCAAGCTTGAAGTTCTTCTCGGCCGCTTCGCGGAGGTTATCGCTGAGGTTCAGGGTTTCTCGAGCGAGATAACTGTCGCGACTGGAGATGTCCAGCAAGACGGTCGCTCGTTGGTCGGTGCGACCCATCGCCGAGCCGAAGTACTTGGTGGGCGCCAGACCGAAATAGGATCCCAACGCGTACACCACTTCGTTGTGCACCTCGCGATCGGTGGTTTTGCCGAGAGGGTTCCCCCGTTGCAGACCGATCACGGCATCGTAGCCCAGATCGGTCCCGACCAAGGCGAGTCCTTGAACACCTTTCTTATTGGGTAGCGGCGCCAGCTTCGGCGAGAACGAGAAAACGATGTTCGCCTTATCCTTCACCCAATCAATCGAGATATCGCGGAGAACGGTGACCCACTTGCCCACCGCTTTGTCTCTCGCTTTCAAAAAGGACTCTCGAAGGGGAGCGGGAACCTTGCTATCGTCCCACTTGGCGCGAATCTTTCGGCGAGGCAGCGCTTGAGCGAGCGAGAGCGCCCGTGCGTTCTTCTGCTCGGTGAGAAGCTGCTTGATTTCATTGACGGTGGAATGGAAGTCCGGATTGGTCCCGGGCGGGATCACTGCCGAAAGCTCCTTCGGAAGCGCTTCCTGCTTGGGAGCGTCCGAAGTTTGGGCGAGTGAGAAAGATGCGACCAGGCACCATGCGGTGGCAAATGCCGCTTTCAACCAACTTGTCCTTAACTGTCTCAGGTCCATCATTCGCATTCCAAAAAACGGATTCGCACGCCATTCGGTAACAAGATCGGCTCCGAAAAGGAGCCGATACTTATTCGACGTAGGCGTCTTCCGACGGTTTCTGCTTCAAATACGCTTCGATGAAGCCATCGATGTCTCCATCCATCACGCCAGAAACGTTGGCCGTCTCATGCCCGGTTCGGTGGTCTTTCACCATCGTGTACGGTTGCATGACGTAGCTGCGGATTTGGCGACCCCACGCAGCGGGTCCGCCTTCTCCTTTGATCTCGGCGACTTTCTCTGCCGATTGCGCCCGTTCCAGTTCGCTCAATCGAGCCAAAAGGACGGACATTGCGCTTGCGCGGTTCTTGTGCTGGCTTCGTTCGTTCTGACAAGACACCACAATTCCGGTTGGCAAGTGCGTGATCCGTACCGCCGATTCGGTTTTGTTGACGTGCTGACCACCCGCGCCACCTGCTCGCAGAGTTTCTACTTTCAGGTCGTCTGGATTGATCTGCACTTCGTTCTCTTCGATCTCCGGCAAGACTTCTACTTTGGCAAACGACGTGTGTCGTCTGGCCGCGGCGTCAAACGGGGAAATTCGAACCAATCGGTGCACGCCGCCTTCGGCTTTCAAAAAGCCGTAGGCGTTTTCTCCGGTCACCTGCATCTGTACCGATCGATAGCCGACAACGTCGCCTGGAGTTTCGGAAAGGACTTCCATCTTGTAGCCCTTTTGTTCGCACCAGCGGCTGTACATGCGGAACAGAATCGAAGCCCAGTCACAGGCTTCCGAACCGCCCGCGCCGGCATTGATCTCAAAGATGGCGTTACGACCATCGTGCTCCCCACTGAGGAGAGTTTTGAGTTCGTAAGCGTCCAAGTCTTTCAAGAACTTGAGCGCCATTTCGTCTGCTTCCGCCTCGGTTGAGGGATCCTCCTCGAGCTTTAGCATTTCGTAAAGCTCACGAATATCCGCCTCGGTTTTGACGAGTTGCGTGTAAGGAAGCAGAATGTTTTTTAGTCGGCTGAGCTTTTGAAGGGTCTTGTTCGCGGAAGACGGGTCGTTCCAAAACTCAGGCTGTGACGAGAGGTCCTCTAGAGAGGCGATTTGGAGGCGTAGACTATCGAGGTCAAAGATGACCTCCAATAGCGTCCAGGCGACCGCGAGCCCTGGACAGCGCTTCCTGCTGTTCTAAGTTCAGCATGGGGGTTAAGATACCCCTTCGATCCTTGGCTCACCGGTTCCGCCCCCCGGTTGCTGCAAGAACCGCACTCGTAGGGTCCATTGGTTGACCCGTGAAATTTTTGGTTAAGGAATCAAGATTGAACGGAGAGGGTCTAGTCCGTTCAGTGATTTGGGCTTATAATGCCTAAATCTCGCAAGCGAGATGTGTCCTTAGTCATGCGAAAAATTTTTAAGTTTGGGATGTTAGGTTTAGCCCTAGCATGCGTATCCCTCAGCTCCGCCAATGGCGGCGCGGTGCAAGGGAGCGGTACCGGAAAAGACCAAGGGAGTGTTGGGTTAATCCAGGACGTCCTGAACGGGGAGATTCAGTTCGAGGACAAGGGCCTCTCGCAACCGATTTCCGCGAAGCGATTCCGATCGAATAGCATTCAACCGCAAATCAACAAGAACAACCCGTTCAAGAAGCTGGTGCGCGAGCACAAGTTCAAGCGGGATTACAAGCGGGGTCCGGCGAACTCACTGGTTCGACGACCAGGCAATTTGCCTCCTCGGGCGTCCGTTAAGGATTCCAAGATGTTCCCCGGCATCGGCGCTACCGGTTGGGAGCCACCCGACGCCGACATCGCAGTGGGCCAAAACCACGTTCTGGAAGTGGTCAACTCCTCGATCGCTTGGTTCGACAAGGACGGAAACGAGCAGTTCCAACAGCCGTTCGGAAACTTCTTTGCGGGTCAGAACCCGTCGAGCTTCATTTTCGACCCGAAGGCGTTCTACGATCCAGGCTCCAATCGATACTTCGTGGTCGCCCTGGATGTGGACTTCAACACCCGCGAGAGCAACTATCTCATCGCGGTTTCCGATGACGGCGATCCCAACGGCGATTGGTATCAGTACCGCTTTGGAAACAAGACGCAAGATGCGTTCGGCGAATACTGGCTGGACTACCCCGGTTTCGGCTTCAACCGAGACACTGTGGTCCTTTCCGGCAACATGTTCGG
Organism: uncultured Fimbriimonas sp.; assembly: GCA_964471545.1. Lineage (GTDB taxonomy): Bacteria > Armatimonadota > Fimbriimonadia > Fimbriimonadales > Fimbriimonadaceae > Fimbriimonas. Next base: position 59,931 of record CAYYJX010000001.1, on the reverse strand, counting down.
ATTCGATGGCGGATACGGTGGAGTTCACCTGCACGCACTTGATAAGAACCAGCTGATTAACGGAACCCTGCGATTCCAAGCGTTCGTGCTGAGTCCGGCGAGCGGCGCGTTCACCGTTCAGTGGGCGAAGAGCAACGACTCCGAAAATCCGCACTGCTTAGGTGCCGAGGTTTACGACTCGACCCGAATGCGCGTGTACGGCATTTTCAAAACGGGTCCGATCTGGCGACTGCGCTCGACTGCGATTTCAATCCCAGCGTGGCAACAAGATCGCGGCTACTCCATGGGCCCGGGTGGCGTATGGGTGCAGACCAACGACTCCCGAATCCTCTCTGCCTACTCCAAGTCGGACAGGCTGGTCGCGGCTCACACCGTTGGTAACTTCAGCGGCCAACCCTCGGTGGCTTGGTACGACATTAACATGAACGGCTGGCCCGCGATGATTACGCCTCCTAAGCTGAATCAGAGCGGTCTTGTCGAGCCATCCGACCCGCGATCGTCCTACTCGTTCCCGGCCATATCCGTGAACAAGTGGAACGACATGTTGATGACGTTCTCGCACATTCAAGAAGAACTCTTCGACGACGAGGGGAACATCGTCGACCCCGGCAACCCAGGCGAAGTGATGGTCTCGGCTCGCCGAGGCGGCGACCCGACAGACTGGATGTCTGCTCCAACGAGCATTCAACCTTCGCTCGGTAGCCTCTACACCGGCTTCTCTAGCCGATGGGGCGACTACTTTGACGTCGAGCGAGATCCTACCGACGACGGTCGATTCTGGGCGGTTGGCATGGTCACGGGTCTTCCCGGAACCTGGCAAACCTTCGTTCGATCGGTGCAAGTGCTTCTGCCCGATGCCGACCTGAACGTTTACGCACCGATCTCGGCACGGATCTACCCGGGTCGATTCGTACGCGGCAACGCGGGCTCGATGGCGGCTGTCGATGGAGACGCCTACACGGTCACCAGCCAACTGCGAAGCGGCACCAACATCGGCGGAGTTTGGGCGACCATGCCTCCGAGCGGTGAAGGAACGCTCCGGATCAAGTACACGATCACGCTGCGAAACAAGGCTACGGTTGCACCGCAGTTCATGACGATCTTCGGGTTCCCGTATGCCGCTGAAGTCACCGAGCTTCCCGCAGGAACCCACTCGCGCGTCATTGAAATCTCGCCGGATTGGGCGCCGTTTATGGACCGGGAGAACTTGATCTTCCAGTTCTTCAACGACACGCTGAACGGTCGGGTCCCGATGGCGACCACGTGCTCCATCGACCAACTGGTCGTGCTGGCGCCGTAAGTCAGAAAGAACCGCAAAGCAAAGACGGGGCTTGCCACTTTGGCAAGCCCCGTCACTTTTTGTTCGGCCTCGTCTATGATCGAGCTTAGGCGGCCTTTCGGTAGGCGTTCGCCGCCTTTCTTGCCTGCCCCTGCTGCGCCAACAACGACATCACTCCGTCTCGCTCCTTTTCCAGTGCTTGAATCAGAGCCGCCTCAAGAGATTCGACCGACGCCTTGTCGTCGGGACTAAATGTCGGACGTTCTCTCTCTGCTTGGCTGATCAGCGATTCTCGCAACGCCATCATCCGCTCGACGTTCGCGTAGTCGCCTGCATTGACGCTCTCAATGAGGGTGAGCGTCGTGAGACGATATCGGTTCATCCACGCAGAAGACCCTGACCCCGGCACACTGATCTCAACGACCGCGTGTGGTGTGGCAACGATGTTTGCGGGAGCGTTAGGCTGCTTGAGCAATGGACATTCTCTCCTCGGGCATTTCGCCCATGGCCTTTTGCTGACGTTCCAGTGCCGCCCAACCTTCGCGAAGTTCGCTGAGGGTTCGCGCGGCGTTATCAATGGCAACGGGGTTGTCTTCCATGTTGCCGTTGACGATTTCGGTGAGCGCATAGGTGTAGAGCGCGAAGAGGTTCTTCGCGACGTCGCCGCCCTCGTTCATGTTCAGGCTGCTCATGAGCTCGGCAACGATCTTTTGGGCTCGTTGCAAACACCGATTCTGCTCCTCTAGATTGCGCTGCGCCATGGCACGCTTTCCTTGATCGAGGAATCGTAACGCACCATCGTAGAGCATCACAACGAGGCCCACAGGGGATGCGCCAATCGTGGCGTTCTTTTTGTATTCACCTATCTGCTTGGAATAAGACAATGCCAACTCCTACAGGGAGATATCGGCATTCCTACGAGTAAATCCCTAGGGTAAATACCGGGTTTCCATTCAGAGGTTTTTAGCGAACGGTGATCGAGTCGACCGCATCTTCAACCGCCTTCCGATCCGGATCCTTTCGGGTGAAGATAAAGGCGAGAATAAGGCTGCCGATGACGACTGCCGCGGGGAGCATGTAAGCCCATTCTCGTCCGAACTCCGGCATCGGAGCTTGCTTTGCCATGCCCGCGATGAAGGCTTGCTGGATTCTCATGTAGAGAAACACCGCAACAACGGTGAACCCGGCGACCGCTCCGCACGAGGCGGGGAGCCCTCGGAGCCTCGCGCCCGCAATGCTTAAGATGGTGGCGGGCAGCAATCCTACTAAGCACGCACGGGAGATATCGCCCAGCGTGCTGAGGTTCAACCAAACAAAGTAGGGCCAGGTCGAGACGAAGAAGACAGTGAAGGAGAGAGTGGTGAACGCTCCGCATCCCCAGAGCATCACCGTATCGGTGTCGGCCTCGGCTCGAACGGGTGCGTCCAGCTTCTCGTCGGTCTGTAAAGGATCTAGCGCCACGTTCGTCTGCGATCTCCGAATTCATTGTGCATCTTTTGCTCTGGGGCGTAAGTAGTCCGACCCATCGAAGGAAGGCAGCCAGACGAATGAATTCCGAGTTTCGATTCACATTTTTGAGGGCTGATTGGGTACCCTTCCGTGTTGCGCGTGTCTTCACGTGCAAAAAACCTGACCACGGAGCAGGCGGATGGGCGAGCCAAGCCCATTTGAACCGATCCGACAACGGGGATACCTATGGCAAAACAGTGCTTAATTGAAAAGCAGCAGAGCAAGCCTAAGTTTAAGGTTCGCTCATACAATCGCTGCAGCCTTTGCGGTCGCGCAAGTGGCTATATCCGATTCTTCGGCCTCTGCCGAATCTGTCTGCGTGAAAAGGCGCACCGCGGCGAACTGCCCGGCGTCACGAAGTCGAGCTGGTAACGCTCAAAAGGAGAAAACAAGAACATGCACAGCGATCCAATCGCGGACCTTTTGACGCGCATCCGAAACGGGTACAAGGCCCGGGCCATCAGCGTCGACGTTCCGCACAGCAAGATCAAACTTGAAATCGTCAAGATCCTAGAGCAAGAGGGATACCTTTCCGGACACGAGGTCACCAACGAGACCAAGTTCCCGAACATCCGAGTCACTCTTCGATACGACCACCGACGAAAGCCGCTGATCAACACGATCAAGCGCGTTTCCACGCCGGGTCTGCGCGTTTACAAGGGCAAGGATTCTCTTCGCCCGATTCGAAACGGCTTGACGACTCGAATTCTGACGACCAGCCAAGGGCTCATGACCGACCGAGAAGCTCGCCGACGACACATCGGCGGTGAGGTCATCTGCGAGGTGAACTAATGTCGCGAATTGGAATCAAACCGATTGAAGTTCCGAAGAACGTCACCATCACGGTAGACGAGGCAACCAACGTGGTTAAAGTCTCGGGTCCGAAGGGTGAACTCGTCCAGCCGATTTCCCGGCTGCTGACCGTTAAGCAAGAAGAGGGCAAGCTCTGGCTTGAGCGACCGAACAACCTGCGAGAGGCTCGCAGCCAACACGGTCTGGCTCGAACCCTTCTCTTCAACATGGTCGAAGGCGTTACCAAGGGCCACAGCAAGACCCTGCAAGTGCTTGGTGTTGGTTACCGTGCAGCGATGGAAGGCAAGAACCTTCTTCTCAACATGGGTTATTCGCACCCGGTTCGAGTCGCTGCTCCGGAAGGCGTCAACTTCGAAGTGAAGGCTGACGATAAGGCTCGAACTCTGTTCATCGTCGTCTCTGGCATCGACAAGGCTGCTGTAGGCCAAGTCGCCGCCGACGTCCGCAAGGTCCGCAAGCCGGAACCGTACAAGGGCAAGGGTATTCGCTATCAAGGCGAAGTCATCAAGCTCAAGGCCGGTAAGCGCGCAGGCGGCAAGAAGTAAGGAGAACCGTAGACAATGGCAACTAAATCTAGAAACGATCTGCGCGTGGCTCGTCACGCGCGAATTCGCAAGCGTGTCACCGGTACTCCGGAGCGACCTCGCCTTGCGGTCTATCGCAGTCTGAAGCACATTTCCGCTCAAATCATCGACGACACCAAGGGCATCACCCTCGCATCGGCTTCTTCTCTTGAGAAGGACCTGAAGGCAACGGGGAACGCTGAGGGTGCAAAGCTCGTGGGCAAGGCACTTGCCGAGCGCGCAAAGTCGGCTGGAGTGGACAAGGTGGTTTTTGATCGTGGAGGCTTCCAGTACCACGGTCGCGTCGCATCCCTTGCGGACGGCGCTCGTGAAGCCGGGCTGGAGTTCTAACCATGAGAATGATGAATCGCCTCAGCGGCAAGCGAGAGAGCCGCAACACGGAAGGTCCGCAGCTTGACGTTCGGATCATTCGAACCAACAAGGTTTTCAAGACCCACAAGGGTGGTAAGACCGCATCTTGGTCCATCCTCGTGGTTGTTGGCGACAACAAGGGCAGCGTTGGACTCGGTCTTGGTAAGGCCCGAGGTATTCCCGATGCCATCCGAAAGGCTGAAGAAGCCGCTCGGAAGAACATGTTCAAGGTCCCGATGATCGGCGACACGATCCCTCACGAGATCGTTGCCACCTCCGGTACCGCTGAAGTCGTTCTTCGCCCGGCCGCACCCGGTACGGGTGTTAAGGCGGGTGGTGCGGTTCGAGCTTGCTTGGAAGCTGCAGGCGTGCACAACGTGCTTGCAAAGTCTTTGGGCAGCCGCAACGCAATCAACATGGCGTACGCCACCATCGAAGCCTTCAAGAGCCTGACCGCTCCGGAAGACATCGCCGCTCGACGAGGAATGGAGACCAAGCAATTGGTGCCGTGGATCGAGCGAGCCCGAAAGGAGGAAGCCGAACATGCTGCGTATTAAGCTGATTAAGAGCACGGTCGCGCACAATCCGCGCAACCGACGAACCGTTGAGGCCCTTGGTCTTAAGCGCGTTCACCACGTCGTTGAGCACGAGGACACGCCCGTTATTCGCGGCATGATCCACAACGTCAAGGAACTCCTGCATGTGGAAGTCGTTGAGGGAACCCCCAAGAAGCGAAACCACGTGAAGCGAGGCAAGAAGGCCGCCGCCGCCGCTGTGGAAGCAGCTCCGGTTGTGGAGGCCGTCGCCGAAGCGAAGCCTAAGAAAACCAAGAAGGCCGCTAAGGAGGAATCGAACTAATGGGACTTCACAACTTTAGCCCGAGCCCGGGTAGCACCTTCAAGAAGCGACGCGTCGCTCGCGGTATCGGATCCGGTATGGGTAAGACCGCAACGCGCGGTACCAAGGGTCAAAAGGCTCGCCGACAAGTTCACCCGAACTTTGAAGGCGGTCAAACCCCGATCCAGCGCCGACTTCCGGTCAAGAAGGGCTTCCGAAACATCAACCACAAGGAATTCGCGGTTGTTAACCTCGACGACCTGCAAAAGTGGTTCGAGAACGGAGCGGAGGTCACCCCGGAGGCGTTAATCCAAAAGGGAGTTATCTCTAAAGTGAAGGACGGCGTTAAGATTCTCGCCTTTGGCGAACTCGATAAGAAGCTCACGGTCAAGGCTCACAAGTTCAGCAAGACCGCTGAAGAAGCGATTAAGGCAAAGGGCGGAGAGGCGGTTATCCTTTGAGCTTCGGGGGATTCGGAGGCGCGGTTGGAGGCGGCGGGGGCGATAAAGGGCTCTCGCTGCCCCTGACGCAGATTTTTAAACTGGCCTGGCAGGACCCAGACCTCAAACAGAGGCTGATCTTCATCCTGATCATGTTCGCCGTGTTTACATTCGGCGTGCACGTTCCGGTACCGATCCCCAACATCTCTTCGGACGAGGTCTACGAAAGCCTTAAGAATCAGTACATCTTCCAATTCTTGGACTCGTTCGGTGGCGGTGCTTTGCGCCGTCTTTCGGTGTTTGCACTGGGTCTTAACCCGTACATCACCGCATCGATCGTTATCCAAATCATGACCACCGCCGTTCCTTCCCTTAAGAAGGAATTGGAAGAGGGTGGTCAGTACGCTCGAAACAAGCAGAACAAGTGGACGCGCGGTCTTACGCTCGTTCTTTGTATCTTCCAGGGCAGCGGTTTCCTTCAAATGATCATGCAAGGTCTGGGCAAGAACATTGCTCTCCAAGACCGATTCATGATCATCACGATGTGGACCGCCGGTGCGATGTTCTGCCTTTGGATCGGCGAACAGATCAGCGAGCGCGGCATCGGTAACGGCGTCTCTCTCGTCATCTTCGTCGGCATCATCGTTGGCTTGCCGTATCAGGCTCAGAAGTTGTCCTACGGACTTTCTAACGGCCTGGTGCAGTGGTGGAGCGTGATCGCGCTGGGGCTGCTCTTCGTGGTCTCCACTTGGGCGATCGTTTACTTCACCGCGGCTCAACGACGAATCCCGATTCAGCACATGCGTCGCAACTACGGCACCAAGGTGATCGGTGGCAAAACCAGCTACCTTCCGCTTTCGTTGCTGATGGCAGGCGTTCTTCCGATCATCTTTGCAAGCTCGCTGGTGGGTCTTCCCTACCAGTTCGCTACGATGGTTGGAGAAACCACCCCGCTGGGAACCTTCCTGAAGGGGATGGGCGAATGGCTGAGCCCGGCAACGGCTCGAGTCGTTCACCCGATGTTCCCGATTCCGATCGGGTTCTTCGCATCGCTGCTGTACGCAGGTCTCATCCTGTTCTTCACCTACTTCTGGACCGCCATCCAGTACAACGTGGAGGACATCAGCAACAACCTCAAGCGCGCCGGTTCGTATGTTCCGGGTGTGCGACCAGGTAAGCAAACCAAGGACTTCTTGGACGGCATCATCTCGCGAATCACCCTTGCCGGTGCGGGCTTCATCGCCATGGTCGCTCTGATGCAGTACATCGCTCCGGCGGTGACCAACCTGTCCTACCAATACGGTGTCGGCATTGTCGGCGGTACATCGCTTTTGATCATGGTTAGCGTGGCTCTTGAGACCATGCGACAGATTGAAGCGAACCTGCTGATGAAGCAATACCAGTAAACTATCTCCCGTCGGCGATTCGACTATGTCGGCTCGTCGGCGGGATTTTTCATTTTCAAGGAACCTCTCATGCGACTCATCCTCATCGGCCCCCCTGGCGTTGGAAAGGGGACACAAAGCGCCCTTCTCGTTCAGCGGAAAGGGTTGGTGACGCTGAGTTCAGGCGAAATCTTCCGCCGAGAGATCGATGCCCAAACCGACCTTGGTCGATTGGCAAACCGCTTCATCTCTCAAGGTCAGCTTGTTCCCAACGAAGTCACGATCGAGATGATGGCCAAGCGCATCGGACAAATCGATGTGATGAAGGCAGGCTTTGTCCTTGACGGATTCCCCCGCACCATTCCGCAAGCCCAAGCCCTGGACGAACTGCTCGACGACATGGGCAAGCCGTTGGACAAGGTAGTCTCGATCTCTGCGGACGACGAGATTATTGTCGCGCGATTAAGCGGTCGAATCGGCTGCACCAAGTGCGGCGAAATCTACCACGCGCGCAACAAGCCGCCCAAGCGAGAAGGGCTGTGCGATAAGTGCGATGGACCCCTGTTCGTGCGTCAGGACGATCGCCCCGAAGCCATTCGCGAGCGGCTACGCATTTTCCATGAGCAAACCTCTCCCGTGATCGACTACTACGATCAGAAAGGATTGCTTCAACGAGTAGACGGACGACAAGACCCTGAAACCGTCTTCCAGGTCATCACCGGCGAGTCCGGATCCTAAACCATGTTAAAAACGAAAGATCAGATTGCTTTGATGAAGGAGTCGGGCCGAATTGTCGCCCGAACCCTCCGATTGGTGTCGGAAGCGATTGAACCGGGCGTGACCCCTAAGCAACTGAACGACTTGGCAGAAAAGCTCATCCGTGAAGAAGGCGGAACGCCGAACTTTCTCAACTACGGCAACCCTCCGTATCCGGCAGCGACCTGTATCTCCGTGAACGAGGCGATCATTCACGGCGTGCCAGATGAGCGCCCACTTCAAGAAGGCGACATCATTAGCCTGGACTTCGGCGTGGTTAAAGACGGTTGGCATGCAGACAGCGCTTGGACCTTTGCAGTCGGCGAAATCTCAGCTGAGAAAAAGCGCCTGATGAACGTCACCCGAGAAGCGTTGTTTCAAGCAATCGCCAAAGCGAGAGCAGGCAGCACCACGGGCGATATCGGTCATGCGGTTCAGAAGTATGTGGAGTCCAACGGCTACAGCGTGATCCGCGATTTCGTGGGGCACGGCATTGGTCAACGACTGCACGACGATCCTCGGGATATCCCCATGTACGGTCGACCAAATACCGGGCACAAGCTCAAAGTCGGCCACACCATCTGCATCGAGCCGATGGTTGCGGTGGGAACCCACAAGGTCAAAATTCTAGACGACAAGTGGACCGTGGTCACCGCCGACGGCAAACCTTCCGCCCACTTCGAGCACACCGTTGCCATCACGGAGAACGGTCCCGAGATTCTCACGAAGGAGGACTGATCTCGTGTCGGGAGAGTCCCTTCCGCCCCTCGATTCCGCCCAACTCGCCGATCTTCAAACGGTCTACGACTGGTTGTCGGTCGGATCCTTCCAGTCCACTGCTCTTCTCGTTGATCCGGAGATGGAGACCGAGCTGATCATTGCCGTTGGAGGCGCCCTGCTCGATATCCCTCGCAAGGCCGCTGAACGGTTACGAGCAGGCAAGGGGTCTAAGATCTTGACCACCGGTGGAATCGGACATAGCACAGCCCTTCTCTGGAAAGCGGTCGATGCGACACCTGCCCTCCATTCGATTGCAGGGGAAGAGCTCGCCGAGGCCCAAGTCTACGCACGCTATCTGAGGGAGGTTCAAGGGGTCCCAGCGGAGGACGTTCTGATCGAGGATCAATCCACAAACTGTGGGGCAAACGCGCAGCTGAGCAAGAAGCTTCTGGACGAATTGGGATGGAAACCCAAGCAAATCACCCTCATCCAAGATCCGACGATGCAGATTCGGACCGCTCTCTCGTTCCAGAGAGCGTATCGGGGGGAACAGGTTCCTATCATCGTAGGCTCGGTTCCGTTCCGGGCGACGTTCGTGCCGAGCGACCCGTTTGCCATTCATGTGGAGGGGGCAGACCATCCGATCTGGGAGCCGCTGCGCCTTCTTCAATTGGTTCTCGGTGAGATCCCGCGTCTTCGATCCTACGGCCCCAGCGGATCGGACTTCATCGAGCACATCGATATTCCTGCTGCCGTGAGCAAAGCTCACGAACGACTTTCGCTAGCCTTCGGCGACCATACGAGACCTGCTTAATCCACCATGAAGCTGATTGAAACGCACTGTCACATCCATGATCTAGAGGCCTTTCCAGATGCGAATGAAGCGCTCGACCGGGCAAGAGAGGCTGGGGTTTACCGATTCGTCGTTGTAGGAGTTCAACCCAGCGACTGGTATCGAGCGCTGGAGTTTGCGGAGCAGCATGAGGACGTCTACGCCATTTGCGGGTGGCATCCTAACTACACGGCAGAATACGATCCCATCGACCTTCCGAAGCTGGCGCATGTGCTAAGACACCCCAAGATCGTTGCCCTAGGCGAGATCGGCTTGGACTATCACTGGGACTACTCCCCGCACGCCATTCAGCACATGGCTTTGCGAGACCAACTGAAGCTTGCCGAAGCGATGGACTTACCCGTGGTCTTCCACGCGCGAGAGGCGTATAGCGACTTGCTGGACGTCTTGGAGAAGCGCCCTGCGCGGCCTTACCTATTCCACTGCTTTACGGGTTCCAAAGACGAGATGCGCCGCGTGATCCGTCTTGGCGGACTCGTCGGAGTCGATGGGCCGCTGACCTACAAGAGCGCCGATGAACTCCGGAAGACATTCTCGATCATTCCCCCAAGTCGAATTGTGTTGGAGACGGACTCGCCTTATATGGCGCCAGTTCCGCATCGAGGCAAGCGGAACGAGCCCGCCTTCATTCCAAACATTGTCTCGGTTCTCGCCGAGCTCCAGCAGGTGAGCGTCGAAGAATGCGCGGACCAAACCACTGAAAACGCGCTTGGCTTCTTCACAAAGATGGCCCCTTAACGACCCTTCACAAAGCAGAACGGGTCGGTCCACATACTCTGCGGACCGACCCATTTTCTTTAGCGGTGCTTGCTGCCTTACTCTTCGTCTTCGTCATCCATCGGACCGAGATCGTCGTCAATCGACTTCGCCTCAGACTTCACGCCCGTATCCAGGCTGATGAACGCAATGTTCTTGGTCTGCCGGTTAGGACAGTTGTTGCAGATGAAATCCACCTTGATGCCCTCCAGCCATGCGGGGACTTTATCAAGCGGCTTACCACAGGTGCAATTAACCATAAATCGAATTAACCTTCTTGTTCCTCTTCAAAATCTTTTACGGTCAAACGGTGGCTCAAAACGCCGTTCACCGCCATAACCACCGCAGCGCCAAGATAAAGGAGATAAAGGTTGTTCTCCCGTTTTTGACCTGGGTCTCGAATGAGCGAATCTCCGCCTGCAATGCCGGCGATCGCGATGATGAGCAGGATCCCTGCAAGCCAGAAATAGGTGTTCTTCACCCAATTCGGCTTCTGCTTAGGTTTCGCCTCGCTCACGCCAAGATTGTACCTTCCCCCAAGATGGGTTCCAGAGTCCAAGTTGAACCTGGCAACTCGCTCAAACGCGAATGTCGATCTGCTGACCTTTGCCTTCCAACATCTTAAGGAGCTGAGCGGCGGCGTCTTGCTGAGAATCGAGCGATTTTTTGAGCAAGGAAACCTGAGCCTTCGTCTTCACCTGTTCGGCTTCACCGACAGATTGAAGCGCCTGCATAGCGGCGGATGTGGAAGACCCAACGTTCATAGCTTTGTTATCGGTGCCAACTCAAGAGGATTGAAGAGCGAATTTGCAATCCTTATGCAGAAGACGCACCCGCTCGGCGATTGCGGACCCAGTCGAACGGAATCCACCACCGACTACCAACCTTTCTTGCCCCTCGAATCTTGTCTCTGCGGAGATATTCCCACAGCGTCTTGACCGTTAAGCCAGACTCTTCCGCCGCTCGTTCCACCGTGAGCCACACCCCCTGGTGAGACGTTTGAACCACCCCCGAACCAGGCGGTAGGAAACGAGTGGCATAACCTTCTTGATCCTGCTCCGCTAGTTGTAACAGTGTTACAAGCCCTTCCCGATCGACGTCGGTCGCGGAATTGAACGGTCTTCCTCCAACCCAGTATTCGCGGAAGACACACTCCAGTTCCAGGCACCACCACACGCGATTCTGCAGCCACACCCAAGCAGGTTCGCGTAAGTCTGCAGATGCACTTTGCCCGCGAAACCCCTTGGGACTCGGGCAAGAGGTGCTCTTCCCTCGAACGCAATCCGCCGCGAGCGATAGGACCTTCATCGCACTCAATCTATCTTTGTCACTCACGGTAACATCATACATGCTTTTGGCAAATCTTGTTACAGATCTGTCACGTCTGTTACAATGAGAGCGTGGGAATCGGCGCAAAGATTCGGATGGCTCGACTGGGGCATCAGCCTCCTCTCACCCAGGAACAACTCGCAGAGGCCTGCCAGATCAAACGCAGTCGCCTCGCCCAGTACGAGGTGGAGCGGACCGATCCGCCAGTCGATGTGCTGATGAAAATCGCCGAGGTGCTCAACGTGCGTCTCAGCGACCTTACTGAGGAGCCATCAGGACGGCTTCCCCGCCCCAAAACTCAGCCGATGGGTTCTTTGAAGGTGTATGGAGGTGTCTCTGCCGGGACGGGTTCTACCACGTCTTTTGAACTCACCGAACTGGATGTACCGCCACAGTTCGCTCGCGAAGATTACGGCGCGCTCGTGGTGGAGGGAGATTCGATGATGCCCTTCCTGGAGTCCAGCGACATCGCCATCTTCCGCGATTGGTTTACGCCAAAACCGGGTTTCGTCATGGCCGCCGAGCTGGCCGATGGCTCCTGGGTCGCCAAGATGGTCGTCTACGAAGGTGGGGAGTATTTACTTAGATCCCTCAACGGAAAGTACGGAGATATCAAGACAGGGTATCGCCTAGGCGGGTTCCTCGTAGGAATCGTTAGGGACTCGGGACCTGAACGCACGATTCGCTTAAATCCCTACGGTCTTCGACCGTAGGCTCTGGGCAATACGGGCTTTGATCTAGTAACCGGATTTTGCGCGTAACGACCGGCGGTTAGGTTCATCGAAACTCTGGAAACTTTCAATGAAGAACAAGACCGTCGTCTCCCAACTAGCCTCCGCTTGGGTCCTTACCATGGCGCTGAGTTCTCATGCGGTGGCCGACCTTGATCCAGGGCGGGAGACCTTCAAGCTGTCTGCCGAACCCACCTTCACGCAGCGGGACGAGTTCGAGATTGCGCCCTACCAGCCAAAGACCTCTTACTGGCTCTCGTACAGTAAGCGGGGTACCACCTCGGGCGGAGCCCTCGGCTGGCGCGACTATCGCATGAAAGGTCTTGGATTTGAACTTGGCTTCTCTGATACCAGTCAGGTTGATCCCTACGACGTTTCGGGCTCGATTCCCCCTTTCGGCGTGCTTCCGGCAGGCGTGTTCAACAAAGGCCCCCTCATCGGAATCGACGCCTTGTACTTTTTTGGATCGAGGGACACCGAGCTTTTCGTCGGCCTTGGTCTCTATTCGCAAACGGAGGTAGCGGTGGGACGGGTGCCCGGACTAAACATTCTCTACAACCTAGGTGAGACTCAGCGAGGGTTTGTCGCGCTTTCGTTTGGAACGCGGCTTTGGGTCCACCGGCGATTCGGCATCGGCGCCTCGTACCACTCCGAGCGTGGTTCGACATTCACGCTTGCCATTCGGTCATAAACAAAAACGCCTACCATCGGATTGGGTCGATGGTAGGCATTTGAGCCTTAGGAAGCGAGTGCTTACTTCTTCTTGCGTCGAAGGAAGGCGACTGCAGCGAGACCAAGACCTGCGATGGTCGTGGGCTCAGGAACGGCTTGAACAACCTTTACATCGTCGATTGCAATGCCGAACGAGTTGGTTGCAAGGCTGTCGAACTGGATCGTCGTTGCTGCGTCGGCGGCCACAAAGCTGAAGCTTGCGGTCTTCCACTTCATATTGCTTCGGGTGTTGCCCTCGGTCGGAACGCTCCAAGTCACTTGGGTCGATGCCAGAAGGTTGGACGTGTCGGTCTCTCGGATATTGACGTCGGTCTTTCGAAGACCGCCGTTCGGAGAGTCAGGATTCGCGCTGTAAGCGAAGGTTACGTCGTAAAGAACGCCTGCAACGGTTGCGAACGACTGCGAAAGTCGACCAAGCGAGTTGCCGGACATATCCACGCTTCGATTGCCCTCTGCCGCTTGCCAGTAGGTGCCGATGTAGTCGACCGAACCAGAGGTTACGCTCCAGCCCGTGATGTTGGAGCCACCGGTGCTAACCGTGGAAAAGGAACCAGGGTTGGTTCCGAGTTCAAAACTCCCGTTGTTGACGAGGTTGGCGTGAGCACCCGCCACTGCGACCATTGCGAGAACGATCGCGCCTCCTTTCTGCCCAATTAAGTAATTTGCCATTGAGAAACTCCCAGACCCTTCCATGGTGGTTTGGGAGTACCGAAATGGCGGCTAGCGGTTCTACGAGGTTTAAGGGTGAATCCAGTAATTGAACTTGGTTACTGACCACACAACTGCTTATAAACAGCAATTACCTTTTGAACGTAGCGTTGCGTTTCTCGATAAGGAGGAACGCCCCCGTGGCGCTTTACAGCTCCTGGGCCGGCGTTGTACGCGGCGAGACTGAGCACCAGAGCCCGGAAATCATCGTGCGATTTGCCGTACTTGTCCAAGTGAGACCGAATGAGTTTCACCGTCCCATAGAGGTTCTGGGTAGTGTCATAGGCGTTGGTGACGCCAAGCTCCCGGGCCGTTTCCGGCATCAACTGCCCAAGGCCCATCGCTCCAGAGTGGCTAGTGTCGTTCGGGTTGAAGGTGCTCTCGCAGTAGACGATCGCCATGATGAGGCGGGCGTCGACTCCATAGCGCAAGCTAAATCCGATCACGCCGTTTGCGATCTCGGTCGCCTTCTCTTCCGTTAACCGAGGATTCTGGCGCCGGACGAAGTTGGCATAGACCGGGACCAGTTCGTGGACGGGCAACACCCGTCGATTCGCGGAACCGCCACGGCTGGTTGAGGCAGTGGAGTTCTTTGAAACGCCCTTGGTTACTTTTGGTTTGACCACCACCGGTTTGGGATCGAGACCACGAGCAAAAGACTCTGGCGCGGCGCCGAGCAGTTTCACGGTGAGAGGATCGAATTCTGACGCTCGCTTAGCTTCGATGATCACCCTTACCGGAATGTCCTGTCCGCTCATCCAAGCGGGGATCTCGGACGCCTCGAAAACTTCCGACTCTTTGTTTTCGGTCTCCAGCAGAATCGACCGTTTCCCATCGACCTCGAAGGTGCCCTTCACCCAGCCTTTGAGTTCCAAAGTGCGCTTGCCGACGAACATGTCTAGAGCGTCTGGAGAGACGGCTCGCTGGATACCTAGCTTCTTTCGAAGGTCCTTGTAAGACTTGTTGTCGGTCGCCAAGGGAGATGCGGCTTGCAACGCAATAGCCGTCATCGAAAACGCACACGCCAATCCAACCGAAGCGACTCGGAGGATGCGGGCGAAGTTGGAAGAAGGTCGCGAGGACATACCGTCTTTACTGGAATCTGGTTTGAACCGGAATCGAAGTCCAAAAGACATTATCGGTCGAATCCATTCAAATCGACCGGATGAAAGAAGGAAAGTGGCGGGCAGATCGGGATTCGAACCCGAGAGAGGAATTTCTTCCCCTACCCACTTAGCAGGCGGGCGCTTTCGTCCACTCAGCCATCTACCCACGTGAACGGATGCATTATATCTTGTCGGCGCGGCTTCTTGCCGGCTTCAGGTTCTATCGTCAGCTTCCGTCATCTCGGTATTGATAGATATCTTCAAGATGGCTCTCGTGATTGAGCGAGGCGATCTCCTTGAGCAATCCCGTCTTCATGTCGTACACCCAGCCATGAACCGACGGCAATTGGCGATTCTTCCATGAGGTTTGGATGATGCTGGTTTCGGCAAGGTTCGTCACCTGTTCCATCACGTTCAATTCCACGAGCCGATCAAATCGTGCTTGGAAGTCGGCAATCGAGTCCAGCTCTCGTTCATGGAATCGGTATACGTCTTTGATGTGTCGGAGCCACTTGTTGATGAGACCCAGGTTTCGGTGGGTCATGGAATTCTGCACACCGCCGCAGCCGTAGTGGCCGCACACAATGACGTGCTTCACCTTCAACACCTCCACGGAGTACTGAAGCACCGAGAGCATGTTGAAGTCGGTGTGAATCACCATGTTCGCAACGTTGCGATGAACGAACAACTCGCCGGGGTGAGTGCCCGTGATCTCTTCCGCAGGGACACGACTGTCTGAGCATCCGATCCAGAGAAATTCGGGTTGCTGACCTTGAGAAAGGTGCTCGAAATACTCTGGCTCCACCGCGAGTCGATCGGCTGCCCAGGCTTTATTGGCGAGCAGTAACTTCTTGTGTGATTCCATAGGGTTCCTTTTTTCAGGCTTCTGCCCTTAGTGCTGTGTCGAATTGCCTGCCTCGGCCAGGCGCTTCTTTCGGGAGGTTCGCGAGAGCACGGAGCTCACGTAAACGTCCTCGATGACAACAGAGATACCGCGAGCGTCTCCACCCGCTTTGAAGTCCTCGATGACTTCAAAAATGTCGTGGTCGATGAACAAGCCTTCTCGGCCCTTGATCAAAACAGTGCAGTTGTTGGGCAGGGCAAGAATCTTGTCTTTCAGCTCGGTCTTGTTCAAAAACGAGAGGTCTTTGTTGATCCGGATCAAATAGTAGTCACCATCGTTCACGACGGTGAGACCGTTGTGGTAGTTGGTCTTGAGAACGTAGTAGAGTCCTACGACCAAGCCAACAATGACACCCTTGAGGAGGTCGATGAAAACCACACCCGCTAGGGTGAGCACGAACGGGAGGAACTGCGTTCTCCCTTCCGCATAGATCGACTTAAACAGTTTCGGCGACGCCAACTTGTAACCCACGGTCAGCAAGACCGCCGCGAGACAAGCCAGCGGAATTCGGTTCAAAACCGCCGGGATGGCGAGAACCGCTACCAGAAGGAATCCGCCGTGAACAATCGTGCTCAGCTTCGTTTTGGCGCCGCTGTAAGCGTTTGCCGAAGAGCGGACAACCACGCTGGTAATGGGCAATCCACCCACGAGCCCACAGAGAGTATTTCCCACACCTTGAGCCATGAGCTCGCGATCTGGCGAAGAAAATCGGCGTTGCGGGTCTAACTTATCTGCGGCATCGAGCGAGAGCAACGATTCGAGACTCGCAACAATGGCGATGGTTAAGCCGACCGACCAGACCGCTTGTTGGTTGATCGCCGAAAAATCGGGGAGTTGGAACGCCGCAGAGAGTTGCTGGACGCTCTGGAAGACCGGAAGATCGACCAGGTGCTGCTTCTCCGTCATCGCGAGCTTGGGTGCCACTGCGCGAAGAAGTTCGTTAAGACCCGCGCCCGCGACAACCGCCACGAGGGGTCCTGGAAGGAGTTTAGTGAACGAGAACGACTTGAACTTTTTGGTATCCCACAGGATCAGGAGAGCCAGTCCCAGAGCCGAAATCAGAATGGCGCCAGGTGACGCTGAGGCGACGGCGGCCGCGATCTCGCTGAGCGACGTGTTCTCGCCTGCCTCCAAGAATGAAAAGTCGCCTTCGTAATCCTTGTCGCGCCCCAAAGCGTGCGGGATCTGCTTCATCACGATGACAATGCCAATGCCGGCGAGCATCCCCTTGATAACGGAGTGAGGAACGAAGTTGGCGAGCGCTCCGAATCGGATCTTGGTGAAGACCAGTTGGATGACTCCCGCAATTACGAGCGCTAACTGAAACTTGGGAAAGGAGTTCAGCGACTGAATGGCACCAAACACGATGACGGCAAGACCCGCTGCCGGTCCGCTGACGCTGATGTGCGATCCGGACAGAGCACCAACGACAATGCCACCAATGACGCCCGCGATGATCCCCGCGAACAAGCGATCCGGTCCTGCACTGGCAAGGGCAATCCCCAAGCAAAGGGGCAAGGCAACAAGAAAAACAACCAACCCAGCCGCTAGGTCGTCTTTCCAGTGCTTGGTGGTCAGCCCCTCGAAAGGACCCTCTTTTGCCGTTCTTGGATCGACGGCAATGAAATCCTGGAGTCCATCTTGCAACGAGTTATTCATGCGCTTGATAAAAACAACCCAACCGGGCTGATTCATCTTAACTCAGCGATTCGTTCAGTGATTCCGCGAAAAGTGTAAATGAAGATTTGCGGCATCAAAATTTTTCAAAGACCGTTCGCCCAACTCCCGTCGTAAGAGAATTTCAATGGCAACAGATCTCCGAAAACTCACCGAAGCCGAAATTGGCGAAAGGCTTGAAGCATCCTCCGGCTGGAACCTGATTGCAGGAGAAATCGCGAAAACCTTCACCTTCTCAACCTACAAAGACGGACTCGTGTTCGCTGCCGTCGTGGGACACCTTGCGGATCAGGCCGATCACCACCCCAATATTCTGATTGGCTACCGGAAGGTGACCATTTCGGTGAACACCCACGATGTGGGCGGAATCTCTGAAAAGGACTTCGGGTTGGCGCACAAAATCGACGCTCTGATCTAGTACCGGAAAAGGTGGACTCCCTGAAAGGGAGGTTTCCCCTAAAGAACCGTTTCGCGCTTTCCAAACATATCTAAGATCATTCGCTTTAGAAGGGACAGCCTTCGAATTGTTTAAAACGCCGTTTCGGAAACCGTTGTGAAGACTCAGGGAAAAAAACAGAGATCATCGGAGAGCAGTTGGTTGGAGAAAGCGGCCGAAGGCATGGTCGACGTCTTTTACGTCTACGACCTCCAAGAACGCACGAACGTTTATTGCAACAGATCCATCTGGCTCGCGTTGGGCTACACGCCGGAAGACATTGTTGAGATGGGCGCTCAGTTCCTTGCGACCCTTGTCCACCCCGACGATCTTCCGATCATCGAAGAGAATCGGTCCCGCCTGATCAACGCCGCTGATGGCGAAGTCGTCATCACCGAGTATCGGATCAAGGACATTTTTGGCGACTACGTTTGGCTTAGAAGTCGGGACAACGTGCTGGATCGAGACGCGCGCGGAATTCCTCAGCGGATCGTGGGCATCGCTAGCGATATCACCCCCGAAAAGCTCCGCGAGATTCATCTGCAGAACCAAATGTCCGTGCTTGAAGGCGCCCTCGAGGGAGTAGCCTGGCTGGACAACGAGGGTCACGTCCTACGCGGCAACCACGCGATTGCCAACCTGTTTCAAACAACTGAAAGCGAACTATTCGGCCGATCAATCTTCGATCTGCTTGGTGAAGAAGCTCACCCCGAGATCTGGACATGTTTGTACGAAAAGAAACCATTTGCAAGGGACTTTGAAGCCTCGTGGGTTGCAGATGCCCAACTGAGAGGTTATCTGCATGTACGGATTGTCCGTCTTGAGAAGGGAGGCCCCATTGCAGACGGATTGCTCCTTTACACGCGCGACATCACCGACCAACGATCCAGCTTAGAAGCCGTCACCAATTACGTGCAGGAACTCTCCGAGGCGCAAGTAGAACTCGAACTGAATCGACAAGAGTTGGAGATGGTGAACGCAGAGCTTCGCCGGTTGGCAGAGATCGATGGCCTTACCGGGCTCCTCAATCACCGAACCTTCCAAGAACGCCTTTCCAGCATGATCGCCGAGCAGAAGCGCGTGGCTCTCCTGCTTTTGGACGTCGACAAGTTCAAGGAATTCAACGACACGTACGGACACCCAGGCGGAGACGAAGTGTTGAAGGGCGTGGGGCAGGTCTTAACCGCAATCACCGCGAACAACGGCACAGCGGCGCGTTACGGCGGCGAAGAATTTGCTGTGATCTTTCCTTACGAGAAGCCGGAAGAGATTCAAGCGATGGCGGAGACCGTTCGCATAGGAATCGAGTCTCGAGAGTGGCCTCACCGACAGGTCACGGTCAGCGTGGGCGCCTCGCTTCTCGGCACCGATCGAGACCGAAAGGCCTTGATCGAGCAAGCCGACCTTGCTCTCTACGCTTCCAAAAAAGGAGGCCGCAACCGCGTGACTGTTTTCAGTCCTGCGATTGCAGCCTAAGTTTGGTTTGATTTCGGATTAGCCGTCGAGGAGATATTCGGCCACAAGCTGCGCGGTGTCGTGCAATGCCTCTAGGTGGGTGCGCTCGTAGCCATGCGACGTATCGACACCTGGGCCAATCAAGGCAACCTCGGCCGTTCCACCGCTTCGCCAGTAGGCGCTTCCATCGGAACCGTAGTACGGATAAACGTCTGGGACGAGAACGATGCCCCGTCGGTCGGCAAGGTCTCGCACGCGATCGGTCAAAGCTTTGCTATACGGACCCGAAGAGTCCTTTACGCAGATGGAGCAGTTGAACTCGCTTCCCTGTTGGCCCTTACCGATGCAAGCCATGTCTAGGACGAGCATCTCGGCAAGGTTATCGGGCAACGAATCCATTCCACCGTGACCGACTTCTTCAAAGTTGCTAATGAGCAAAGTCGTGCTCTGCGCGGGGGTGAGGTCGCTTTGCTTGAGCGTGTAAACGGCTGCCAGAAGAGCCGCGACACACGCCTTGTCGTCCAAGAATCGTGATCGAATAAAGCCTGCCTCGCTGATCTCCACTCGGGGGTCGAAGGCGACGTAATCACCCACTTCGATTCCCAAGAACCGAGTCTCCTCAGAGGAGGTTGTTCGCTCGTCAATGCGAACTTCCAGGTTCTCTTCGGTTCGCAGGGCGGTTCGGGCGTCTTTGTTGACGTGGACCGCGCCGTTTTCTAGAACGATCGATCCCCGGATTTGCCGACCAGAGCGCGTGAGGATGTGAACGCCTTCGCTTTCAACCGTCGGCCACATTACTCCGTTCAGGGCGGAAAGCTTCAATCGTCCGTTCGGCTTGATCTCTTTCACCACCGCGCCCAAGGTGTCCACGTGAGCGGTGATCGCGCGAGGACGGTTGTTTTGAAGACCTTCCAAGTGAACGAGAAGCGCGCCCTTGTTGGTTCGACTCGTGGGGACGCCCATGCTCATGAACTCACCCTCTACGAAGCTGATCGCGTATTCGGTGAATCCAGTAGGACTGGGAGTGTTCAGCAGGTCCACGAGGAATCGCTGAAGATAATCGTTCGAGATTTCAAATCGAGCCATGGCGTCTCTGAGTGGGAAAATCCCCGTACGTGGGTTTTACCCGTCCACCGTATCACCCTTCGTAATCTTAATGAAGAGGCGAAGGCTTCTCTCGTAATTTAGGCTATTCTTACGAATGCGATCATTCGCACCATATGGAGATCAAGCTCCCAAGTTCCTTTAAGCCCCGGAATGATTCCCCCTTTGTAAAGTGGCTTCTACAACGGGATGTAGAAGAACCGGAAGGTCCTTACGAAAGAGAGAGAGGGCAGACACACCACAAAACTCACCCCTGGTGGCAAGTCATGTGTCTTACCGGAGTGGATTACTTCTCCACTCTCGCCTACCAGCCGTACATTGCGTATGAAGCGGCCAAAGCGCTCTCGCCGCTGGCAACCATTGTCCTGGTGCTGGTCACCCTTCTTGGCGCGTATCCGGTTTACAGCCGAATCGCGAAAGAGAGCCCTCACGGCGAAGGCTCCATTGCGATCCTCACCCGAATGCTGAGCTGGTGGCAAGGCAAGATTTTCGTTCTTGTCCTGCTTGGGTTCGCCGCAACCGACTTTATCATTACCATCACCCTCTCTGCGTCCGACGCGACCGCTCACTTCCTTGAAAACCCACTGATCAAGGAATCGAAGGCGCTGGCGTTTTTGCACCACGGAGGAGCGGTACCCGTCACCCTGATCTTGGTGCTCTTGTTGGGGGCGGTCTTCTTAAAGGGGTTTAAAGAGGCGGTTGGGATCGCGGTTTTCCTGGTTGCGCTCTACATGGGCTTCAACGCGGTGATCATCTTCCGATCTTTCCAAGAGATCTTTGCGCATCCCGAGTATTTCGCTAACTGGCAAACCGCGCTGACCACCGTTCCAAAAGCCGGGAATCCGGCGGCGGTGGCGTTGCTTGTTATTCTGGTCTTCCCCAAGATTGCCCTGGGCCTGTCTGGGTTTGAAACGGGCGTTGCGGTGATGACGCTGGTAAGGGGCGACAAGAAGGACAGTCACGAATCTCCCCACGGCCGGATCAAAAACACTCGAAAACTGCTGCTGACCGCGGCAGTCATCATGTCCGTCTTTCTCATCGGATCCAGTCTTTCCACCGTCCTCCTGATCACGCCTGAGCAGTTTGAAGGCGAAGCCAAAGAGCGGGCCCTCGCGTTCCTCTGCCACAAATTCTTTGGCGACACGGTTGGAACGCTTTACGACGTCAGCACGATCTTGATCCTCTGGTTTGCGGGTTCTTCCGCACTTGCAGGGCTACTCAACATCGTTCCGCGATACCTGCCGAAATACGGCATGGCACCCGAGTGGACCGCTGCCATTCGACCGTTGGTGTTGGTCTTTACGGCCATCTGTATTCTCATCGTCATCATCTTCAAGGCCGATGTTCACGCTCAAGGTGGCGCCTATGCCACGGGCGTACTTGCTCTGATGCTCAGTGGTGCGGTGGCGGTGACCCTTACGGCTCGGAAGAAGGAGAAGCGGCAACGCTGGTTCTTCGGATCGATCGCGGTGATTTTCCTCTACACGTTGGTGATGAACATCATCACTCGTCCGGACGGCATCAAGATTGCGAGCGTCTTCATCTTGGCAATCGTCGTTGTCTCGTTCATCTCCCGTATCTGGCGGACCTTGGAACTTCGAGTCAGCAGCGTTGACCTCGACCTTCGAGCCATTCAATTTGTTCGCGAAGCCGCGATCCGGGGTGGCAGCATCCGCCTTGTTCCCAATAAGCCGGACACGAAGGACGAAGAGGAATACACATTGAAGATGGCGGAGACGCGCCGCGATCACGACATTCCGGAAGACGTACCCATTCTCTTCGTCGAGATCAACGTTCGAGACGCATCCAACTTCAAAGGGGACTTGGTTGTGCGCGGTGTCGAAGTCGGCTCCTACCGTGTTCTGCGATGCACCGGCAACGCTATTCCAAACGCCATCGCGGCGCTGTCTCTGCACATCGGCAAGCTCACGGGCAAACGACCGCATGCCTACTTCAACTGGGGCGAACGGTCTCCGTTCCTCTTCTTGATTCGGTACTTCCTCTCCGGTGAAGGCGACATCGCTCCGCTGACCCGCGAGATATTGCGTCGCACCGAACCGGACCCCAACCGGCGCCCCGTGATCCACGCCTCCTCGTAAAAACGTCGGATTCTTGCGTTAACTCTTTGGTCTTCTCCGTTCGGATTCCGATCTATTGATTGGGGTTTGGATGGGGAAGACAATTTGTGGCGACAAAAGGGCGCGAGTGCGCCTGAGAAAGCGCGGATTTACGCTGATCGAAATCCTCGTGGCAATGTCGCTCATTCTCCTCGGAATCCTTTCCGTGGGCGCCGTCACGTCTTACTCGGCCAACGTTGCCAGACAGGCCGAATCCCGTAGCCTCGCGCTCATGATCGGTCGACAAGCGATGGAGCAGGTCGTATCGGTCTCTCAAGGCAACCGACGGAGCGTTACCGACGAACCAATCGAAATCCCGGCCGACCTCCGAGTCCAGTTCAGCGGGAAGTCGAACGGGTCCAACCTGGAGGCGACGTACTCCATTCGACCCGTTTCCGGTAGCAAGAACCTTCAGAACATCCTGGTCACGATCCGTTGGGTGAACGCGACGTCGGTGAACAAAGACCTCAAGCAGTCTTCGATCTCGCTCATCCGCACCGTCTCCAGCACGGAAAACATGGAGTGGACTCCGTATGATGGCTGGAACCCGAGAGGGATCGATCAGTACTTCTACACGCCGCCGCCCCCTCCACCCCCTGCTCCGTCAAGGCCAACCACCGGTACGAGCGGTTCGACCACCACAAGACCGGGCGGAACGACGACGACGGGTGGATCCGGATCGAGCTCCGGTTCGGGATCAGGCTCGGGCAACGGTTCCACCGGCACCTCGCAAAGCTCCAACGGTGGGGGAACTTCGAATACGCAAAACAACACCACAACCACTTGGTCTCCTGGCAATTACGGGAGCAAGTGGCAGTGATGAGAAGGATTCGGGGCATCACGCTTGTCGAAGGCATTGTGGCTACCGCACTGACGGTGGTGATTACGCTGATCGCGATTGAAGCCGGATTGAGCGCTTCTCAAAGCATTGCAAAGGTCGGGAATACAGCCAAGATTTCGGGCGACGGTCGGAATGCCTTTCAAAAGATTCTGATGTGCTCTCGCACCTCAAACGGATTCATGACCCGGTATCCGACCACGGGTCGAGCCGCCTATGCAGCGAACCGTGATCGAACGCTCATTCTTCGGAATCCACAATTCGACTCCAACGGCGATCCGATAGCGGGAAGGTTCCTGGTCGACATCTTCACGTTAGAAGCGGCTACCGGAGACAGTGCACCCAACCAGATTCGCCACTTCCAAGCGACGATCAACAACGGAACCGAGTCGTCCGTGCTCAATCGAGGCGTCATCGCGACCCGAGTGAAATCGTTCACGTACCGCACGGTTGCCAACGAAGTCTTCTTTGGCAATCGGTCCACACTCACCTTCCGGCTAGTGGCCCGACCAATCACCGCCGACGCGCTTGCTCCGGAACAAGTGCTGGTTGGCGGAACCAACCGACTTCTGGACGGCTGGGCCACTCGCACCGGCGACCGAGTGACGTTCAAGTTGGCTCCGGAGAATCAGGTGCCGATCGACGTGACTTACCAAGTCGATCCAACCGTTTCCGCCGCTTCCGACCGCATCAATGTGGCGAACGTGCTGGCGCTCCAAATCGTTTACTCACCCCGCACCAAGAACCGAAGCTATCGCGAATTGGGTGCCGACCTCAAGCTCGAAAGCCGAGTGATGTTGATGAACCGATGAGAACTTCCTCCATGACCAAGCACCATACGCGCGGATCGAGCACCGCTCTTGCCTTATCATTCGTGCTCGGGTTCAGCGTCCTGGGTCTGGGAGTGCTTTCTCTCACCTCTGGACAGCAGTTGAACGCCGCCAAGGCCACCGATAAGTTTCAAGCCGATGCATTGGCTGAGAGCGCCAACCAGGTGTATTTCGATCAGATTCGCCGGATGATGATCAGCGACCTGTCCTATCCTTTTCGCCTAAACAGACAGGATGTGGTCATGCCGATCAACGGAAACGAAACCGTGATCGGGAACCAAAGCGCCACGTTGGTGAATCACCGAGAAGTTCAAACCGATATGAAGGTGAACGGCAGAGACATCCGCCGGTACACGCACACCTTTACGGTCGAAGGGACCGGGCAAACCGCTCGCGGCACGCAAAGCGTGATCCGAGCAACCTTCACGGGCACGTTTGATCGAGAAATCGTCGCTCGCCAAACTGTGGTGCAGCAGGCCGCGCCGCCGGAGAGTTTCTACTTCCCAGCAGGCGCGATTGTGTCGAACGACCGCATTCAGATCACCACGAACCAAGGGCTCAGAACCTTCTCTCCCAATGGCCGAGACGCGCATGTGATCGCGAACGAGGGCATCCGCTGGGACCCTTCCTCTGGGCAAAAGAACACCTATGAGAACCCTAACATCCTGGATATTCAGGGGAACTATCTGGTGCCACAAGGTGGTGTTTGGCAGCGCACCCAGGAGGCGGGATGGCTTGGAAACCCAAATGGGAAGAAGAACTACCGCTCGCCTGCCATTCCTAGATCGGGCAACTTCGCAGGGGTCGCGGCAGACACAGTGGTGGCCATGCCGGGCGCCATCGACTTTGCGAATGAAGAAACGGTCGCCAAATGGGCTACCAATTGGAAAACTCGCGCCACTCAACCGGATGCCAACCAATTCACGAAGTCCGTCGACAGCGCAACCCATCCGCAGCGTGCGGGCGACCAGTGGCGCGTGATCCAAAGCCCGGCTTACATCGACGGGGATCTGTTGGTGCGCCAAGGGCAACAGATTCGGCTGATGCCCAATTCCACCAATCCCAAGGACAACGTTGTGTACGTGAAGGGCAACGTTGAGAATCTGGGCCAACTCTTAAACTTGGGCGTCACCCTTGTCTTCGAGGGCAAGTACAGCGACGGGCCAAGTGCCGAATACAAAATCGACACCCAAGGCAGTCCGTTCCAAACCCGAGAAATGGTCCTGATGCGAAGCAACTTCATTTCGCTCAACAAGAGTTCCACTGCGATTACTTGGACCACGAGTTCATCAACGACTTCGGGCCTCATCTACGCCGCCAACGGCGGGATCAAGGTGGAGAGCTCGAACGCGGAGATCACCGGGATGTTGTTGGCGGGCGGCAAGGGTCCGCGCGGGGGAATCAATATCGTTCCCGGCGGGGGGGCATCGTTTGTGGTGAAGTACGACCCTTATGCGGCAACAGGCGGAAACTTGAACCTGGACGCGTTGACGAAGATCAATACCGAGATGGTTCCGGGGAACGTGACGCGACCGTTCACGCCCACGAAGATGTTCAACTGGGTTCACCGAAAGTGAACCCAGTTGAACGAAGGGTTTAGAATCCGCAGCCGGATTGAAGACCCTTTGGAACCGAGTTAAGGTCGAAGGCCACTTTCTTGGGTCCCTTATGGTTCGCGAGTTCGGTTAGGAACTCGCCCATGATCTTTCGGTTGTAACCGTGCCAGGTCTTGGCGACCTTTTTGTCGTCTGGGCAAAGGAGCGCAAAATCCAGACTGTTGGAGACTCCAAACCCCTTGACGATCTTCTTTTCCGCGTCTGCAATAAGCGGAAAAGTGGTTCCCAATTCTTTGGCGTACTTGGTTGCCTCTGCCTGCGACAGGTTGGTGACGGCCACAAAGTTAACCTTTGGACCAATCGCCGCTTTCAGCTTGTTGAGCAGCGGCGCCGACTTTGGATTGTGCGGGCAGCCCGCCTTCAGGAAGAAGATCACCGTGGGCTTCTTCACCAGTTCGGCGGAGGCATAAGTTTTGCCATCGGAAGCCTTTGCCGAGAACTTGGGCAGTGGCTTGCACTCGCAAACCTCTTGGCGCAGGGCAAAAGCGGTGACGGCGGAAACGACGAGAGTTAACGTGATGATTTGCTTCATAGGTTTAAACGCGTGACGGAGACCAGCTGCCAATCTGAAGGGAGCAATCGAGAGCGTGGTCTGGGCGACGAGAGCCTACGAAGCGTTGGGGGGTGGCACGCTTGGTTGCCTGGACCCACTCGGAACCCGAGTAAGGCGTGCAGCCGGAGCTTCTTTCGAGATGGGTTCGAGCGACAAAGCGATTCCAGGGAAAGCCGTTAGGATGGCAGGCATCGAGGCAGACCCCACCTCGAATCCGCTTTCGACCTGTTTGGATCGCTTATCGGCACAGAGGCACTGTTGGAAGTGGGATTCACCCGGAAGAGGCGTGGACACCACAACCTTTTCGACGCACTTGCCCTTGGATGCACAGCATCCGACCGACTTCTCGGTTCGGACCACCTGTTGCACCGGTGCGGTGGGACAATGCTTACCCGCAACCGATTTTGGGAACGCGGCGCCGATTGCCGCGAACCAGACCACACAAGCCAGGACAAGCTGAAAAATCAACTTGATCGCCGATTGCCGCTTTCTCAGGGCGCGGTGGAATGCTCGCACGGATAGATGAAGTTTACCAATCTGCAGTAGAGACCGCTCCGAGGCTGCTGTGGTGAATTTTTCTCCACTTTTGAACTTAGAAACGCGAGATCGTCGGTATTCTCCTTTTCGGAATGTTCGCACGGACGCGGGAGCCCTGGTTACGAGACGCACTTGCCGATACTCCGGTGGTGATGATCGTTGGACCTCGGCAGGTGGGCAAAAGCACCTTAGCCAATTTGGTCGCCGACCTTGGGTTCACCTACGTCACCCTCGACGATCCGGACACGTTGTATCGTGCGCAAGCGAATCCGGCGGGGTTTATCGCCGCCCAACGTCTGCCCGTTGCCATCGACGAGGTGCAAAGGGCTCCGGAACTTCTCCCAGCGATCAAAGCCGCCGTCGACCGAGATCGGCAACCCGGGCGATTCCTCCTTACCGGGAGTGCCAACGTTCTTGCCTTGCCAAAAGTGAGCGAGTCGCTCGCGGGACGCATGGAAGTGCTTGAACTTTGGCCTCTGACGCAAGCGGAGATCGCAGGAAGCAACCGCAATCTGGTGGACGACTTCTTTCGACCCGAAGTTTGGGACGATCAGTTCTTCGCCGCTCCGCTTACCGTGGCGGATTGGCCCAAGGTTTCAACTACGGGAGGCTTCCCAGAGCCATTGGCTCGGCAGCCCAAACGTCAGGAGGCGTGGTTCCAGTCGTATCTCCGAACCCTTGTCGAGCGCGACGCTCGCGATTTGGCAAACATTGAAGGATTGACCCAGTTGCCGAGGCTCTTGAAGCTTCTTGCCACGCAAACGGGTGCGACGCTGAACGTCTCTAGCCTGAGCCGCGAGACAGGCATTGCCGCCACCACGCTTACTCGCTATCTCGATCTCCTGAAGGCACTGTTCCTGGTTTTCACCGTTCCCGCGTGGTCGGCAGATTTGGAAGTTCGCCTCACGCGCACGCCTAAGGCGTATCTCATCGATTCCGGCCTCGCCGAGTTTCTTGCCGGATCACCCGGTGCCTCAGACTGGGATCGTAAACGTCGCCAGATGGAAGCCTTTCTCGCGTGCGAATTGCATCGACTCTGCACCATGTCGGACATCGGCGTGGAGCTCTTCCACCTGCGAACCGTGAAGAACAAAGAAGTGCCGTTCCTGCTGGAAACCCGCGACGGACGACTCTTTGCAGTGGACTTTGAACCTCAGAATGAGCTGCCACCCGGTGCCATCGAGAGGATTCAATACGTGCAGTCCATCGCGCCGGATGCGTTTGTGGGCGGAGTGCTTCTGACTCCTACCGGAGCCGCCAAGAGGCTGGATGAGAAGATCGTGACTCTTCCGGTCGGCGCCTTCCGTTAACGCTTGAGAACCTTGAGATCCGAGGTCGAGGGCAAAAAAAGTGGGCGCCGTCGAAGGAAGTCGGAGGACGAACGCCCAACCTCTGGTCTCGCGATTCCCCAGTGAGAACCGCAGGGTTAGAATCCTCCCTACCCGGTGAATTCTCCTACGGCAAAATTGCCGGCTTTCCCACCGATCGGGGAATACCGGCAAAAATACGGAGCCGACCGGCACGCTTCTCTTTATC
This sequence comes from uncultured Fimbriimonas sp., assembly GCA_964471545.1. GTDB lineage: Bacteria > Armatimonadota > Fimbriimonadia > Fimbriimonadales > Fimbriimonadaceae > Fimbriimonas. The sequence continues at coordinate 31,439 of CAYYJX010000001.1, read as the reverse complement.
ACCTCGGTGCGCCTCCTGGAACCGTGCAGGCTCGCAGCATAATGTGGTCATGCACGTCGATCCGGACATCTCTTTGGCAAAGACGCCAGACAAGCGGCTGGTGACCGACCCAACGGTTTATCCGCAAGTGCTGGAGGGAGCGTTCGCCCGATCGTGGCAATGGGTGGGCGAGGACTCTACAGTGCGAGTTCCCGGCGCGACTTGGCCTCAAATCTTGTTAGAGGGATCGCTGGACGAGCCGATCGTCTTCGTTCGAGATATGGAGGACCGGCTTCGGTGTTTTGCCAACGTTTGCACCCACCGGGGGATGACCGTGTGCGAAGCGGCGGGCAACGAGCGATTCCTGCGATGTCGCTACCACGGAAGACGGTTCGGGCTCGACGGCAAGTTTCAGCACATGCCCGAGTTCGAAGGGGTGCAGAACTTCCCTTGCGAGGATGACGACCTCCCGAAGGTTCCCTTCTTCCAGTGGGCAAGATTCCTCTTTGCGTCCGCGAATCCGACGTTCTCCGCGGAAGAAGTTTTTGCGCCCATGATCGAGCGATTGGCGTGGATGCCCGTCCACGAGTTTCAGCCCGAGCCTCAGCGGACCCGGGACTACATGGTTCGGGCGAACTGGGCGCTCTACGTGGACAACTATCTGGAAGGGTTCCACATCCCGTTCGTTCATGCCGACCTCAACGCAGTGCTCGACTACGGCAACTATCACGTGGAGAAGCTTCCCCACGGGGTGCTTCAGCTTGCCTACGGCCAACCTGGAGAGGCCGTCTTCGATCTCCCTCCGAGCAGCCCAGACTACGGGAAGCCGATTGCCGCCTACTACTACTGGTTCTTCCCTAACCTCATGTTCAACTTCTATCCGTGGGGTCTCTCCGTGAACGTAGTGAAGCCGCTGGGACCCGCACTGACCCGAGTGTCGTTCATCGGCTTTGTTTGGGATGCAAGCAAGATGGGCGAGGGGGCCGGAGCCGCCTTAGACCGCGTTGAGCGTGAGGATGAGGTGGTGGTGGAAGCCGTTCAGCGAGGGATTCGATCGCGCTTCTACAAACACGGTCGATACTCGGTTGCGCGAGAAGATGGAACGCACCACTTTCATCGATTGCTCACAGAAGCGGTGCGTCCCTTTACATCGGGTGCTTAGCCGACCTGATACTCCGGCATACCGAAGATTAAGCGCGTAACCCCAACCGCGACATTTAGTGCGTTTCTTTCGGTGAGTTTTCCGCCCGAGAGCTTGGTAGCCGCCTGAGTCAGACTGTCGAATTTTTCGCCCGGCACCCGTGCATCAAAGAGGGAGCAAAGCTTAGCGGCGATCCCTTGCGGCGTTGGGTCTTGTGCCAACAGATCGTAAACCGGATTTTTGGACACGTCCTTAATCCGGTTGGCGGTGGCGAACAGTTTGGGCGCCCACGCGACCCTCTCCAGCATCGTTGCCGTCGAGATCCAGTTCGTGCCGATCTTCCAGCCGGCAACGTCGGGCGGATACAGAAGCTCCATGCCCTGGTTCTTCATCACCGTCGTGACTCCGCCAATGAGCGCCGCCTGCCGACGTTTGGCGTCTGGGTTTTCACCCACCTCCGCAAACTTTGCGCCCGCTATCTCGCCGATACCGAGAGCACGAGCCGTGGAAACGCAGAATTCGAGCGGATTCTTCACCAGCGTGTACGGAGTGCGGTCGCTCTGGAACTCCGGTCCGAGCATCACCGCTTTTAGCCACGGTTTGATCTCGTAGTTGGAGTCGTAGAGGACCTTCGCGTACTTCTTTATCGCCGTCGGATTGGGCGTTGGACTCACGAACCATGCCCAAAGCTTTTCGGTAAGGAACTCGGCGGTGCGAGGCATGTCGCAGAGCGTCGAGAGCACTTGCTCGCCGGTGAAGCGATCCGTCTTGCCGAAGATCGTCTTCTCGCCGTCGTCGTGAAGGTTGGGTCGGAAAACGAATTCGGCAAAGCCGCGTCGCTCGGAATTGCGTCCGGTGGCCTTGTACTGCCAGCCCGTGAAGGCTCTTGCCGCTTCCTGAATATCTTTCTCGGTGTAGTTGCCGATTCCGAGCGTAAAGAGCTCCATGACCTCCCGGGCGAAGTTCTCGTTGGCGCGGCCCTTGATGTTCTCCCGGTTATCCAGCCACCAAAGCATGGCGGGGTCTTTAGAGATGGCTTCCAGGAGGGTTCGGAAGTTGCCCGTGGCGTGGGTCCGCAACGTCTCAACGTGCTGAACCATGAAGTTAGCGTTGGTCACCTTGTCCAGGCTGGTGGCAAAGTGGTTGTGCCAGAAAACCGTCATCTTGGCCACGAGGGGGCGCCGCGTAGTCATGATGTTCGCGCCAAACCAGGCTACACAGGCGCGCGGGTTCGACGGTCCCTTGTCGTTCCGAAGGGCATCTGCGGAGATTTCAACCTGCTCAGGCACCTGTTCCCAGTTGAGAAGTGCGTCAACGGCGGCTTCATATCCTCCTTGGCTGTAAAAAGAGACCTCGGACTCGCTTGCGCCAAGCCCAAACCGCCTTAGCAGGTGGGCAACTTTTTCTCGTTCGCTGAGGGCCATATCTTTGCTCCGACGCCGACTGCTCCAGTCAGGTTCACCCCGGATGACCGGAATCAACCAAGTTTAACATTGGCGGTTTCCGTTGGCGATCCCCAGTCGAAGTGCGAAAAGGTGACACAGACAACAAAAAACGGGACTGTCCGCATTTGGACAATCCCGCTTAAGAAATTGCTAATGCCGAAACTTACGCTTCGGGAGCCGACGATGCCTTGTAAGTGGCTTCGTTGACGAACTTGAAGAGCTTTTGGCCCTCGTGAACGGCGGTAAAGGCGTATCGAGTTTGCTCGCCCGTCTTGGTTTTGCGAATCATCTTGGTCTTCTTGACGTCGGATTCCGGAACATCAACGTGAGAGCGAGTCTTCAGATTGTAGAACTGCATCTTTCCTCCAGTACGACCGGCAAGCCCCGTAAAAATGAGGCGGTCGAAGCTGTCGGATGGAACTATATCACAATCAGGTTCAAATACACCCAATTCTCAATTTGCATCTTTGCTGTTTCACGGAACTTCAGTGATTGAGATTTCGTTATCCTTTGGTGTGGTAACGTTTTATCGCTACCACCAGGGCGGTTTTTCAGCGAATTTCCTCCCTTTTTGTGACGTTTTTTGCGAAAAACGGAGAAAAACCTATGAATTCACGTGCAGGATCAGCGCTCGACTACGAGCGAACAGCAATCAAAGCTTTACGCGAGCGCGGTTTCCGCATCACCAATCCTCGTGTTGAAGTTATCCGAGTGTTGGCAGCGGCCGATCGACCCCTGACCGCATCGCAGATTCACGAAGAAATTGTGGCAAGCGGTGGTCGAATCGACGCAGTCAGCGTCTATCGCATCCTTTCCACCCTTCAGGAAGCTCGTCTCGCAAGCCGACTTTCCTCGGCGGAAGGCTACGTGGCTCGGTTCAACCCGGACGGATTTGAAGTCACCCTCGTGGTAGACGCCGACGGTACCAAAGACGGCCTGGAACTTCCGGACGGCATCTTCGAGATGATGAAGGACGAAGTTCGACGAGCGGGTTACAACCTGGAAGATCTCGTGATCGAAGCTCGCGTCAACAATCCCCGATCGTAACAACGCGCACAAAAAGAAATAGCCAGGTGGATTCCTGAAGGAGCCACCTGGCTTTTTTGTGTTAGAACGATCGTTTACTTGATCGTTCCGTCAAGACGCGGAAGCCCGGGATACATGTTGCGAGCGATACCGGAAACGTCCACCTTCCACTTGCCCTCTTCCTTGCGCAGCTCCAAACCGTAGCGCTCTTCGTACGAGCCAGGACCGTAGTTACGCCAGATGAACATTTGAACGGTGCCCTGATCCTCGTCCGCTTGCTTCTCGTCCAGAATCTGCCAGCGGAACATGTAGTGCTTGCCTGCCACTTGGGTGGAGAACTTCCACTGATCGAGAATCTGCTCACGCGTGAAATCGCCCCGGTAGGTGAGATCCGTCAGCGTCTCGGCATCGCCTCGTGCGAGAGCGTCCATGAACTTAGATGCGGTCGTCGAAAGAGACTCTTTGAGGAACGCAGATCCAAGGGCAGCCCCTAAAAGCAGGACCGTGGAAACGCCAATCAAGGCAACTAGGTTAACCCGACCATGTTGTCGCATTCTGTCCGTATTAAACCCGTTCCCAACGTTGTTCGGTTCCAATGGAGCGTGCAGCAACCACTATCTCGTGGAATCACGGTGATCCGTTTCCAAATTTGAACCTAAAACTAGAGACCGGAAGCAAAGGCGTTGGCACGCTGGGTCAGTCGCGAGTTCACCACCCAGCCCGATCTTCCCGGCGACCGATCGACCACGTAGACCATCGCAACCGGAGGGGCCCCGTTGAGCCGGTACTCCACGGCGGCATAGACGCGTCCTGGCTCGTTAGGATCTCGATAGCTTCTACGAATGGTGTACCGAGCCCCTAAACGGTCGGTGAGATAGCTCACTCGCTGGGCAAGAACCATGACCGCAGGGTCGTTCGGGTTCTTTTCTTCCGTCAGCTCGGAAACTTCTTGAAGGTTCGAGGTGATGACCGCTTGGTGGAAAAGGCGGATGGTGCTTTCTGGACCGAAAGACCTAAGGACGGTGAAGGTGACAAGCACCACCACGGCCAAGATTGAACTTGGAACCACGTGCGAAACGCGCAACCCGCCCCCTTTCATGTCCTGATCTTACCGGGAGTGTCGAACATTCTCCAATTTGCTCCGTCAGGGCTTACCAACAAACGGACAAATCGTCCGATAATGAACGAACAGGTGCCACAACGATGAGTGATGTTTTATCGAGAAGAGATCTGATCAAGCAAGGTGGCTTGATCGCCGTTGGCCTCACCGCGCCTCGATGGCTATCCACCATCGCGGAAGCCGATCTCTTGCGACAGGGCAAGGGCAACAAGGCAACCGGAGACACGATCTTGGTGGTTTGCCAACTATCGGGTGGTAACGACGCTCTAAACACGGTCGTTCCCTACGCCGATTCGCTCTACTACCAGAACCGACCCACCCTGGGCCTCAAAGACACCGACGTCTTGAAGCTGAACGAAACCACCGCTTTGCACCCGTCGCTCAAGGGCGTGCACGACCTGTACAAGCAAGGCAAGGTCGCCATTGTGCAAAACGTCGGCTACCCCAAGCCGAACCGATCGCACTTTAAGTCGATGGACATTTGGCAATCGGCCAGTCCGGACGACAAGCTGAAGTACGGTTGGATCGGTCGCCACTTTGACCAGAAGCTAAAAACGGGTCCGACGAATCCGGTGGTCGCCCTAGGTCTCTCGACGGAAAAGCCAATTGCTCTGATGGGCGATAAAGCCAGCATCCCCTGCTTCGCTTCTCTGGCGGACGTGCAGAACATGATCGGCGACGCCGACTCGGAGAAGATGCTTCGGGAGATTCAAGGCAACGACGTAATGGGAGACAGCCCCCTGCGAACCGTTCAGGAAGCGAACAAAACCGCCCTTGACGCCATGTCGGTTCTTACCAAGCAGTTGAAGACGTTCACGCCGAAGCAAACCTACGGAGACGATCCGTTCGGCAAGGGCTTCAAGCAAATCGCGCACTTGATTGGCGCTTCTCCCGCAACGCGTGTCGTCTACTTCTCGGCAGGTGGCTTTGACACTCACGCCCGACAAACAGACACCCACGCCAACCTCCTTCAGCGCTTCAGCGATGCCGTCACCGCATTCCAAACGGAGATGGAGGCGCTTGGCAAGGCCGACAAGGTGGTTGTCTTAGTCTTCTCCGAATTCGGTCGACGCGTGCGAGAAAATGCGAGCGTTGGAACAGACCACGGCGCGGCCGGGTCTATGTTCTTGATTGGCAAGAAAGTGAAAGGCGGTTTGTACGGCGGCACTCCCGATCTGGCAAACTTAGCCGACGGCGACCTAAAATTCAAAGTCGACTTTCGAGAGGTTTATTCCGCGACACTGGACCACTGGATGGGTGGAGACAGCGAGATCGTTCTAGGGCAGAAGTTCAATCCTCTGGGCATATACGCCTGAGCCCGAAGTGTGGTCTCGCGTTGACAACGATCGCGCGAGTAACTCGATCTTGGCCCCGACCGCGTTTGTCGGGGTCCTTTTTCTTTTAGCTCCTCTCGCCACCGGCATAGGTTCGTATACTCCCCGGCATGGTGCGAAAAGTCGCCACGACGGTGGGTTTGCTGTTGCTTTCAAACGCCTTCATGAACTTGGCTTGGTACGGTCACCTGAAGTTCAAAGAGAAACCCATTTGGATTGCGATTTTAGGGAGCTGGCTCATTGCCCTGGTGGAGTACTGCTTTCAGGTTCCGGCGAACCGAATCGGGAACGAGGTTCTCACCGTCACTCAACTGAAGATCATTCAGGAAGTGCTCTCGATTGGCACGTTCGTGTTCTTCGCCGTCTTTATGTTTAAAGAGAAGCCCACCGTGAATCAGGGGATCGCCGTGGTTCTGATCCTTGCCGCCGCCTACTTTGCGACGAAGAAATAGCCGCAAGATACACTCCTAGCGATACCTCTTTGAGAACCCCTATGGATCGGTATGAACTTACATGGAAGACGGTGAACGGCATGCCGGATTCCTTGCGGGCCGACTGGGAGCGCATTTTTGAGGATGATCCCTTTGCGACCGCTTTTCAAAGCTGGGCGTGGCAAAAAAGCGCTGCCGAGCATTTAGCGAGGAAAGTGGTTGTTTGGGAGGCGGCGAATGCCTCCGGTCCGGTCGCATATGTGCCGCTGGTTCGTACCTCGTTCGGTGGGGAGACGTTTCGCTTCTTGGGATCCGGTCCCACTGATTACCTGCACCCGATTGTCCGGTCTGAACACCGCTCGCAGGTGCTAGCCGAGCTTTCCGAACGCATTGGCAAGCAGTCGTTCTTCGACTGGATGGATTGCCGAGACGACTTAGGCGTTTCGTTCCCAAACCCATCCCCGATTGGTACGCGAAGCTCGGTGTGCCTCCAGCTAGATCTCCCCGCGACCTTTGACGCCTACGTTCAAGGGTTGAGCAAGAGCCTTCGATACGATGTCCGGAAGGCGTTGCGAGATCCGGCCCTCACGGTCAGATTCGCCACGTCTGAGTCGGTGGCGGCCGACCTTGAAACGTTCTTCGATCTCCACCATCGGCGTTGGACCAAGCGAGGGCTGCCTGGCGCATTCTTTGCCAAGACCAAACGGTTTCACCATGCCTTTGCACCTCAGGCCGTGGAGCAGGGCCTGCTGTGGCTCACGTTATTGGACCATACGCCGGAGAACGGCGGCACAAAAACGATTGGCGCGGTCTACGCACTGTCTCACCGAGACACCGTTCATTTCTACCAGTCGGGTTTTGATCCTGAAGCAAAGTCCCTTTCGCCGGGAACGGCTTTGGTGGCGGCCATCATTCGGCGAGCCATTGAAGAGGGCAAGACTACGTTTGATTTCTTGAGAGGCGACGAACCGTACAAGCGCCGATGGAAGCCTCAACGAACCGTTCAAGGGCACCGCTGGGTGCACTACGGCCGCTCTCCGCTCGGAATGCTTGCTTACCAATCGGCAAAGGTCGCCTCGGGGATCGAGCAAAAGTTGAAGGATCGTTTTGAAGGGAAGGGCCTCCACTAAACACCTTCTCTCCACTAGGTCTTACGGCGGTTTCCGCGATGAATAGCGGCGATTTCATCGTAAGGTTATGAAATGATTGCCCCCGCGACTGCCTTGCTGATGAGCCTCGGACTCACCGGGGTGCTTTCGGTTGCGGTTCCGGCCCGATCAGTTGGCATTGAACTGGTTCGTGCGCTCCCCATTGCGACCATTAACACCCAGAGCCTTAAGGAAAACACGGGGCCATCGGCTTTAAGGTTCATTGTCGATACCGGCGCAGGCATGACCGTCATCGACGACTCGCTGATCGAAACGCTTGGGCTGAAAGTCGTCGGAGAGATGGAGGCGATCGGAACCGGCGGTTCCGTCACGACAAAGCGGATTGAATCGGTGACTCTCGACCTCCTTCGCGAAAAAATCTCGGTTCCTGCCATCGGGACACCGATCGGCGGAATCGGAAAGCTGATGTCGACTCGGATCGACGGGATTCTCGGATACGACTACTTCGTCGATCGCATCGTTCGGATCGACTACAAAACCAAGGAGTTGGGACACCTGCCCCTTAAGTGGGAACCGAACCTCTCCAAATACGCTCGACTTCCCATCGACTTGCGAGGACGTCGCCCGTATGTAAAGGCCACCGTGATTCTGGAATCGGGCGAGGAAGTTGAGCACTCAATGTTGCTGGATACAGGCGCCAACGAACCGATGTCGCTCCCACAGTCGCTTGCCGAAGAGCGCAATATGCCTCTAGAAGATTCGGGTTGGGTTGGCGGAGTCGGCGGAATGCGTAAAGGCAAGAAGTCGAAGATTAAAGGCGTTCGGTTCGACACGGAGACCATCGAGCTCAATCAGGTCGGGATCGATCCCACGACGCGGGCACTTAGGGGTGGGCGTCATGAGCCGGGCAATATCGGAAGCGGATTGTTTGAGGGTCGCGAGCTGATCGTCGACTATTCTCACCGGGCCGTTTACGTCTCCAGAAAGTAGGCTACAACATCGGGTACCCGCGCGGTGGTCGGCTCGATCGTCTTCACCGGATTCTCTTCTTCACAGGCTTCGTGCGGTGTTGAAATGATCGTGGAACCGACCAGCGCACCCAGCGAGAAGGTGTCTTGCATCCTCAGGATCTCCATAAACCTATCTCTCAGCGCTTGCGGAAGCCGGTCAAAAAGAAAACGCCCAGAGAAAAGCCTCTGGGCGTTTATGGACAGGATCCTCGAACAGGCATGAAGCCGGAGTTAGAAGGATCGCGGGAACTGGTAGCCGCTCTTCGAGATGATGTCTCGAAGGAGTCGGCGACCTCGATGGATTCGCGATCGGACGGTGCCAATGGTCGTGTCTTGGATGTCGGCGATCTCGTTGTAGCTCAAGCCCTCGATATCGCACATCTGGATTGCCGATCGATAGACTTCCGGAAGTTGGTCGAGCGCAGCGTAGAGGTGATCTCGGAACTCGCCGTACAGGATTTCTTCATCCGGGTTCGGACCCTTGTCCGCGATGGGAAGCTCTTGGACCTCACCGTCGGAAGGCGAAATCATCGAGTTGAGGGATTCTGCCTTGCGAATCGGGTTCTCGCGGCGGCGAGAGTCTAAGTAGGCTCGCTGCATGATGCGAAGGAGCCAGTTAAGGAATGGGCGGCCAGGAATGTAGGAATCAAACCCGCGCCATGCCTTTACGAAAGTGTCTTGGACGAGGTCTTCGGCATCCGAAGGATTGCGAGTGAGCTGGAGCGCCATGGTGTAGGCGCGGCGCTTGGTTTCGCCCATCATCTCTTGGAAGCGGCGCAGATCTTGTTCGCTACGCGCGTTGACGCTCGATTCTGGAATCTCGATCATGTTCATAGCTGTTCTGGTCCTGTCCATCGGTCGGGCCACGTTTGGTCCCTTCCTTGTTTAATTATCATGCACGACTGATGGATAAACGAGGATATATCAGTTATAGAAACATATATCGTGGAAAAGTTGGTTCCCCTTTTTATCACTCTCGGTTCAAAAGAGGTTCAGAACCCTCCACTTGATTGTAGAGCCTTTCAGTGGAATCCGCCGCATCTGGCTGATCTATTCCACCATTATCGGTGTGATTCTGATAGAATTCAGTTCCCAGCGGCATGAATCCGCTAGGGTTGGGCGGTTTGACTAACGCCTGTCATGGGTTGGTCGACAACGTTGGGGGTTCGTAGGGTTCGATGAAGTTCATCCTGATTACAAAGGATTCGGAAATGGTCTCCGAAGCAAAGCAAGGGTTTCACCCGAGCGATGAGTTTGCCAGTTTCGAGAATTGGCAAGAGGCTCTGGATGCGTCTGAAGGCGCGGACCTGATGTTTGTAGACCTTCTCGCCACCCTGGAAGAGCCAAACAAGATTGCGGGTTACGAGAACTTCGCCATGGCGAAGATGGGACATGAGATCGCCAAGGGCGTCCCGTTGGTCCTGATCAGCCCACCGGACGATTACGAACTCGACTTCATGGCAGGCTGGCCGAACTTTGTTTTCGCCAACGTTCGCCGACCCATTAACTACAAGATTTTCCGCCGGGCAAGCACCTGGGTGTAAGCGGCAATCTTTCCCTCATGATCCAGGCGCGCTAGCTTTCTTTCTTGGCGCCCATCGGGTGCGCCTGTTCCACCACCTCTTTCAGTTTCTGAATACTGACGTGCGTGTAGATTTGGGTGGTTTCCAGGCTCGTGTGTCCCAACAGCTGTTGGACGGTTTTTAAGTCTGCACCCCCATCCAAAAGGTGAGTCGCAAAGCTGTGTCGCAGGGTGTGCGGGCTAATGGACGGATCCAGCCCCACCGAGAGCGCCCACCGCTTCACCACGTTCTGAACAGTCCTTGTTGTCAGCCGCTTCCCTTTTGCATTGGTAAACAGTGGAATCGCCTGTCCTCGGCGGACCGTCCCTTTCTGCTCTTCCGGCGTGGCTACTCGCTCTGTGGAAATGTACTCCCGGATCGCGAACGCGCAGGTATTTCCAAAGTAAGTCCGTCGCTCTTTATCGCCCTTACCAATAACCTCCACCGACATTTGGTCGAGATCGATCCGGCTAAGGTCTACGGAAACCAATTCTGCTGCCCGAAGCCCCGCGGAGTAAAGCAGTTCTAGGAGAGCCCGATCGCGCTTGGGCGTCCTTCCCTGATCCTCCTGGTCCAATAGCGCGCCGGCTTGTCCCGTATTGAGCGCTTTAGGCAGGCTGCGCCTTCGGAAGGGTGCTTCCAGCATCTCCGTTGGGTCTGCAGAGAGAACCCCTTGGGATTTCAAATACTTGGCGAAGCTGCGCAGGGTGCTGAGTTTGCGCGCGCGGGTCACGGGTGTGAGCGCATAAGCGCGTAGGTATCTCTTGAGAGAGTCTGAAGAAAGGGGGCGACTCTCACCCAAGTCTTCTAAAAGCTGCCGCAAATCGGCGCCGTAGGCTCGAACCGTCGCCGCCGATCGCCGGGGTGCCAGATGCGCCAAAAAGCGATCGACCCAATCTATAAGAGCCGGACCCTTTAGTTCTTCAGGCGAGAGAGGCAAATTCATTGGCTTGTAAGTCGGTCAACACCGACCAGCCTATGTACAAGACGCAAAAAGGCGGCAAAGCGTTCAGTAGCCTTGCCGCCATGATGAGATTGTTGAAGGTTAGTTGCCTTTGCCGAAAACCAGCGCAACATTGTGACCACCGAATCCGAACGAATTGTTCAGGACGTAGTCCAACTTTGCTTCTTGAGCCACGTTAGGGACGTGGTTCAAATCGCAGCGTTCATCTGGTGTTTCGTAATTGATGGTCGGCGGAACGATTCCGTCTCGCATCGCCAGAATGCAGATCAACGATTCCAAAGCACCCGCCGCTCCGAGCGTGTGACCGTGCATCGACTTGGTGGAGCTGACCTTGAGGTTGTAGGCGTGATCGCCGAAAACCTTCTTGATCGCACCGACTTCCATCGGGTCACCGATCTCGGTGGAGGTTGCGTGAGCGTTGATGTAACCGATCTGCTCGGGCTCGATGCCGGCTTGCCGAATCGCCTTCGACATTGCCGAAACCGCACCTCGACCCTCAGGGTGGGGAGCCGTGATGTGATAGGCGTCGGCGCTCATGCCGTAGCCGAGCACTTCCGCATAGATCGTTGCGCCACGAGCGATCGCATGATCGCGATCTTCCAACACAAGCACCGCACCACCTTCGCCCATGACAAAACCGTCTCTGTTCTTATCAAAGGGTCGGCAAGCAGTCGAAGCGTTGTCGTTGTTGGTGGAAAGCGCGCGCGATGCGCAGAACGCCGCAAGAGCAATCTCGTTCACCGGAGCTTCCGCACCCCCTGCCAGCATCACGCGTGCATCGCCTCGTTTTACGATGTGATAAGCATCGCCTAGAGCGTTGGCACCCGTGGAACAGGCAGAAACCACGCTGTGGTTCGGTCCGCGCAAATCGAAGTGAATCGAGACAATGCCGGAAGCCATGTCCGCGATCATGTAAGGCACCCAGAAGGGAGAGACCTTTGAAGGACCGCGTTCGTACAGAATGCGGCTCTGCTCAGCCATCAGCGTAAGACCGCCGATACCGGAGCCGATAAGTACGCCCGTTTCTGCCTTGAGTTCCTCATCGAGCTGAAGACCGCTGTGCTCGAGAGCCATGCGCGAAGCCGCCAGCGAAAAGGCGAGGAAGGTATCGGCGCGGCGCGCTTCTTTGGGGTCCATCCAATCGCTCGCATTGAAATCTTTCATTTCTGCGGCGATATGGGTGGTGAAATTTGTGGGGTCGAGTCGAGTGATCTTGCCGACACCGGACTTACCGGCGAGGAGTTCCGGCCAGAATTTCTCGACTCCGGTCCCGAGAGCGCAAAGACCCCCGAAACCGGTGACCACGACGCGCCCGGAGGGCACGTAGCTAGGCTTTTCTAAACTCAAAGCTTCTTCGAGATGTAGTTGACGGCATCGCCGACGGTCTTGATCTCTCCGACTTCCTCATCGGGGATGCTAATGCCGAACTCGTCTTCAAAAGCCATGACTAGTTCGACGACGTCGAGGGAGTCTGCACCGAGATCCTCAGTGAAGCTCGAGGTTTCGGTGACGTCCTCAGCCTTGACGCTGAGTTCCTTCACGGTCACCTTGATGACGCGGTTTAAGATGTCCTGGGACATAATCCCAGCAAAGATACCCCCTTCTCGGATTCGTGTGATCGGGTCCCGGGCAAAGGTTGAATCCTTGCGATTTGATTCGCAATATTCGCACCCGCTCTAGCCGTGCCTGGAAGAACCGTGCAAGTCGCGCGAAAGTGTCCCTTTTTAGACCTAGTCGCTCATTCGCCGCCGGCATACAATAAATCCGTTTATCGGACTTGAGACGCCGCTGTTCATGATCCGGCTATTGTCTTGTCATTCTTGCCTCGCTTGGACCTAGGATTGTTTGCCCCGGCTATATGAGTAACGATTCGACTTCTCCCGGTCGCGTACGGAGCGTTGACGTCGCCAAACTTGCGGACGTCTCGCGTACGACGGTGTCTTACGTTTTAAACGGACGCACCGATGTTTCCATTCCGGAGGCCACACGCAAACGTGTCTTGGAAGCCGCCGCGACTCTTGGTTACCGCCCCAACATGGCCGCGCGCGCCCTCGTAAGCGGTCGCACGCGCCTCATCTCTCTCTGGATGGCGGGAACCACGATTCGACTTCAATCGGACGTCATGAAAGTGCTGCACGACCGACTCGCATTGGATGGGCACGAGCTGGTCATCAAAAGGGTCTCCGCCGCCCTCCCGGGGGGTGACATTAAGACCACGCCGCTCGCAATTTCTGACTGGGCATGCGACGGAATTCTTGCGTTCAACATCATTGACGACGACGAGGAGCCAAAGCCAGGCACACCCGTTGTTCGATTAGGTGTGTACGTCCATCGGAAAGGCGATTATGTCGGCGTCGATCTGCACGACGGTTCCTGTCAGGCATTCCACCACCTGGTGAGTCGAGGTCGCCGAAAGATTGCCTATTTGGTGAACCGATGGGGCAATCGCGAGGGAGATGCGCGGCGAGACGCTTACTTTGAATCGAGCGCCCACTTTGGATTCGAACCGAACGTGTTGGTTGCGGAGCGCGCCACTAAAGAAGCGGCCCGAAAGGTGGTTTCGGCTGCTTTTGCCGAAGGTAAACGGTTTGATGCGATCATCGCCTTCAGCGATGAAATGGCGGTGGGTGCCTACCGTGCCGTCCTGGATGCGGGTCGAAAAGTGCCCGACGACGTTGCCCTGATCGGGTGCGACGGTGTTGATGACTTGGAATACATGGATCCGCCCATTTCTTCCGTTGTTCAACCTACGGAACAGATGTGCACCATGGCGTGGGACTTCATGAAAAATCGCCTAGAGGATCCGGGGATCGCCGATCAACAGGCGATCCTCCAGGCGAACTTGGTGATTCGAGGCTCTTCGCTCTAAGTCCTGACTTTAGAGGAAGAGTCCGCCATCGACGGTAAGCGTTTGACCGGTGATGTACGCCGCATCGGGCGAGGCGATGAAAAGAACCGCCGCGGCGATGTCCTTCGGGGTTCCGAGTCGACCCGCAGGCGCACGGCTGACCACGTCGTTCTTAAACTCCTCGGGCAGGTTCTCGGTCATATCGCTTTCGATGAACCCGGGGGCGATGGCGTTGCAGGTGATGCCTCGGCTACCGTACTCCTTAGCCGTAGTAAGGGTGAGACCGATGAGGCCCGCCTTGGAAGCCGCGTAGTTGGCTTGTCCGGCTTGACCGTGAAGGCCGATGACGCTGGTGATATTCACGATTCGACCGTAGCGAGCCTTCATCATGCTCTTGCTGGCGGCCTTGGTCACTAAGAACGCACCCTTCAGGTTGACCGCCATCACGCGATCCCAATCCTCTTCCTTCATTCGGAGCATCAGGGTGTCGCGAGTGATTCCGGCGTTGTTGACGATGACCGATGGGGTGCCGAGCTGCTCGATCACCGCTTCCACCATCGCGTCGACGGCGGTAGCGTCGCTGACGTCGCAGGCGAGACCGATCGCACCGTTTCCAATGGCGTCGGCAGTTGCCTTCGCTCCGGCTTCGGTGGTTGCCACGCAAGCGACCTTCGCCCCTTCGGCGGCAAACGCCTCGGCGATGGACTTACCGATTCCTCGGCTTGCCCCGGTCACAACAACCACTTGATCTTGAAAACGCATTCCGCTCATC
>CAYYJX010000001.1:0-16688 GCA_964471545.1 uncultured Fimbriimonas sp. | reverse complement strand
GCCTCGACGGTTGCGTCGAGCGTCGTCGTATCAATCACCGAGTGACCATGGGCTTCGCGATCGATCCGCTTAAGCAACCCAACAAGAACCTGACCCGCGCCACACTCCACGAAGTCGGTGACTCCGTTTGCCAGCATCGCCTGAACGGATTCGGTCCAGCGGACTGGGGATCGGAGTTGGTCTTCGAGCAACTGCGGCCAAGAGCCCTGACCACCAGACTGAACCGCCGAGGCGGTGACGTTGGCATAGACCGTCTTTCCATCGGTCCAAGCGGTCGCATCCAGCGCACTTCGCATCTCCTTCGCAGGCGTTTCCATAAGCGGAGAGTGGAAAGCTCCGCTGACGTTGAGCGGAAGAACCCGCTTGGCTCCGGCTTCGGTGAGCTTGGGCGCCGCCGCTTCCACCGCGCTCTTCTCGCCACTGATCACCAACTGTCCTGGGCAGTTGTCGTTGGCGATCACCACCACTCCGTCGATGGTATCGAGAACCGCTTGGATGGCGTCACGCTCTAACCCAAGCACCGCCGCCATGCCACCCACCACCGGGTTGCCTGCAGCATCTTTCATGTCTCCAACCGCCGCCATGAGGTTGCCTCGGGTTTGCACCAACTTCGCTCCGTCTTCAATAGAAACCCAGCCCGCGCATGCGATTGCCGCGTATTCACCCACGCTGTGTCCGGCGAAGACCTCGGCCTCGATGCCAGAGGATCGGAGGCATTCGTAAGCGGCGACAGAGGTGGTGTAAAGCGCCAACTGGGCGTTTTGAGTCAGCGTCAAAGTCGCGGAATCTGATTCAAAGCAAAGGGTGGCGATATCGACTCCGGTTGCCGCTTGAACCGCTCCGAAGACCGCCTGAGCCGCCGGGTGAGAATCGTACAAGTCTTTGCCCATGCCGGGTGTTTGAGAACCCTGTCCGGGGAAGATGGCGGCGATTTTTCGAGTCGACATATGCTTGCAAGAATACCGGGAGTGTCCGATGTGAGGTCCGAGCGCGTGGTCTGGAAATCGCGGGTCGACGGAGGGGTATTCCCCCAGCTCCACCGTTCTGGTCGAAGGTGGACTTCGACGACCCAAGGTTGACTCCTTGGGCTGCGATGATGTTCGCGGTTCCACCGCTTCCGGATCCGGTGCCCTGTTCACGACATTTTCTTCCCAGTAGGACAATCTGCCTACGGGAACTCCCGGATCGACCAGTTGGGTATCTTCTTTGGACTGATATGACCTTGCTCAAACGCTGAAAAGGGATCTCGCTCCGCACCGACCGACGATCTCTCCTAATCCGGCCCCGTGGCAATTTGCCCGCTCTGGCCTTCTACTCGTCTGGTGCCCAAACCCTTTTTGCCCACCTCATCCGTGGGTCCGCCCATATCAATCGTGGGCAAGGTGCCTATGTTTCCAAAAGATTTATTTGCTATTCGCTCGTTTAGAGACCTTTGGTTAGGTCAGGTCATTTCGCGTTTCGGCGACGCCCTCTATTACCTTGGATTCTTGTTCATGGTCCGCAAGGTCACGGGCTCGGATGCGATGGTTGGCTACGTCGGGGCGGCGGAAACGCTTCCCTACCTGTTGTTCAGTCCCTACGCGGGAACCCTTGCCGACAAGATCGATCGACGCAAGATCATGCTTTGGTCGGACCTCGCGGCGGCGATCATCCTCACCGGATTCATCATCGTCACCGCGATCTGCAAGACTCCGCCCGTGTGGAGCCTGTTTGTAACCGGCTTCCTGTTGAGCACGGCGCGATCGTTCTTTATGCCCGCAAAGAACGCGGCGGTTCCGAGACTGGTTCCGACCGACAAGCTTTTGCAGGCAAACGCCTACAGTCTCATGACCGATCAGCTGATTTGGCTGGCGAGCATGGCGGTATCCGGAGCGATCCTTGCCGGTCTCTACAAGTTGAGCCCGTATTGGTTCTACATCTCGTTGATGACGGTGAATATGGCGAGCTTCCTCGGCTCGGCTTACTTCATCAAACTGTTGCCGCTGATCCAGCCGGAGAAGTCGGGCGAACAGCATGAATCGACCAGAGATGAGATAAAGGCGGGCTTGCGCTTTGCCAAAACCGACCGGGTGATCTACCTCAGCATCCTTGCTCAGTTCGGCATCAGCCTGTTCATCGCACCGTTCTTCGTGGTGTACATCGCCACCAACGAAAGGTGGTTCGGTGGCAAGCCAGAGACTCTGGCACTGATCGAAGGCGGGTTCGTTGCCGGCTTGTTCGTCACCAGCCTTTTCGTCTCGAAGATCAAGATCAAGAAGCCGGGCTGGGCCTTTGCGGGTGCAATCGGTGCCACGGGCTTGATGGTGTTCCTGATGGCGTTCAGCAAGAGTTTCTGGCTGTTCTTTCTATGGAACGTGATCGCCGGAATCGCGATTGCCTTCGTGGACTTACCGATGATGACGTACATGCAGTTGGCCGTTCCGGACTCTTACCGCGGTAGGGTGATGTCCATCAAGAACATGATCATGATGGGGGTTCAGCCCGTGGGATTAGCGATGGGTGGTCAGTTGTTGAAGGGACTGGGCGTGCAGGCATGCTATGCGGTGATGGGCATCGGATTCGGTCTGAGCGGACTCGCTCCAATCTTAGACAAACGGTTCCGAGACACAGACATGCCGAAAGAGCAAAACGTTCTTTCGACTCCGGACGACCCCGAAGCGGGCTCGGCAACGCCCGACTCGGCGACGTTGGCAAAAGAGCCCTCGGCAACGGGTACCGTCTAGTCCCCCGTTTGGGTTGTGGACCCAGAACGGCGAGAACGTGGCGAAAGATGGCAGAAGACGGAAGAATCGGCGTGGATGAAAGTGGCAAGGGAGACTTCTTTGGTCCCCTTGTCATTGCCGCCTGTTATGTGGGCCCGGAACACCTCGCCGAGTTGGACGGAGTGAAGGATTCCAAGAAGCTCACCGACATTCAGGCGCTGAAGCTGGCTCAAACCATCAAAGCCACCTGCCCGCACTCGATCATCGCCATTGGCCCAGAGAAGTACAACGAGTTGTATCTCAAGTTTCGAAATCTGAACAAGCTGCTTGCCTGGGGACATGCTCGCGCCATTGAGAACGTGCTGGAAGTGGTGGATGCCAAACGCGTGATCTCTGACCAGTTCGCCGCGGGCGGAAACGTGGTGAAAGCCGCCCTCTTTGAAAAGGGCAAAGGCGTCGAATTTGTCAGCCGCGTACGGGCAGAGGCCGATCTAGCGGTCGCGGCAGCCTCCATTCTTGCTCGAGCCGAGTTTCTCAACAAGCTCAAAAGACTGGGCGAGGACTTCGGGATGGAACTTCCCAAAGGCGCGACCAATGTGATTGGACCCGGTAAGAAACTGGTTGCCATGCACGGTGCCGAGGCACTCCCTAAGGTCGCCAAAATGCACTTCCGGACCTCCGATCAGGTTCTCGGGAAAGCCTGATCCAGAACCGATTTGATCCGCTGAAGGCGAGGGTCGGACGGGAATGCTTCGCTCAATGCGGCGATTGCCCTGCGCTCGATCGGCCTCCAAGGTAGGGGCGTTTCTTGGGACTTAGCGGCTCGGCTCAAGTGCTCGGCCGCTTGCGCCTTCATCTGGCTTTGCGTGAGGAACAGGTACGCCTGTAGATAATGCAGGATCGCTAGGTCTCTATGGCGCAGGGCTTCGTCGATCCACCGTCCTGCATCCACATAGAACCCATGCTCGATATAGAGGCATGCAACCTCCACCAGGTTCTCGGGATTGTCGGTGAGCGGTTCAACCAGCGGGTGAGGATCTTTTCCGTGGGTCTGTTCCATGGCAAGGAACGCTTCTGCCCGCAGCGCAGGCTCGAGGGGAGCAAGGAAGTGTGCGTTCATCCTGGCCGCGTCTTCCTCGCCCTCCTCTTGTAAAGAGCCGAGTCGTCGGATCACCGCCTTCTGCCACCAAGCCAGCGGGTCGTCTCCATTCCACGTGAGCACCTGATCTATCAAGGCATCCGCCTTTGCATAGTCGGTGGCGATGGTTTCTCTTATCGCTAACCCCACTCCAGCCGGAATGCGGGTCTCAAAGCGCGAAAGCCCTCTCGTGAGTTCGGCTTTGGAGATTGGATTTGAGTCCGCCTCCGAATTTTGGTATTCGAGACGGGAAGCAGCCGGAACGTCCGTTGCCGTTGCGGGATGAATGGTCAGAACGACGTGATTGCCGGCACTCACAATCGCGACGGTCTGAAGGTCTCCCGGGATTGATTCGAGCGGCACCGTCGTGGGTTTTTCCGGGTGGAAGTCCATTGGTGCGGCAAAACTGCCTTCGGAAGAGAGGATTTCCACTTTCGCTCCAAGGAGCGGCTGCGTCGAGTGGAAGCGCAACGAATTCTCCTTCAGCAGCGCCACACCTGCCTCCGTCACCGCTATCGAAGCGCCCGCGACCTCGGCGACACTCCACACTGCGGGAATCAAAACCACGCGGAAACGATCCTGCTGCCGGGGCGCGATTCCAAAGGTTCCGAAAGTGCGTCGAAGAGAGATTCGATCTTGAGCGCCCCCTCCAGCTTCCAAGGTGCCTTCTTCAAAGATCAGGGCGATCCCGCCCTGGTCACCCGCAACATAGATAGCCTCGCTCCCTTCGACCGTTTGAGCTTGCTGCTGTTTCGCTCCGAAGAAGGATAACGTCGGTGCCAGAGGATTCGACGACCGGTCGCGATTTCCCACACGTACTTCCAGTTCGATCGCAGCGAGACCCGGCCCGACCGCGGCACACCAGTGAAGACT
The DNA here is from genome assembly GCA_964471545.1 of uncultured Fimbriimonas sp. Classification (GTDB taxonomy): domain Bacteria; phylum Armatimonadota; class Fimbriimonadia; order Fimbriimonadales; family Fimbriimonadaceae; genus Fimbriimonas. Next base: position 11,975 of record CAYYJX010000001.1, on the reverse strand, counting down.
CGTTCGCGATCCGTTTTTTCCGCACGCAAAGGTCTCACCAAACCAAGCCGCGGCAGGGTCGGCTTCATCCATTCCCGGCTGCGGCTTGTAATCGACGTTTCCGAGTCCGTTTGCACGGGGTGTCTCGTCCAGGTCGATGGATAGCCCCTGCGGCGCCCAAACGCCTCTTTCAGACCCTTCTCTCAGTTCAAAAGTGCTCCCCGAGAAGAGCAATTCACGCCCTACTCGTTTGTCAAAGAACGAAAGCAGGCGGCCGCCTAGCGCGGGGACAAAGGTTGCCCTTAGGTAGTCGTTTTCCAGGATAACGGTGCGAAATCGCCGCGTTTCTTGCTCCCCACGCTTTTTCAACAGAGGCAACGGATAGGCGCTGAGAGAACCAGGATGTGTCGAATCCATCGGCACGGTGTCGACTAGATCGATATGCAGGTCGATGGCGTCCTCGAACACCTCTGCCATTCCCGCCACAGGTTGATCTGCATCGGTAGCTTGCGGGAAGTTCGGGTCTGCCATGGCTCTAGATTCTACGTTGCCGTAGGTCACGGTCGTGTTTCCCAAAGAGCCCATTTCGGCGCGACGATTGCGATTTCAACGTAAACTAGAAACGTATGGCTCTGGAGCTGACCCCGTTGGGCAAGTTTGTGAAGTGGATCCTCGTCCCGGTTTCTTTGGGAGCGATCGGTTTCTACATTCTTGGCCCAAAAGTTGGTCCGGTCGCAGAATCGGCCACGAAAGACGCTCGGGCAAAGGCCGTTCTGAACAAGATTCAGGCACTCTCCGGCGAGCCCGCTCCGGAGCAGGGTCAGCCTAAGGAAGCCGTACCTTCCGCCGGATCCAACAAGTTCAAAGAGGTTCGCGAGAAAGCGAAAGCCAAGCGCGAGATGTTCCAGGCGGCGGAAAAGAACAAAGTCGATATCGACAAGATCGAGTAAGTCGCTACCGCGAGCACGAACACCTCGTCGAATAGGTTCGCGAACACTTTCCGCGTTCTCTTTCGATCTCTCACCTGCTTAGGAGATTAGGAGAAGGTGGGATGGCGCTACGCTTCGAAAGGTTCGCTTGCTGACGCCGCGAACCCTTTCTGCGAACCCGCGTGATTTCTCACCGACCATGAACCTCAACACGAAGAAAGGGCACCCGATGGGTGCCCTTTCTTCGTGGCGGACAGGGTGGGATTCGAACCCACGGTGCCTTGCGACACACCGCATTTCGAGTGCGGCGCACTAGACCACTATGCGACCTGTCCGAGGGAGATTATGCCCGAAAAGGCGGGACTCTTTCCACGGGGTCGGTGACGACCGGCACTACACCCGGGGAAGCGGGGCGATCTTTGCCGCGATTTGAGCCTTGGTGAGCGGTCCCTCGGTCTTCGCGCCATCGATTAGGTAGTAACCCGGACCGCGCTTTACGAGGTCGGGGCGGACGGGTCCGGTCGCAGGCAAGATCGGACGAGCCGGATACTCCTGCACCAACTGCGACGCCTGTTCAACCGCCTTTGGCCCAACAACGATCACATGCTGGGAATCGGCGTAATCCATCGCCGCATCAAAGAAGGCGGCCGTGACCAACCGAGTTTCGTTGAGCGCACCGCTTAGGTGGGTCAATAAGCGGTTGCCAACGCTCAGGTAACCCTTGCCTTCGGGAGTGTTGCTGTAAAGGTAGCCGTAGTCTCGCAGAAGACGAAGCGATACAGCGGTCCACGATTCTGCGTCCGCATCGGAGAGCGAAGGTTGCTCGCCGAGAATGGGGAGCACCGGGTCCAGCAGGTTCGCCGCGATGTAAGCCCGACGTTCATCCCAAAAGCGGGCGATGACGGAGTTGAGAGCGCGCTTTCCTTTCTCTAACGACTCAAGGCGCCCGGTACAGACATAGTCGGCAAGGCAGGCATCGGCAATGGCAAGGCCCGATCCAACAAAGGAACCAGATTCGCCCCCAAAGAACATCGGCGGCGTCTCCAGCACCGCTTCTTCCGTGAGCAACCGGTCCAGGGCAGAACCGATCGAGAACACCAGGTCTTGGTCACCCCGATACCGAGCGGCGCGCAGGAGTCGGGCGAAGGAGTACATCACGACGTCGACTCGCCCCGGGTGCGAGATGGGCGGACTTGGCGGCCCCACTTTTCGATAATCGGACAGCGCGGCATCTAGTCCGGCGGGAGGACCCTCATCAGGAATGCGTAGCAGACCCTGCGGCCCCGTCTTCGTCGACGTCAAGAGACGAGAAAGGATGGTTCGATGCTCGGCATTATCCAGCCTCGCAATCTTTCGGAAGGTGATCGTTGAACGCGGCGATCGGGCGTCTAGGGTTTGGTCGCTCACGCGACAGACGCCAAAAGTTTCCGAGCGAAAAAGGTCGTTCAGAAGACCGTCCAACGTGCGGACGTAAGCGTAGTCGAATGGATCGGGGCCGTACTGCTTGGTCGCCATGGCCAGCACTTCCAGCATCGCGGCATTGCCCAACGTACGCTTGCTTGTATCGACCAGGGGAGATTCTCCGGCGCGAGCAATTCTAAAAAATCCACCGTCAACAAGATCGAAAAGGTTGCTTCCGATGGTTTTCTCGAGGGCCTGTTTCGCCCACGGTGCGTTTAGACGCATTCCGAAGCGGAACGCAGAAGGGGCAACACGATACATTCCACCGAACTCGAGAAGACCGGTCCGGGGTTCAACCGACTGTTCCAGCCGCTCTCCGGCATCAATAAACGACGGGAGTCCCATGGCGGACTTCGCTTCCAGACGCCGCGCATCTTGCAATCGAACTTCCTCCCCGCGGGTGACAAAAGAAGGGTCCTTGCGGCGGCGCTCGATTTGCCCGAGCGCACGCTGGAGAAAGCCCGCAACGAGTTCTGGACCAATGGCTTGCGATGGCGTGGTGGAGAGAAGGTAGTCGACCAACGTGCCGTCGGAGTCCACGACCAGCATGGTTAGGTCGGAAACCACAAAGAACTGGGTGCGACCAAGGGGAAGAAAGATGGTTTCCAGATCGGGACGCTCGCCCAGATCCACCTTGGCGTTCAAGAATCGGCGGTTTGCAAGGCGGCTCGTTTCCGGCGAGTTGGAAAAGCGTGCCGTATTGGCGGCGGCGTACCAACTGTAAGGAGCCACAAAGCAGAGAAACATCGGCTTCTGCGTTCGCCTAGATTCAAGGAAGAGGTCTTCGTTGTAGCTTCGCCACCGAATCGAGGCGTTGGAAATGACAGGGGGCTTTGCGAGGATGCCTGCCACTCCGCTTGGAGTGAGGGACTTCTCCACCGCCACACGAGCGATGCCGAGCATGGACAAGAACACAACCACTCCGGCAACAACGGTAAAGGGTGGTTTGTGCATGAGCGAACTGTCTGCGACCTCGATCTAGATTCTGCCTGATTCCATTGGCGAGCGGTAGCCCGCACGTTTGAATTCAAAACCCGGTCTTCGCCCGTGGTAGGAAGGGGGTCCCCTAGGCTATAATCCAACCGCTATGTCGATCTCTCTCGATGAGGTACGCCACGTCGCCAAATTGGCGAGATTGGAACTCGACGAGGCAGAGGTCCTTTCCTTTCAGGCCGAATTGAACGCACTGCTGGGTCACTTTTCGGACATCGCCTCGCTGAACATGGGCGGTGCCGAAGGCCAAAGCCACGCCGTCTCTCATGTGAACGCATGGGCCGAGGATGTGGTGGGACCGATGCTTCCCCGTGATGCCGCCCTGAAGAACGCCCCGGTTTCAAAAGCGGGTCTGTTCATCGTGCCCATGATCATCGAGGAGTAAGTATCGATGAGCCAACAAGACACGATTACTTCCCTCTCCGCCGCCGAACTGAGCACCAAGCTCAAGGCAAAAGAGCTTTCGGCGGTTGAAGTCACCACCGCTTTCCTCGATCGCATTGAATCGGTTGATCCCACTTACGGCGCTTTCCTTGCCGTGGATCGCGAGAAGGCGATCGCTGAGGCCGAGAAGGCACAGGCACTTTTGGACTCCGGCTCATCAGGTCTGTTGACGGGCGTGCCTGTGGCGATCAAGGACAACATCTCCACCACCGGGATCGAAACCACTTGCGCTTCAAAAATCCTGAAGGGCTACGTGCCTCCGTTCGATGCAACGGTGGTGTCCATGCTGAAGTCGCAAGGCGCGGTGATTCTTGGCAAAACCAACCTCGATGAGTTTGCGATGGGGAGTTCCACCGAGACCTCCGCGTACAAACTCACCCGAAACCCTTGGGACACCGATCGCACTCCCGGTGGTTCGTCCGGTGGGTCCGCCGCCGCCGTCGCGGGTAACTTGGCGCCGCTATCCCTGGGCTCCGACACGGGTGGATCGATCCGACTGCCCGCCTCTCTTTGCGGAATCGTTGGGTTCAAACCCACTTACGGTCGATGCAGCCGGTACGGACTCATCGCGTTTGGTTCGAGCCTAGACCAAATCGGACCGTTCGGTAAGAACGTCGAAGACACCGCTTTGCTCGCTGCCGCAACAACAGGCCACGACCCGATGGATTCGACCTCGATGAAGTCGCCGGGAATCGATCTATCCGGGCTTAAGGAAGGCAGTCTAAAGGGCATGAAACTGGCACTGCCGGTTGAGATGTTCGGCGATTCAGGCGACCCGAAGGTGGCCGCGCTCATTCAAGACGCCCTTAATCGCCTGAGAGCCGCAGGTGCGACCGTCACCGAAGTCTCCATCGAGGAGATCAAGTACGGGGTCACGACTTATTACATCATCGCTCCCGCCGAGGCAAGCTCCAACCTGGCTCGATTCGACGGCATTCGCTACGGCGCTCGCCAAGAGGCAAAGGGGCACGTAGGTTTGGTCGAGAAGACGCGCGGCGAAGGCTTTGGACACGAGGTGAAGGCGCGGATCATGATCGGCACCTACGCACTGAGTGCAGGCTACTACGACGCCTACTACACCAAGGCTCAACAAGTTCGAGCCCACATGCGCGAGAAGTTCCTGCAGACTTTCCAAGAATTCGACTTCGTGGTTTCGCCCACCAGTCCGGTAACGGCCTTTAAGTTGGGTGAATTCGATGCGGATCCGTTGGCAATGAAGCTGCTGGACTACTGCACCATCCCGGCCAATATGATCGGTGCTCCCGCCATCTCGTTGAACGTGGGTTACAGCGACGGATTGCCCGTTGGTCTGCAACTGATGGGTGCGCCCATGGCAGACGAGCAGCTACTTGCCGCCGCCTACGCCGTAGAGCGCGAGTTCACCGACGTTCAAAAGCAGCCAAATCTGCTGTAATCGCATCAATCCGATTGCACCTCAATGGGGCAAAAACTCGTAACCTATGGCTATGGATGAGATCCGCAAACATGACAGGCGGATCCACCTGCGTGAAGTTTTCTCGCTCCGGCGGATCATTCTACAGATCCTCTGGACGGGCAGCATTATCGGAATATTGGACGGGGTGGGATTCTCCCTCTCCGGCTTGCTCACCGGTCTCACGCTCATTGCCGCGGGGTGGGCGGTGCATTGGTACCTGGCTTGGGGCATGGCCTCTAAGAAGCTGTTTGTCCACCAGCGTTTCAAAGCCATGTGGGACGACTGCTCCGAACGCCTGGACGCGTTTCAGCAAGCAGTCGCTAAGTTGGGCAAGAACGGCGTTGCCGATCTTTACGAACTGCCCCAAACCGTGGACAAAATCGCAAACGCGCTTTATCTGGCTCTGCGGCGGGCGGATCTGATTTTCAAGGAGGTCGCGGAATCGGAGCACGTCGTTCGGCGGAAACCCTCGGCTCCATCGGCGATGCCGGCCGATGCCCAAGCGAAAGCGCTTTATGGCATTGCAGATCGCAACATTGCCGAATATCGCGCGCACTACAGCGAAATTCTGGCCGGGGTGCACCGCACCGAAGCCCAGGCCGCCGTGTTTGTCACCACCCTAGATAGTTTGCGGCTGAAGGTTCTCAGCTATCGCCTCACGGGCAAATCTCCTGCACTGGACACGGAGCTGTTCTTGACCGGGATCGCCGAGGCTCGTGCCCAATTGCAGGCAATCGATACCGCCCTCGAAGAACTCGATCTAGGGCATTTCCCGCGGGCGGTCTATGTTCCGGAAAACCAGATGCCCAAAGATCAATCGTTCAGCGAAGCGGACCTGAAGGGAATGGACGAAACGATTCTTCCCCCGTTCCTTAAAGAATCTGGGGACGGACCCTCTCCGTCAGACTCCGGTGCCTTTAAACCACCTTCTCCGCCCCCATTCCGACCCGCGTCAGGATTCGTAGAATCACAGGGCCAAACTTCGCTGGGGAACTCTCAGGCGTCACAATACGAAGAAGGCCAGGAAAACGCATGAGCAAGGTGATCGTCCAATGTCCCGCAAAGATCAACCTGTTTCTGGCGGTCGGTCCCGTCGATCATCGGAACTACCACCCGATCCGGACCATTTTTCAAGCCGTTTCCGTTTACGACACACTCACTATCGAGCCCGCAAGCCAACTGAGCTTCACCACCAACGATCCCACCATTCCCGAAGAGAACACGGTGACGAAGGCGGCTAGGCTGCTGATGGAGGTTGCCGATTTCCCTAAGGTTGCGATTCACCTTGAAAAACGGATTCCCAGCGAGTCTGGCCTCGGTGGAGGTAGCTCTGACGCGGCGGGAGTAATTCGAGCCGCCCGAAAGTTGATGCAGATGCGCCTTTCGGACAGCGAGCATAAGGCGATTACGATGGCGATTGGCGCCGATGTTCCGTTCTTTCTGGTTGGCGGGAGAGCGAGAGGCGAAGGTTACGGACAAGTCCTGACCAAATTGCCCGATCCTTCGCCCGTCGAACATTACGTGCTCGCCAAGCATTCGGTGAGTTGTTCCACACCGGGCATGTACCGGAGCCTGGACGAAAAGCAGTACGAGTTTGTGGATTTCCCCGCCGAGGACAGGCTCTACAACGATTTCGAGCGGGTTGCACCCTGCGAGTCTCTCGATCTGATTGAGCGGCTGCAGGTGTTTGGAGCCAAAGACGCCGGGCTCTCCGGGTCGGGATCGGCGGTGTTCGGTCGATTTGTGGACGAGGAAAGCGCCCAGCGCGCCGCCGAGGCGCTGAGCAAAGAGTGCCCTTGGGTGCAGGCGTGCCGATCGCTCTCGCGGCTAGAATCGACGGAAGACACTCTTACCGTTGTCCAATAGGCGGCCGCAGGAATTCCGTCCCCGGTGGAATTACGGGAACACCCGCTGTTTTGGGTTCAAGCGTTAGGTTCAAGGCGCGCCCGATCTATCACCCATGATAAAGATTGCGGGAAATGTCACTGATTTCTTGTACATCCGAACAATGGACTGATGAATTGTTTAAATTTGCCGGACAATGTCGCTATGCAAACCGCTTCCGGCAACGGCGCCGTACTTCGCAAAGTGGAATCGTTCCTGCTTGGGCTGGACGATGTGGCTGATGCGTCGGTTTGGTTCCATCAGGGCAATGTGTGTGCCCATGTGTGCCTTCACGAGGCCAACCGATTCACAGAGCAAGAGATTATCGAGCAGTGCAAGAGCGCGCTGCCGAGCACGATGGTGCCGCACAACGTGACCGTTTCTTCGATTCGGCCCACGATGCGCGGCGGATATGCCGTAGTGACGTCTCTTCCCTAGACGATCAAGCTTCTCTTAGCGGAAGTTGACGAAGTCGACCGGGTAGTCCAGATCGAGCCCCTTCACAAAGGCGATGGCCTTTTGAAGATCGTCTTTGCTCTTGGAACTCACTCGAACTTCATCGCCCTGAATTTGCGGTTGGACCTTGAGGGCCTTGTTATCTCGAATCTGCTTGACAAGCGCCTTGGCCTTGTCTTGAGAGATCCCAGTTTGAAGTTCGAGATCGCACTTCACCGTGATACCGGCGGCCGGCTCTAGCTTGGTCCAGCTAATTTGGCGTGCGTCGATGCCGCGCTTCAGCATCTTAGAGAAGACGATGTCCTTGAGCTGATCCATCTTGAACTCATCGTCTGCAACGAGGGTGAGTTTGTCTTTCTCGAATTGGATATCGGCTTTGGAGCCCTTGAAGTCGTACCGATTTTCAAGCTCACGCTGTGCTTGCTGCACGGCGTTCTTGAGCTCCATCATGTCGGCGCGGGAAACGATGTCGAAACTAAAATCAGAAGGAGGCATGGCTCTTGTGAAAGGGGTGAAAAAGGGAAATCAGGGCTTGACCAAGTCGTCTTGGTGGCAAAGAAGCATGTAGTGAACGTCGAATTCGAGTTCTTCTTTGGTCAAAAGCTTCTTCTGCTCTTCGCTCACGCCGTCTAGGAATCGCTCTCGCATGCGCTTGGTGGCGATATCGAGCACCTCTCGGGTGACGGGAGTGAGCGTTGCCGGGTCGATTCGGACCGCGATCTCGCTTTCGGCGTAGATGTTTTGGACCGTTCCGACCAGGTTGGCCATGTGGGCGTAGTAGCGGTGATTCTTCCGATCTTCCGGAGTTGCCTCACGCTCTACGATGCGAACTTGATCGCCTTCTTTCCACTTCACCATCTTAGCTAACATGGTACCCCCGACCCGCTTTTCCTACTAGGGCGGGGTTCTCTTAACCCCGCCAGTTGAAGGCGAAGGTGAGCGCGTTGGGGTCGCCGCCTTGGCTTGGCGACCGCAAACGGTTGTACGTTTCTTGCCCTCTCTCCGGTGCCACAACCTCCGTGACCAGACCGCTGACGTCGAAAGAGCCGTCTGCCATGGCATCCAGGGAGGCCCGCACGTCGCTTGCCGCGCAGTCTCTGGGCATCAATATGGTGGATTCGTGCAGGAAAGCCTCTTGGTAGTTGAACACCACGTTTTCTGGGTAGCTGCCCTGAATCACCAGCTTAGGCCCCGCGCCCCATTCTGGCCAAGGGTCTTGCCGCATGGCGCGGATGGATTCGGGCAGAACCCCGGGAGCGCCCGTACAGTCCACCACGATATCCGCTCCCGATTCCCAAATAGATCGAACGGTTTCGCTGACGGTCCCGTTCGGAGCAATGACACCCGCACCGATCTTTGCTACGAGTTCTCGGCGAGAAGCGGTGAGGTCTAGCGCAAGCACATCGGCTCCGGCTCGGTGGAACCATCTCGCCGAGAGTTGACCGATGAGCCCCAATCCGATGATTGCCACCTTCGCGCCCTTTAGGCCATCTGCTCCGTGATGCGACGCCATCACCAGTCCTCGGTGCGCAATCCCCGCCATCTTGGCGAGCGCGGCGTGTTCGAAAGGGACCTTCTCGTCGAACGCTTGCAGGGTCCTGCCTGGCTTCACCACCGCATGAGAAACATGTCCACCCCACATTCGGGTGAGAGTGGTTCGCTGGGTTCCGGAGGTGAACACCGACTTCCCTGCCCACTCCTCCGTTCCTTCGGTGGTCGCCACCACTTTTCCGGCGGCGGCGTAACCGGGAATGAAGGGGAAGGATTCGCTGTTGGGTTGCAGTCCGGCAAGGGAGCGCATTTCGGTGCCGGGTGAGATCGCGGAGGCGTGAACCTCGATCAGAACCTCGCCCGGTTCTAGGTTTGGAATCTCGAACTCTCCGAGTCCGACTTCTCCGACTCCGGTGAACAGAATGGCGCGCCCTTGCATGGTCCGGTGTTACCCTAGACTCGCCTATTGCTTTAGCATCGGATCCCAATTGTTCTGAGAACTCGCCCAAGAATCGTTGTTAGACTTCGTCCGTAGAACCCGGTGCGATGGGAGCCAACACGACCAAACCCAAGGTTCGGATTGTTTGGTTCAAGAAGGACCTCCGGCTCGCCGACCATCGCCCCCTGCTTCACGCCTGCGAGCGCGGACAGGTGATCCCCCTCTTCCTCTTTGAACCCTCCATCCTGACCGCACCAGATACCGACGCCATCCACGTTCAGTTTCAAAGAGAGTCGCTTGCCGACCTGAAGACCCGGATTCAAGAACGGGGCGGCAACATATTGATTCGAGTTGGGGAAGCGGTGGAGGTGTTTCAAGACCTCTCGCGGGAGTACGAAATCGAAGAGATTTGCGCTCACGAGGAGACGGGCAACGCCATCACCTTTGCGCGTGACCTTGCGGTTCACCAATGGTGCCGAGCCAACCGCATTCCGTTTACGGAATGGCCGACCAACGGCGTGGTTCGGCGGCTCAAAAGTCGAGACGGTTGGGCGAGGAACTGGGAGCAACGCATGGCCGAGCCTGTCGTCCTGATCCCCGACCGCATCGACACCCCGCTAGTCGATTCCAGCCCGATTCCAACGCTCAAGGAGTTAGGCTTCCATTCGGTTCGAACTGTGGAGCAGCGCGGCGGGGAGTTGGCGGCGCAAAGCGTCCTCGACGATTTTCTCTATCGCCGAGGGGTGAAGTTCTTGGGCGGGATCAGTTCTCCCATCACCGCTTTTGAGGCGGGGAGTCGGCTAAGCCCGTACCTGGCGTTCGGCAATCTCAGCAGTCGACAGGTGGTGCAGGCAACCCGGGCGAGAATCGCCCAGTTGGACCCTGACGATCCTAAAACCACCCGCTGGAAGCGGAGTCTGCGCGGGTTCGACGAGCGACTTCACTGGCGGTGCCACTTCGTTCAGAAGCTGGAATCGGAGCCCGCGATAGAGAATCACAACTTCGTCAGGGCGCTCGACGGCCTCAGGGAGGACTCCATAGACCCACGACTGTTGGAAGCATGGTGTACGGGTCGAACCGGGTACCCGATGATCGACGCATGCATGAGGTGCTTGCAAGAAACGGGTTGGCTCAACTTTAGAATGCGCGCCATGCTTGCCTCGGTGGCGGCGTACCAGCTTTGGCTGCACTGGAAACCCACCGCCCTGTTTACCGCTCGGGCTTGGCTAGATTACGAACCGGGCATTCATTACAGCCAGTTCCAAATGCAATCCGGCACCACGGGCATCAACACCCTGCGCATCTACAATCCCATCAAGCAGAGCCAAGATCATGACCCAGACGGCGAGTTTCTTCGGCGATGGATCCCAGAACTGGCAGGGGTGAGCGCCACATGGATTCATACACCTTGGCTCATGCCCGATGAGCTTCAGGCATCGAGCGGGGTGCGCATCGGTCGGGATTATCCAGCTCCGGTGGTGGACCATTTGGCGGCGGTCGCAGAGGCGAAACGGAAGATCGCGGCGCATCGGGCGTCGCGAGCCGACTATTGGTCGGAAGTCCGAGGGGTCACCGAGAAGCACGGCTCCCGTCGGAGACCCATGGAGCGACCAAAGCCGCCTAAAGGGACGAGGTCGGCGGGCAAGAAACCCACCGACCAGCCGTCTTTGGAGTTCTAACCTTTTCTAAGTGAACCAATAAGCGCTTCCGCCTCGTCCGCGATGGACAAAGCGTCCAAACCGCATTCGGCTCGCAGAATCCCTTGCGCACCGTGTTCCACAAAGGCATCCGGCAGGGCTTTGAGTCGCAGCTTTGCGGCGAACTCCGGCATCGCCATCAGCACCTGCTGACCAAAGCCGCCCACCGGGGCGTTCTCTTCCAGCACAAAAGTGACCGGATGCGAGGCGACGACCGCCTGGATCGTCTCGACGTCGATCGGCTTAGCGAACCGAGTGTTCACCACCGTTGCGTTGATTCCCTTTTCCGCAAGGTGCTCGGCGGCGTCCCAAGCGGCGCCGACCATCGACCCGATCCCCACGAACGCCACATCCGATCCCTGCCGAAGGATCTCGGCTTTGCCGAGTTCAATCGGCGTTCGCCGTTCCGGCACTCGACCCTCGTCGGTGCCTCGGGGATAGCGAACCACGGTGGGACCGGCATCGTAACCCGCCATAAACGCCATCATCTCCTGCAGTTCGGTGGTGTCGCGCGGTGCCATCACCACCAAACCAGGGATAAGGCCCAGATACGAAAGGTCGAACGCTCCGTGGTGGGTGGGGCCGTCGTCGCCGACCAGTCCCGCGCGGTCCAAGCAGAAGCGAACGGGCAGACGTTGAAGGGCGACATCGTGTAGCACCTGGTCGAAGGCACGCTGCAGGAAGGTGGAGTAGATGGCGCAGAACGGCTTGAGTCCGGCGGCGGCCATCCCCGCGGCAAGGGTCACGGCGTGCTGCTCGGCAATGCC